>NZ_JAVIIW010000038.1:0-67075 GCF_033977205.1 Mesorhizobium album | reverse complement strand
GCATGAGCGGCGGGCGCGGCAAGAAGGTCGCGATCGTGGCGCTGGCGCGAAAACTGCTCGTCGCCTTGTGGAAATATGTGACCAACGGTGTCGTGCTCGAGGGAGCCGTCATGGCCAGGGCCTGAGCAGCCTTTTGATCAACTCAATCCTCGGGGCCTGAGCAGCCCTGACGGATCCAGGCGAACGGACCGAAGCCCCCCATGGCTTCAAGCGCCGCTCCAAAGAATGGTCCCGTTCTCCTGAGCCCAGCCCCCGCACGCGGGATTGTGGTGCAGCCGCCTCCGAGCGGCGACCGGATATGAGGTGGTACAGGTGAGGCGTGGCCTGCCGGTACTGACAATGGGCGCAACTGGATACCGTCGACAACACAAAGGATCACAAAATGGCGCCACAACCCCCTTGACCTTCAACTCATCATATGAGGGGGGCCCAACAAAAGGCAGCGCCGGTCGTCGGCGCTGACTTTTTCTTTGGGTAAAGCCGGGACACAAGTCTCACGGGATGTATTTATTGTGTCGACGGAGGCGCATCGGAGATAGCCGAAGCGCCCATCGCGTCGTCATCCTATGGCGGAGCAAGGAGCGAAGCGACGCAGCGCAGACCATAGGATCCATTCCGTGACCTATAAGCGTCACGGCACTGCAGAACGACCTCTGTTCTGCGCAGCCTTTACCTTCGCGCCAGATCACGGAATGGATCCTCTGGTCTCCGCGACGCCGCTTCGCGGCTGCTCCGCCCGTGGATGACGACGCGAGGGAGGGCTTCGTCAATCTCGGAGGTCGATCCGGTCGATCGAACGACTGGATTCTCACTGCCAACAAATATGATACCGGTGAAAAGCTGCGTCGCAGGGCTGGCTACGTCGGGTCTTCGCGATGCAGGTCGTGGATGGTGACGCCTTCGACATTGGTGGGCAGCATCAGCCACTGCTTGTGGCGCAGCGTGCGCTCGGTGTCCTCCAGGCCCATCTCCCAGTGCTCGCGCATCGAGGTGCCCGAGAACTCATAGTCCTTGGCGTGGCCTTCGTAGCCTTTGTGCTGGTAGATCAGGTGGACGATGTTGACCACGCCGGCGTCGGAATAGTCGGCGATCAGTTCTCTCTCGCCGTCCCTGAGCTGATCCGGCGGCACGCGCTTGAGGGCATCGAGCAGCTTCATCTTGAGCGCATGGATGCGCTGGAAATTGTCGGTGTTCTGGCGCGTGCGGCTGGAATACATGATGTCCTTGTGGCGCGACAGCACGTCGGCCATGCCGCGCGGCAGCGCGCCACGGGCGCTGAAGAGATCGACCTGGAACACCAGCGAGGAGCGGTCCTCCTCCTGGTCGAGCAGATATTGCAGCGGCGTGTTGGAGACGATGCCGCCGTCCCAGTAATATTCGCCCTCGATGCGGATCGAGGGGAAGGCCGGCGGCAGCGCGCCGCTCGCCATGATGTGCTCCGGCCCGATGCGCACCTTGTCGGTGTCGAAATAGACGAAGTTGCCGGTTCTCACATTGACCGCGCCGACGCTCAACCGCTTCTTGCCGTCGTTGAGCACATCGAAATCGATCACGCTCTCCAGCGTGTCCTTCAGTTCGGCGGTGTCGTAGAAGCTGGTGGCGCCATCGGCGCCGGGCGGCTGGAACCAGGGATTGGGACTGCGCGGCTTGAAGAAGCCGGGCTGGCCCATCATCATTGTCATCCACGACGAGGAGCGGTTGCGGATGTCGCGGTAGATGTCGCCTTCCGGAGTGTAGGCCCAGATCTTGCGGCCGGAGACCGTCTGCCAGAACTGCTCCAGCCGCTGCAGGCGACGGCTCGGCTCATTGCCGGCGATGATCGAGGCGTTGATCGCGCCGATCGAAACGCCGGAGAGCCAGGTCGGCTCGCAGCCGGCATCGGAAAGCGCCTGATAGACGCCGGCCTGATAGGCGCCGAGCGCGCCGCCGCCCTGGAAGACCAGGGCGATGCGGTCATATTGCGCCGTTATTTCCTCGATGGTGGCGGCGACCGCCTTGTTGCGGGTGCGTTCAAGCACGAGCCTTCTCCGGCTGGATTGCGCTGGCGGCGTACCGGTCGCGATCGGTGAGATAGTCGTGGACGACCTCGCCCAGCCCGAGCGTCAGGTCAGCGGTGAAGTGGACGGCCGAGACGACCTCGAGCACCGGCAGCTTGGCCACATCGGCCATGACATGAGGCCGAAGGTCGAGCGCGGCGGGCGCCGTCCAGGCTTCCTTCAGCGTCACATCGGTGAGGTAGTAGCGAACCAGCTCGCAAATGCGCGGCGAGCCGTCGACATGCGGGATGATCTTGATGAGGAAGTTGGGCGCGGCGAGCGAGGCGAGCACGGAATCGTGGTCGGCCTCGCGGTGCTTGTAACCCATGGTGCCGGTGGCGCACAGAACGCTGCCATAGTGCAGGGTGCCCACCACCACCTCGCCCTCATGCACGATCTTGGGGCTGGCGAGCTTCTTGGGGAAACCCCAGAGCTCGCGGCCGCCGGCGATCGGCGCGTCGTCGTCGAGATACATGGAATGGACATAGCCGCCATGCTGTCCTCCGAAGCGCACCGGGATCACCTGGCCGGTCTCGGTATAATCGCCGAAGCCAGTCGAATCAGGCATGCGGATGAACTCGTACTTGACCAGCGGCTCATCGATCTCCAGCGGCGCCGGCACCACCGCCTCCAACGCTTCGCGCGTCGTGCGGTAGGTGATGATGATGTATTCGCGGTCGAAGAAACGATAGGGGCCGGGCGGGAAGGAAGGGTTGGTGAGCGGCATCGCATAGGCGCGCTTGACGACATCGGCGATTTCCAAGCTGTTCACCCATCGATTCAGGAATGACACACGCGAAACGCGCAGGAAGAGTATGTTGCACGGCACCATGACAGTGCCATGTCATCCCTTCGTTCGCCAGCTCCCAGGCCCCCTGACAGCATCACAACATTGTAATCGCAGCGACATATGGTCATGGCATTGTTATGTTGCGATGCACAAACTATGTGCGCCTACAGCCCCTCCCACCTGTCGCGAGATCTCCCATGGGTTCCCTGTCTTCGAAGAATGCGCTCGTCACCGGCTCGACCAGCGGCATCGGCCTGGCAATCGCCCGCGCCTTTGCCGCCGAGGGTGCCAACGTCACCATCAACGGCCTGGGCGATGCTGCGGCGATCGAGCAGGAGCGCGCCGGCATCGAGAAGGATTTCGGTGTCAAGTGCCGCTATTCGGGCGCCAACATGATGGACGGCACGGCGGTCACCGCCATGGTGCGCGAGGCCGAGGAGGCGTTCGGCAGCCTCGACATCCTGGTCAACAATGCCGGCATCCAGCATGTCGCGCCGATCGACGAATTTCCGGACGACAAGTGGGAAGCCATCATCCGCATCAACCTGCTTGCCGCCTTCTATGCCATCAAGGCGGCGCTGCCCGGCATGAAGCAGCGCAAATGGGGCCGCATCATCAACACGGCCTCGGCGCATGCGCTGGTCGCCTCGCCGTTCAAGTCGGCCTATGTCTCGGCCAAGCACGGCATTGCCGGCCTGACCAAGACGGTGGCGCTGGAAGTGGCGCAGGACGGCATCACCGTCAACGCGATCGCTCCCGGCTATGTCTGGACGCCGCTGGTCGAGAAGCAGATCCCCGACACGATGAAGGCGCGCGGCATGACTGAGGAGCAGGTCAAGCACGACGTGCTGCTTGCCGCGCAGCCGACCAAGGAGTTCGTCACCGTCGAGGAGCTTGCGGCGCTGACGCTGTTCCTTTGCTCGGACGCCGCCAGGCAGATGACCGGCACGACCTTGCCGATGGATGGCGGCTGGACAGCGCAGTAAGCGAAACGGCGTTCGCGATGGGAGGGCGGGGCGGAGGCTTCGTCTTCCTTTGACAATTGGATTCTTGACAATCGGCGGCGGGCGATCCAGCATCCTGGCAAGGGGTTCCCCGCGACGACCCCGTGAGGCGTCAGCCCAACGATCGCGTCCAAACTCTCTTCGTTCAGGAGGTGGACGCCATGCCGTCAACTACCGCAATCACCGTTCCGCAGCTTGCCCGTCTCGTCGGCCTGCCGGATGCGCCGGTTCTCATCGACGTGCGCATCGATGAGGATTATCAAGCCGATCCGCGGCTGCTGCCGGCTTCTTACCGGCGCGACTACAGAACCGTCTCGACCTGGGCGACCGAGTTCTCCGGATCAAGGGCCGTCGTCATCTGCCAGCGGGGGGAAAAACTCTCGCAAGGCGTCGCCGCTTGGCTGCGCCATGAAGGCATTCCGGCGGAGTCCCTCGAAGGCGGCTTCGAGGCCTGGGCCGCCGCCAAGGCGCCGCTGGTCGCGGCCGGCGCGATCCCGCCGCGCGACGCGAAGGGCCGCACCGTATGGGTCACCCGTTCCCGGCCGAAGGTCGATCGCATCGCCTGCCCCTGGCTGATCCGCCGCTTCGTCGATCCCGACGCGGTATTCCTCTTCGTCGATCCGGCCGAGGTGCCTCTGGTGGCCGATCGCTTCGCCGCGGTTCCCTTCGACATCGAAGGCGTTTTCTGGAGCCATCGCGGCGATCGCTGCACCTTCGACACGATGATCGAGGAATTCGGCCTGCGCATCGAAGCGCTCGATCGTCTGGCGCTGATCGTGCGCGGGGCAGACACGGCGCGGCTCGACCTCGTGCCGCAGGCGGCCGGTTTCCTCGCCGCCTCGCTCGGCCTGTCGCGCATGTTCCGCGACGATCTCGAGCAGCTCGAAGCCGGCATGCTCCTCTACGACGCCTTCTTCCGCTGGTGCCGCGACGCCACCGACGAGACGCATAACTGGCCGGTCGGAGGCAAGGCACCATGACTGCCCTTGCCAAGGATGGCACTGCGCGGCCGGCCGACGTGCCGGCCGTACCGACCTTCGGCGAAGCGACGCGGCTGTGGGCAAAGATCGGCCTGCTCTCCTTCGGCGGGCCGGCCGGGCAGATCGCGCTGATGCACAAGGAACTGGTCGAGGAGCGCCGCTGGATCGGCGAGGAGCGCTTCCTGCATGCGCTGAACTACTGCATGCTTCTGCCGGGTCCCGAGGCGCAGCAGCTTGCCGTCTACGTGGGCTGGCTGCTGCACCGGACGGCGGGCGGCCTCGTCGCCGGCACATTGTTCGTGCTGCCGGGCGCGTTTGTCATGCTCGCCCTGAGCAGCTTCTACATGCTCTACAATGACGCGCCGGTCATCGAAGCGCTGTTCTTCGGCGTCAAGGCGGCGGTGCTCGCCGTCGTCGTCGAGGCGGTGATCCGCATCGGCAGGCGAGCGCTGAAGAACCGGGTCATGGTGGCGATCGCGGTGGCGGCTTTCCTCGCCATCTATGTTGCCAAGCTGCCGTTCCCCCTGATCGTGTTTGCGGCAGGCCTCATTGGTTGGATCGGCAATCGTTTTGCACCAGGGCTGTTTTCCGGCTCGGCGCACGGCAAGGGCAGTGCTGCCGCCGCCGACAGACGCGGCGTGGTCGACCTGATGTTCGAGCGCGGCGAGCTCGGCCACACCGTGCCGACCAAATGGCATGCGGTGCGCGTAATCGCCATCTGGCTGCCGGTCTGGCTCGGGCCGGTGGCGCTGATTGCCGTGCTGGCGGGTCCGGCCAGCGTGTGGGCGCAGATAGGCGGTTTCTTCAGCCTGATGGCGGTCGTCACCTTCGGCGGAGCCTATGCGGTTCTCGCCTATGTCGCGCAAGCCGCAGTGACCTCATTTGGCTGGCTTTCGCCCGGCGAAATGGTCGACGGACTAGGGCTTGCCGAAACGACACCCGGGCCGCTGATCCTGGTGCTGCAGTTCGTCGGCTTCGCCGCTGCCTATCGTCACGCCAGCCCGCTCAGTCCGCTGCTTGCGGGTTCGCTCGGGGCGGCGTTGACGCTCTGGGCCACCTTCGTGCCCTGCTTCTTCTGGATATTCCTCGGCGCGCCCTACATCGAGCAGCTGCGGCAGAACAAGGCGCTGTCGGCGGCGCTCGGCGCGATCACTGCAGCTGTCGTCGGCGTGGTGATGAACCTCGCGCTATGGTTCGCGCTGCATGTCGTCTTCGGCAAGGTCGTGGGCGTCGGCTGGGGCGTGGAGGTCCCGGTCTTCTCCTCGCTCGACTGGCGCGCGGCGCTGCTGTCGGCGGCGGCGATGATCGCCATGCTTAAGCTGAAGGTCGGTATGCTGCCGACGCTCGCGGCATCGGCGCTGGCGGGACTGGTTCTACAGGCTCTTTGAATTGTTTCCGGCCGCTGTCAAGCGTGATCGAGGGCTCTGTTTACAACTAACATGTCAGTATGATACGACTGCTTGCAGATTGATGAATTGGAGACTTTGCAGGTGGCTTCGCGCTTTGGTCTGTCGGTTGCGCTCACAACGCCCTTTGATGCAGCCGGGCGGATTGCCGTCCCACTGATGACCGCGCATGCTCGGGCCTGTCTCGATGCCGGCTGCAGCAGCGTGACGCTGTTCGGCACCACCGGCGAAGGCGCCTCCGTCGGCACGGCGGAGCGGCCGGCGGTCATCGATGCCATGCTTGCGGCGGGCATAGCTGCCGACCAGCTCGTTGCCGGCGTGCTGGTCGATGCGGCGGAAGACGCCGCGGAGCAATGCCGCCAGGCCTTGCAGCGCGGCGCCCGCAACATCCTGCTCGCGCCGCCGAGCTACTTCAAGAATGTCGGCGACGACGGCCTGTTCGGCTGGTTTGCGGCCGTGTTCGCCGCGCTCGGCCCGCTCGCCCGCGGCATGCTGCTCTACAACATCCCCTCGGTCACGACGGTGCAGCTCTCGCTCGACCTGATCGGCCGGCTGCGCAGCGCGTATCCGGGCGTGGTCGCAGGGGTCAAGGATTCCGGTGGAGACTGGTCTTACAGCGAAGCGCTGCTCAAGGCGCATGGCGACCTGATCATCCTGATCGGCGACGAACGGCATCTGGCGCCGGCGGTGCGGATCCGCGGCCAGGGCGCGATTTCCGGCATGGCCAATTTCGCCGCCGGCGAGCTTCGCGCCATGATCGAAAGCGGACGCGACGATTCCCGCGTGGAAGGTTTCGTCCTCGAACTGCTCAGGCATCCGGTCATTCCGGCGGTGAAGGCCATGGTGGCGCGCCAGACCGGCGACGAACGCTGGCTGACGGTCCGGCCGCCGCTCCAGGAGGTTGCCTTGCAGCAGTGGCAGCAGCTTGGTGCCGCTTACGACAGGCTGTTTTCGACACAAGCTGCATGAGCGACGGAGGACGCTGATCGGCATGGACGACACGAGCGAACCGGCAACTCTGAGGGAAAAGGCCTATGCCAGCTTCACGCGGCATCTGCTGGCTCGCGACCTCAGGCCGGGCCAGTTCGTGTCGCAGCGCGAACTGGTTGCCTTCACCGGCCTGCCGCTCGGCGCCATCCGCGAAATCGTGCCGCGGCTCGAGGCCGAGGGGCTGCTGACCACCATACCGCAACGCGGCATGCAGATCGCGCATATCGACATCAGCCTGATCCGCGAGGCCTTCCAGTTCCGCCTGTTCATGGAGCGCGAGGCGGTCGCGCTGTTTGCCGTCAACGCTTCCGACGCCGAGATTGCGCGCCTGCGGCGCGAACACGAGGACATGCTCGCCCAGGCGCTGGCGCAGATCCCGACGCCGGAAATGGAAGCCAAGGCCCAGAGCATCGACTGGGCCATGCATGACACGTTCATCAGTGCGCTGGGCAACGAGATCATCGCCAAGGCCTATCTGGTCAATTCGGTGAAGATCAGGCTCATCCACCAGGAGCGTTTCCGCATCGACGGCCGCGTCGTGCCGGTCATGCGCGAGCATCTCGCGGTAATCGATGCGCTGGAGAAACGCGATCCACAGAAGGCGGTCGAGGCGATCAGCCAGCACATCGACAATGCGCGCCGCCTGGCGCTCCAGATTTGAGGAAGACCCGCCCCGCAATAGTCGCGGTGCAATCGACAACGACAGCAATCGGGAGGAAGAGATGTCGTCCAATCCATTCAGTCCAACCAGGAGGCAGTTGCTCCAGGGAACCGCAGCGCTCGCCGCCGCCGGCCTCGCCGGTCTTCGGCCGAGCTTCGCTGCGGGCGTCGACTGGAAGCGCTTTGCCGGCGCGACGCTGGACGTCAATCTGGTCAAGAGCCCGCGCAGCGACACCATCCTTAAGAACCTCGCCGAGTTCGAGGAGCTGACCGGCATCAAGGTCAATGCGGAGGCGACGCCCGAACAGCAGCAGCGCCAGAAGACGGTGATCGAGCTCAGCTCCGGCAAGCCCAGCTTCGACGTCGTGCATCTGAGCTACCATGTGCAGAAGCGGCAGTTCGAGAAGGGCGGCTGGCTGGCCGACATTTCCGGCTACCTTGCCGATCCTAGCCTCACCGATCCGGGGCTGGTCGAAAGCGACTTCGCCGAGGCCGGCATGCAGTTCGCCAAGGACAGCCAAGGCGTGCTGCGCTCGCTGCCGTTCTCGGTCGACTACTGGATCCTTTACTGGAACAAGGAGCTGTTCGACGCCAAGGGGGTGAAGTACCCCGAGAGCTTCGAGCAGCTGGTGGCCGCCGCCGAAGCGCTGACGGACCCGTCGAGCAACACCTTCGGTTTCGTCGCCCGCGGGCTCAAGAACGCCAACACGCCGGTCTGGACGTCGCTGATGCTCGGCTATGACATGACGCCGCTCGGCAGCGACGGCAAGCTGCGCACCACGTCACCGGAAGCAATCGAAGCCGCCAGCCTCTACCAACGGCTGATGACCAAGGCCGCGCCTCCCGGCGTTACCGGCTTCAACTGGGCAGAGGCGCAATCCGCCTTCCTGCAGGGCAAGATCGGCATGTGGTTCGACGGTGTCGGCTTCGCGCCGCCCATGGAAAATCCGGAAAAATCGCGGGTGGTCGGCAAGGTCGGCTATGGCGTCATGCCGAAGGGACCCAAGGCGCATGCCTCGGGCACATTCGGTGACGGCATCGGCGTGACGTCCGCCAGCACGAAGAAGGAAGCGGCCTATCTGTTCTGCCAGTGGGCGGTGTCTCCTGCGATGGGCGCGCGGCTGCTGCAGGCCGGCGCCGGCGTGCCGTTCCGCAAATCGGTGCTGGAGGACCCCAAAGTGCGCGAAGGCGTCACCATGCCGCCGAGCTGGCTCGATGCAGTGGTCGGCTCCGGCAACATCAGTCGGCTGGCACTGCCGGTCATCATCCCGGTCACCGAGTTCCGCGACATCTACGGCGTGGCACTGACCAACATGATTGCCGGGGCCGATCCGGCTGGCGAGCTGAAGAAGGCCACCGAGCAGTTCCAGCCGGTTCTCGACCGGAGCGAGCAAGGCTGATGTCCGCCATCGCCCCAGAACGCGCAGGGGTGACGACGCAAGCCATCGAAGAGAGCCAGCCTATCCGGCTGGCTCCCAACTACTGGCCTTTCGTCATTCCGGCGCTGGTCGTCGTCGGCGCCGTGATCGTCTTTCCCTGGGCCTTCACGCTGTGGATGAGCGTCAACAGCTGGACGCTCGGCCAGTCGCGAAGCTTTGCCGGGATGGAAAACTATCTGCGCCTGGCGAGCGATCCGCGCTTCTGGGAATCGCTCTGGCATACCTTGACCTACACATTCCTGTCGGTGGTCGCGCCGATGTTCTTCGGCACCGTCGCCGCCCTCATCTTCGACGCCGGGTTTGCCTTGCGCGGCCTGCTGCGCGGCATCTTCGTGATGCCGATGATGGCCACACCCGTTGCCGTGGCATTGGTCTGGACCATGATGTTCCATCCGCAGCTCGGCGTGCTCAACTATCTCTTGTCGCTGGTCGGCATTCCGGCGCAGGAATGGATCTTCAACGCCAACACGGTCATTCCTTCACTGGTCGCGGTCGAGACCTGGCAGTGGACGCCGCTGGTAATGCTGATCGTGCTGGGCGGGCTGGCTTCCGTGCCGCGCGAACCGTTCGAGAGCGCCGAGATCGACGGCGCCAACGCCTGGCAGCAGTTCCGCTATCTCACCTTGCCGATGATCGCGCCGTTCCTGATGATCGCGATCATCATCCGTACGATCGATGCGCTGAAGAGCTTCGACATCATCTACGCGATGACGCAGGGCGGCCCGGGCACGGCGTCGGAAACGATCAACATCTATCTCTACAACACCGCCTTCTCCTATTACGACATGGGCTATGGTTCGGCTATGGCTGTGGTCTTCTTCATCGTCATCGTCGCCCTGTCCTTCATCCTCCTGATGCTGCGCCAGCGCTCGCAATGGGTCGAAGCGGAGGGCAAATAGATGAGCTCGCGGCTGCTCAACAAGCTGGGCCTGTTCTTCGCGGCGCTGGTGCTGGTCTCGCCGGCGATCCTGTTCTTCCTCTGGATGGTCTCGCTGTCGCTGAAGTTCGAGATCGATAACGGCGCCTATCCGCCGATCCTGATCCCAGAGCGGTTCGCCTGGTCGAACTATGCGAAGGTGTTCGAGGAGAACAATTTCCTGCTCTATCTCTGGAACTCGGTGCTGGTGACCGGCACGGCGACGCTGCTGGCGCTGGGGGTCGGCGTGCCGGCCGGCTACGGCATCGCCAGGCTCAAGGCGGAACGCTCGGCGATCGTCATCATGATCGCGCGCATGACGCCGGGGCTTTCCTATCTCATTCCGCTGTTCCTCCTGTTCCAGTGGCTGGGCATTCTCGGTACGCTTTGGCCGCAGATCATCATCCACCTGGTGGTGACGGTGCCGATCGTGGTCTGGGTGATGATCGGCTATTTCGAGACCACGCCGATGGAGCTGGAAGAGGCGGCCAATATCGATGGCGCCAGCTCGTGGCAGGTGTTCAGCCTGGTGGCGCTGCCGATCGCCAAGCCTGGCATTGTCGTGGCGTTCATCCTGTCGATCATCTTCTCGTGGAACAACTTCGTCTTCGGCGTGGTGCTCGCCAGCCGCGAGACGCGGACATTGCCGGTCGCGGTCTACAACATGCTGTCCTACGAGCAGGTGAGCTGGGGACCGCTCGCCGCCGCGGCGCTCGTGGTGACGCTGCCAGTGCTGGTGCTGACCATGTTCGCGCAACGGCAGATCGTCGCCGGGCTGACCGCAGGCGCCGTCAAGGGCGGCTGAGCGCCTGATCCGCCCTCATTCTTTTTGGAGAGACGCAATGGCATCGGTAACCATCAACAATGTGCAGAAGGCTTTCGGGAACGCCAAGATCATCCATGATGTCAGCGTCGATATCGCGGATGGCGAGTTCGTCATCCTCGTCGGGCCGTCGGGCTGCGGGAAGTCGACGCTGCTGCGCATGATTGCGGGGCTCGAAACGATCTCGGCCGGCAAGATCGCGATCGGCGAGCGCGTCGTCAACAATCTGAGGGCGCGCGACCGCAACATCGCCATGGTGTTCCAGAACTACGCGCTCTACCCGCATATGACGGTGGCCGACAATATGGGGTTCGCGCTCAAGATCAAGAAGGCCGATGCCGCCGACACCGCAAGCCGGGTCAAGCGGGCAGCAAGCATTCTCGGCCTCGAAAAGCTGCTCGACCGCTATCCGCGCCAGCTCTCTGGCGGTCAGCGCCAGCGCGTCGCCATGGGCCGCGCCATCGTGCGCGATCCGCAGGTGTTCCTGTTCGACGAGCCGCTCTCCAATCTGGACGCGAAATTGCGCGTCCAGATGCGCGGCGAGATCAAGGCGCTGCATCAGCGGCTCGGCACCACCACCATTTATGTCACGCATGACCAGATCGAGGCCATGACCATGGCCGACAAGATCGTCGTCCTGCATGACGGCCTTGTCGAGCAGATCGGTGCGCCGCTCGATCTCTACGACCGCCCGGCCAATCTGTTCGTTGCCGGCTTCATCGGCTCGCCCGCCATGAACTTCATCCACGGCCACATCGAGGAGGGCATCTTCCGCAGTGCCGGCGGGCTGACGCTGCCGCTGCCGGAAGGCATCCAGCCGGCCGAGGCCGCGGGAAGGGAACTGGTCTACGGCATTCGTCCCGAGCACATCCGGGCGACCGGCCAGGGCCTTGCCGGCACGGTCACGCTTCTGGAGGCGACCGGCTCGGAGATCTTCGCCACCGTCGACTGCGGCGGGGAGGTGATCTCCTGCCTTTTCCGCGAGCGGCTTGCCTTGAAGCGAGGCGAGGGCGTGCGGATCGAAATCGACCGCGCCTCAGCGCATCTGTTCGACGCCAAGACCGGCCAACGCGTCTGATCGCTGCCTCGCTGACTAAGCCGGACGGACGGCGCCTGGCCGTTCCGGAGTTCCTCTTGGCAAGGCCCCGGCGACCGTCGATCACGTCAGCGTGATCGAAACCAGCGATCGTTTGGGAATAAACCGACGGTTCCGCCGGTCTTCCAGGCATGCGCCGTTGACGGCGTTGCAGGAGACCGAGATGACCTATGGTGACAATGCGAACGCCGGGAGGCGGGGCGAGGGCATAGGCCGCCGCTGGCCCCTGGAGCGGCTGAGCTGGACCAAAGTGCTTTTGGCCTCGCCGTCCTGCGACCGGGCCTGACACAGCGATGCGCCGCTCCGTTGCGAGGCGCTTGACTCCGGTGACACCTATGCCTTCACCTCCACCAAAGCAGGCGAATTCGCCTGCAGCGATCTTCACCCGCACGAGCAGGGACAGACCGCCGCCACCCGTTGAAGGTGGCCGCAGAGCCCCGGCCGGAGCGCCTGACGGTGGAACGGTGTTGAGCGAGAAAATGCTGGCCGCGCGTTTTGCCGAGGTGGTGCTGCCGCATCTTGGCGACGCGCTGTCGCTTGCCCGCTGGCTGACTGGCAATGCCGCCGATGCCGAGGATGTTGTTCAAGAAGCTTGTCTCAAGGCGCATGCGGGCATTGCCGGCTTTGCCGGCGGCAATGCTCGCGCCTGGCTGCTTACCATCGTGCGCAACGCCTCCTATACCTGGATGGCGCGCAACCGTCCGCGCAACGTGGTCGCCGTCGGCGATCTCGCCGATCTCGACGACGTGTCGCCGCCGCCGGATAGCTCAGACAGCCCGGAGGCGGCGCTGATCGCCAAGGCGAATTCGGCGGCGGTCGAGGCGGCGATCGCGAGGCTGCCGGAGGCGTTTCGCGAAACGCTGGTGCTACGCGACATAAACGGCCTCAGCTATCGCGAGATCGCCGCCATGCTTGGCGTGCCGCAAGGCACGGTGATGTCGCGGCTGGCGCGGGCCCGCAGCCTGCTGATGACGGAACTTGGAGGGCACCATGAGCCCGGTTGAGGACGGATTGCCGCAAGACCCGCAGGATATGAAGCTGATGATCCATGCCCTTGTAGACGGAGAGCTCGATGCCGCGACCGCACTTGCCGTCGAACGGCGCATCGCAGCTGACCCCGAGCTTGCCGCCGAACATCAGCGCATCCTCGCGTTGCGCACGGCTCTCGCCGGCGTGCCGCGGCCTATCGTCAGCGACGACTTCCTGGCGCGCATTGCGGCCATCGCGGGTGCAGGCCGCGCTGAGGAGACCGCGGCAGCACGAGCCGAAGGCACGAAGGGGGAGCCCCAGCCTTCGGCCCAATCTCAGCCTTCGGCCCAACCTCAGCCGCAGCGCGAGGTGATCGAGTTGCGGCCGACGGCGCGGATCTCGGCACGCCGCTTCAGCTCGTTCGACTGGCGCCAGATGGCGGCCTCGATCGTGCTCGCGGCTTTTCTCGCCAGCGGCGCGACGCAGTGGCTGATGGTGGAGAATGCGCCCGACAGCTTTGCGGTCGCCGTCGCCAACGGCCATCGCCGCAGCCTGCTCGCGGCAACCCCCGTCGACATCGTCTCGTCCGACCGGCATACGGTGAAGCCGTGGCTCGACGGCCGGATCGGCGTGTCGCCGCCGGCGCCCGACATGGCCAAGGACGGCTACGCGCTGCTTGGCGGGCGCGTCGAGGTCGTCGGCGACAAGCCGATGCCGGCGCTGGTCTACCGCCATCACGAGCATCTGATCACCCTGGTGGCGGCGCCGCGGCAGAACGAAGCCAAGTCGGTGCCTGTGGCGGACGATCTCTCGGCCGGCGGCTTCCTGCTGGTCCACTGGACCGACGGCGCCTTCTCCTACTGGGCGATCTCGGATGCCGAGCGGCCCGCGCTCGACGATTTCGTCGCCCGCTTCCGTGCGGCGATCATCACCAATCCGGCGGCGGGCAGCCCGGGCTGATCGCCCATTCCGCGACTGGATATCCCAGCTTTTCATCGATCATCCGATGCTCCGGTCGGTGTTGACCCCTGCCGGCTTGGAATCGCACGGGCAACCGTCACGCCCCGCTACGACCGACACCGATCAGGCCGTAGGAGGCGTAGCGCCGAATTTGCGCGAGATTTTGAACATAACGCTTGATTGAAAGACAGATGTTCACTAGTGATGACGAAGACGCAAAGGGAGGAGTCTTCGATGAGTATCAATGTGGCCCCCATCGGGCTCGCTCGCGATTTGAAGGAGCGGCAGGCGTCAGGCAAGCCAATTCGCATCGGCCTGATCGGCTCCGGCGAAATGGGCACCGATATCGTCACCCGTGTAGCTCATATGGACGGCATCGAGATCGGTGCCATTTCGGAGCTGAGGATTCCGAACGCCCTGAAAGCGGTGGACATCGCTTTCCAGGAAGAGGGACACGCCAGGGAGGTCTCGACGGCCTCGGCGATGACCGAAACCATGGAAGCCGGCAAGGTAGCCGTCACCAACGATGCCGGCCTTGTCATCGGCAGCGACCTGATCGACGTGGTGATCGATGCCACGGGTGTACCCGCGGTCGGCGCGGAGATCGGGCTGCGCGCGATGGAGCATGGCAAGCATCTCGTCATGATGAATGTCGAGGCCGATGTCACCATCGGCGCCTATCTCAAGAGCGAGGCCGAGAGACTTGGCGTCATTTATTCGCTCGGCGCCGGCGACGAGCCATCCTCCTGCATGGAGCTGATCGAGTTTGTCTCGGCCATGGGTCACCCCATCGTTGCCGCAGGCAAGGGCAAGAACAATCCGCTCAACGTCGATGCCGTCCCGCCCGACTACGAGGAGGAAGCGCGGCGACGCAACATGAACGTCCGCATGCTGGTCGAGTTCGTCGACGGCTCCAAGACCATGGTCGAGATGGCGGCGATCGCCAATGCCACCGGGCTGGTTCCCGACAAGCCGGGCATGCATGGTCCTTCCGCGACGCTCGGGGAGTTGTCGAAGACCCTGGTGCCGCAAAAGGACGGCGGCGTACTCTCAAAGGTCGGCGTCGTCGATTACTCGATCGGCAAGGGAGTCGCCCCGGGGGTCTTCGTGATCGCCGACATGTCGCATCCGCGCGTCTCGGAACGCATGGAGGATCTGAAGATGGGCCACGGGCCGTACTTCACCTTCCATCGCCCCTACCATCTCACCTCCCTTGAAGTGCCGCTCACTTGCGCCCGAGTCGTGCTTTACGGCAAGGCCGACATGGTGCCGCTGTCGAAGCCGGTCGCAGAGGTCTGCGCCGTCGCGAAGAAAGAACTGAAGCCTGGCGACAAGCTCGATGCGATCGGCGAGTACTGCTACCGCGCCTGGATTATGACCGCGCCGGAAGCCCGTTCAGCCAAGGCCATCCCTTGCGGCCTGCTGCAGGGCGGCTCGGTCACTGCGCCGATCAAGAAGGGTGAACTGATTACCTATGCCAACGCCGCCGTGGCGCCAGGCTCGAAGATCGCCGAGCTGCGGGCACGTCAGGACAAGCTGGTTTACGGAGAGTGAGCCATGGCCACTGCCGGAAAATCGGTCGTCGCCCAGCAGCAGACGAACCTGCCCTTCGCGTACCGTCAATATTCCGCGGCGGAGCTAAAGGAAGCCCTGCGCAAGATGTACCTGATCCGCCGCTTTGAGGAGGGGGCGGAAGACGCCTACATGCGAGGCCTGATCCATGGCACGATGCACCTCTCGATCGGCCAGGAGGCGAGCGCCGTCGGCATCTGCATGCCGCTGACCGAGGACGACCAGATCACCTCGACCCATCGCGGGCATGGCCACTGCATCGCCAAGGGTGCCGACGTGAAGCGGATGTTCGCCGAGTTTTTCGGCAAGACCACCGGCTACTGCAAAGGCCGGGGCGGCTCGATGCACATCGCAGACGTCGCCAAGGGCAATCTCGGCGCCAACGGCATCGTCGCGGGCGGCATCCCGATCGCGGTAGGGGCTGCGCTTTCGGCCAAGAAGCTGAAGACCGGGAAGGTGGTCGTCTCCTTCTTCGGTGACGGAGCCAACAACGAGGGCGCTTTCCACGAAGCGCTGAACATGGCGTCCATCTGGTCGCTGCCCGTTGTCTTCGTGTGCGAGAACAATGGCTACGGCATGTCGACGTCGATCGAGCGCTCGACGGCCGTGAAAAGCATCGCCGACCGCGCTGCCGCATACGGGATGCCGGGCGTCGTCGTTGACGGCAACAATTTCTCGGCCGTGGCCGAGGCCTCCCAAGCTGCCCTCGCGCGCGCCCGGCGGGGCGAAGGGCCGACCCTTATCGAGTCCAAGACCTATCGCTACCGCGGCCATTCCAAGAGCGATCGCAACCGCTATCGCACCAAGGAAGAGATCGAGGACTGGATGACCAACCGCGATCCGATCGCGTTGTTCGAGGCCGAGCTCGTCGAGTTCGGCATCATCGACAAGGCGGGCATCGAAGCCGTGCGCGAAGCGGTCAGGAAAGAGATCGCCGATGGCATCGAGTTCGCGAAGGAAAGTCCGATGCCTGACGTGGCCGACCGCGAGCGGTACGTCTACACGGAGGCCGCGTAATGGACGCGTCCGTTCGCGAGCTGAGTTACGCCCAGGCGATTCAGGAGGCGATGGCGCTGGCCATGGAGGCCGACGAGCGCGTTTTCCTGATGGGCGAAGACATTGGCGTTTACGGCGGCGCCTTCCAGGTCACCGGCGACCTGGTCGAGCGTTTCGGTCCCGATCGCGTGATGGACACGCCGATCTCCGAACTGGGTGGCGCGGGCGTCGCTGTCGGAGCCGCGATGACCGGCCTGCTGCCGATCTTCGAATTCCAGTTCTCCGACTTCGCGACGCTGGCCATGGAGCAGATCGTCAACCAGGCCGCCAAGATGCGCTACATGCTTGGCGGCGAGGTGTCGGTGCCTGTGGTGATGCGCTTCCCGGCCGGGTCAGGCACCGGCGCAGCTGCACAGCACAGCCAGAGCCTGGAGGCCTGGCTCGGCCATGTGCCTGGGCTCAAGGTGATCCAGCCCGCCACACCGTACGATGCCAAGGGTATGCTCCTGGCGGCCATCGCCGATCCCGACCCGGTAATGATCTTCGAGCACAAGCTGCTTTACAAAATGAAGGGCCCGGTGCCGGAGGGCCACTACACCGTCCCGATCGGCAAGGCCGAAGTGCGCCGCGAAGGGCGTGACCTTACCATCGTCGCCACTTCCATCATGGTCCACAAGGCGCTCGAAGCGGCTGCCGCTCTGCAAGGCGAGGGCATCGATGTGGAGGTGGTGGATCTCCGCACGGTGCGGCCGATGGATAAGGCTACGATCATCGACAGCGTGAAGAAGACCTCGCGCCTTCTGTGTGTCTACGAGGCGGTGAAAACGCTGGGCATCGGCGCCGAGGTTTCGGCAATGGTCGCCGAGAGCGAAGCGTTCGACTTTCTCGACGCACCGATCGTGCGGCTTGGCGGAGCCGAGACGCCCATTCCGTATAATCCCGAGCTGGAGAAGGCCACAGTGCCGCAGGTCCCCGACATCGTGGCGGCCGCCCGCGACCTGGTGAAAGGGCGCAGTTGATGCCGGTCGAGGTCATTCTCCCCAAGGTCGACATGGACATGGCGACCGGCAAGATCTCGCGTTGGTTCGTCGAGGAGGGCACCTCGGTCAAGCAAGGCGACGTGCTGTTCGAGATCGAGACCGACAAGGCGGCGATGGAGATCGACGCGCCGGCCAGCGGCATCATTCGTGAAATCACCGGCAAGGAAGGCATCGACATCGCCGTTGGGGCGCCGGTGGCGTGGATCTATGCCGAGGGTGAAGAGGCGATGCCGACGCGGACGTCGGGCGGCTCGCTAACCGCGGAACCTTCCTCAGCATCCGGGGCGACGCCTGCGGCCGGGCAAACCGAGCCGGCCGGCTCGTCCGATGCAGCTCTCCCCAGCGGCCAGGCCGAGCCTTCCCGGCATGCGGATGGCCAGATTCGCGCTACGCCGCTGGCCCGTCGTATCGCACGGGAGAATCGCATCGACCTTTCCGCTGTGGCAGGGTCCGGACCGCGCGGACGCGTGGTGAAGGTGGATGTCGAGGCGGCGATCGCTTCCGGCGGCGCCAAGGCCGCACCCGCCGCCAAGGCGCCAGCCGAGGCACCAGCGGCCGCGCCGGCTGCCAAGCCGATGTCGGACGACCAGGTGCTGAAACTGTTCGCCGAAGGCTCCTACGAGCTCGTCCCGCACGACAACATGCGCAAGACCATCGCGCGCCGCCTGGTCGAGGCCAAGAGCACCATCCCGCATTTCTATCTGACGCTCGATTGCGAGCTCGATGCGCTGCTCGCACTGCGCACGCAGCTCAATGCTGCAGCGCCGGTGAAGAAGACCGAGAAGGGCGAGGTTCCCGCCTACAAGCTCTCGGTCAACGACATGGTGATCAAGGCTTTTGCCGTGGCGCTGATGGCGGTGCCGGACGCCAACGCCTCCTGGACCGACAGCGCCATGGTCAGGCACAAGCATGCCGATGTCGGCGTTGCCGTGTCGATCCCCGGCGGCCTGATCACGCCGATCATCCGCCGCGCCGACGAAAAGACGCTGTCCACCATCTCCAACGAGATGAAGGACCTGGCGACCCGCGCCCGCAGCCGCAAGCTGAAGCCCGAGGAATACCAGGGCGGCACCACGGCCGTGTCCAATCTCGGCATGTTCGGCGTCAAGGATTTTGCCGCCGTCATCAACCCGCCGCACGCGACGATCCTTGCGGTCGGCGCGGGTGAGGAGCGCGCGGTGGTGAGACAAGGCGAGATCAAGATCGCCACCGTGATGTCGGTGACGCTGTCGACCGATCACCGTGCGGTCGACGGCGCGCTCGGCGCCGAACTGCTCGGCGCCTTCAAGCGCATGATCGAAAATCCGATGGGCATGCTGGTCTAGCGGGCCCTCGCCTTCGGGAGGCGGCCGCAGCTACGCTCGCCGCCCTGCAAGACAGGCGGCTGACCGCCCTCATCCGTACCTGAGCAGCTAGGCTGCCATGACGATCCCGCCTAGATGCTCGCCGATTTCCTGCCAGGTTGCGCAGGCGATCGCCGCCCCGTGGGAAACCAGACGCTGCGCGTGCTCGGGATAGCTGTGGCTACCGCCTGTGTACCCGATTGCGGTCATCCCGGCTGCCACGGCGCCTTCGACGCCGAAGTGCGAATCCTCGATCACCACGCACCTGGATGGCTCTACGCCCATCCTCTCGGCCGCGTAGAGGAAAATGTCCGGAGCGGGCTTGCCGCGCTTGACCATCGATGAGGAGAAGATGGCCTCGCCGAAGAACCGGTCCAGGCCTGTCACCGCAAGGCTGTGGCGGATGCGCTCGATCGATGACGAGGAGGCCACGCAGCGCGGCAGCGTCAGCCGCTCCAGGAAGGACGCAAGCTCGCGGGTCGGCAGCAGCGCTTCGCTAAACAGCGCCTTGGTCTCGGCCCAGATGTCGTCATGGGCGTGGTGGGGAAACTGGTGTCCCGTCAGGTCCCGTATCTTCGCGATGATGTCGGCCTGCTTCATGCCGATGCACTGCGCGATGATGCCGTCGTGCACGCCGGGCATGCCGTGCTTCTCATAGACGCGTTCATAGGCCTTCGCGGCCAGCGGCTCGCTGTCGACAAGAACGCCGTCGCAGTCGAATATGATCAGTCCCGTGTCGGTCACGCCGGCAATTCCTTCATTTCCAAATATCGCTACGACTTGGCGATGTCCTGTCTTTCCGCTGCGTCCAGCGCAAGCCGCATCGCCTGTCGCGCGTACGCGTTGTCGGGGAACACCCAGTTCGGCTCGCCGCCGAGAAAGCGGTCGAGAAAGGCCACTGCATAGGCGGGCACCTCGGTGGCGTTCTCGCGATACGACCACCAGGTGCGCAGATCGTCGGCAGAGGCATCGATGGTGGGCGCCTTGCCGAATTCCTGCTCGTATACCGCCGAGATCGCCGCCACACAGAAGTTCGTATAAAGGAACCCCTCGGGCCAGAAGCGCACAATCTCCGCCATCGAAGCGTCCGCAGTCGGCAGTTCGGGGCGCGTCTCCGGGAGCGGAGCCTTGACCGGGTTCTGGCGAATCAGTTCGCGCAGCGCCAGGCCTGCGGCGAAGATGATGAAATCCGCCCGGTCGATCGTGGCCAGGCCCTTTTGTTTGTCCATTATCTCGGCCCAGTCGAGAAACGCCCTTGCCAGCTTGGCGTCGTCGACCTGGAATTTGACCCCGTATGCGGCCGTCACCGACTTGGAAGTGGCGAGAAACGCCGCGCGGAACCAGCGAAGCTGCCGCAATCGGTGACCGAGATCCGGAATCGTCGCCAGTTCGTCCTTCAGCCGTAAATCCATTGCGCGTTCCACCGTGTGTTAGCCCTCCAGGTCCCTCGGCTAGGCTACCATAGCGCGGCACCTATCCAAAAACAGCGGCGTCCGTTTCCGCACCCGCAAAAATTATACATATTGACAGCGAAGAAAACAAATGTTCTCTAACTCGGATACAAATCGCATGTCGGCCGGCAGTTTGCCGGCTGGTTGGGGAGGAGGCCCAAATGGCGATCTGGCAATGGGGATTGCTGCTGCTCGGGCTCGTCTGGGCTCTTCAGTCGTTGGGCGTGTGGCTGCAAATGCGCCATTACTCCGACGTGCTCCGCGGCATCACCGACAAATACAATGACGGGTTCGTCGGCGCCGGCAACACCAGGGGTCGGCTGTCCAAAGGCACCATCGTGCTGATCGTGGTCACGCCTGACCTGATCGTGCGCCGGCTGATCATCATGAACGGCCGTTCGGTGTTCACGAAATTCAAGAGACACGAACCATCCGAGGGAAAAACCCTCGATCAGCTCCGGTCCAATCCTTTGATCTTGGGAGAGGGGGAACCCGGTGTGGCCGAGGCCGTGAAGCGAGCGATCGAACAGATCGACCGTACCCGGTCCGAGCCAGGGAGGCAGCCGGGCTTGTCCGGCTTGAGCGCCGCCAGCGCATAAAAGCAACGCCGCTCGCCGGCTGGGACTCAGGTCGAGCGTGCAAGGAGGAGAAATGTCCATACTTTCATTGTTGGCGCAGCATGCCGACATGGCCGCCCAGCACCTGCACATGGCAGGCGTAACGGCTTCGGATGCTGTATTCCATGGCTTCCAGGCAGGACAGCACGCCGTCGACCACTATGTGGTCCAGGTGGCTGACAACGCCCCGATGACCGTCGATCAGTTCAGGGAGAAGCTGAAGGAGGTGCCAAAGGAAGAGCAGCTCGGCTGGCTTACCGCCGCCGGTAAGTACTTCATCGGCATCTTCCAGAAGGGCGGCGAGGTCTTCGCCGGCTTCGTCACCGGAATCATCCCGACGCTGGTCGTCCTGATGACTGCTTTCTATGCCGTGACCGAGCTGGTCGGCGAGGAGCGCGTCCATGGCGTCGCCCGCGGCGCCGGAAAGTGGTCGCTGACCCGCTACACCGTGCTGCCGCTTCTGTCGGTCTTCTTCCTCACCAACCCGATGGCCTACACCTTCGGCTCGTTCCTGGAGGAGAAGCACAAGCCAGCCTTCTACGATTCGGCAGTGTCGTATGTGCACCCGCCGCTCGGCCTGTTCCCGCACATCAACCCCGGCGAATACTTCGTCTGGGGCGGCGTGCTCGTGGCTTTGCTGGAGCTTGAAAAGAAGGGTGCAGTCGTCGCCGGATACCACATCAAGGTGGCCATCTGGTACGCGATCGTCGGCCTCATCGTCATCTTGTTCAAGGGCATCCTGACCGAACGCATCACCGCCTTGATGGCACGCCGCCAGGGCGTGGAACTCTGAGCAGGCGGGGAGCACGAGTCATGGCATACAAGCCCGTAAAGATCTCCAAGGGCCCCGGTGGCTGGGGCGGCCCGCTGGTCATCGAGCCCACCGACCAGCGCAGCAAGGTCGTCTCCGTCACGGGCGGAGGCATCCATCCGGTGGCGGCGCTGATCGCCGAAATGACCGGGGCCGAAGCCGTCGATGGCTTCAAGTCGCCTCCGATCGAAGGCGAAATGGCCGTGGTCGTCGTCGACTGCGGCGGCACTGCCCGCTGCGGCGTCTACCCGCGCAAACGGATACCGACAGTCAACCTGACACCGGTCGGCCAAGCTGGCCCGCTGGCTCAATTCATCACGGAAGACATCTATGTCTCGGGCGTCAAGCCGGCCAACGTCGTTATGGCCGACGGCTCGGAGCCAACAACAAAAGCCGGAGGGGCGGCAGCAATGAATACAAGACCTACGGATTCGGCAGCGGTCAAAGCCGCTGCGGCGGCACCTGCGGCTGAAGGCGGCGGGCTGGTCGGCCTCATCAGTGCGATCGGCCGCGTCATGGGTCGGGTTGTCGGCATCTTCTTCAACGCCGGCCGTCGCACCATCGACCAGGTCGTTCGCAACGTCCTGCCGTTCATGGCCTTCGTGACCATGCTGATCGGCCTCATCCTCTATACCGGCATCGGCGACGTTCTCGCGCAACCCATGGGCCCGCTGGCCAACAACATCGTCGGCCTGATCGTCATCTCGGCCATCTGCGGCCTGCCGTTCCTGTCGCCCATCCTCGGGCCGGGCGCGGTCATTGCGCAGGTGATCGGCGTGGCCATCATCGGTCCGCAAATTGCCAATGGCACCATCGCGCCCGCGATGGCCCTTCCCGCACTCTTCGCCTACAACACCCAGGTCGGTTGCGATTTCGTGCCTGTCGGCCTGGCGCTTGGAGAGGCCAAGCCCAAGACCATCGAGATCGGCGTGCCGGCCGTGCTCATCAGCCGTCAGATCATGGGCCCCGTGTCCGTGCTGATCGCCTGGGTCTTCAGCCTGTTCGTGCTTTGATAACAACAACAAGGAGGTTCGCCGCATCATGGTTCTGTTGGAAACGCGGGTAACCGCAGTAGGACCCGAAGTGGCGGACCTCGCGGAGGGGGGCGTCGTCATCCTGTTCGCGGATGGCTCGCCGCCAGAGCTGGCCGAGGTCTCGGTTTTGCACAAGACCGTCCAAGGCCCCAGCATCGATGCGCCACGGGTCGGCGCGTCGATCACCGTCGGCCCGGTGAAGGCCCAAGTCACCGCCGTCGGTGAAAGCGCCTGGGCGAAGGTTCGCGAGATCGGCCACGTGGTGATCTCGTTCAATGGAGCCGGGGAAGCTGAACGTCCCGGCGAGATCTGCGCAAGCGAGGTCGACGGCGAAGCATTGGTCGCGGCGCTGAAGACGGACGCCTGGATCATCATCGCCGCTTAAGAGCGGCCTTCCGGCGAACTGTACGGCTGATCTGATAAGGTAAGAAGATGGAACGCTCGACGATCGTCAGAGTGCACGAAGGCCTGCATGCCCGTCCGGCGACACGGTTCGTCAAGCTCGCGAAGAGCTTCGAGTCCGAGGTCGAGATCGTGAAGGGCGGCAAGACCGTCAGCGCAAAGAGCTCCGTCAAATTGATGCTCCTGGCAGTCAAGGAGAACGACGAGGTGACGGTCAGGGCTGACGGAGCGGACGCGATCGAGGCGGTCGAGGCGCTCATCGGCTATCTGGAAAATCCGCGCGCGGGCCTGGAGGAGAGCGGTGCTCAATCTGACGCCGCTGCGCCGCCTCAACCCGAAGCCGTACCTCCGGCAGAACCGACGCCGGACGCCGCAACGGAAGGCGAGGGGCTGCGCGGCGTGGCTGCGAGCGAGGGCGTTCATCTCGGTCCCGTATTCGCGCATTTCCCGCCGCAGATCGTCCCGAGCGCGCAAAGCCTTTTGCCGCATCAGATCGAACCCGAGATCGAGCGTCTGCGGGCGGCGATCACCGCCGTGCAGGCACGCATGGATGCTGCGCTGGCCGACCAGGGGCTTGCCGGCGGCGACAGGGGCATTATCGCTGCCCTGCGTGACATCGCGGCCGACGAGAGTCTGGTCGACGACATTGAAGCTTCCATCCGCGCTGGTTTCGACGCGGTTTCGGCAGTTGTGGCTGCCGCGGCGAAAACAGCTGCCGAATTCGGCAATGTCGACGACGCATATCTCAATGCCCGGGCCGACGACGTGGAGGCCGTCGGACGCCAAATCTGTCTCGCCCTGTTCGGCCAGGACCAGGTCGACCTGGCTTCTATCCAGGAAGGAGCCGTGCTGGTCGCCGAGGACATTGGCGCGTGGGACCTCGCGCGCGCGCCGCTAAAGCGCATTGGCGCTGTTGTCTGCGGAAGGGGAGGCGCCACGTCGCATGTCGCCATTATCGCGCGCTCGCACGGCATACCGGCCGTTTTGGGTCTCGGCGATCAGGTTGCGGCTTTGAAGGATGCCTGGGAGATCGCGGTCGATGGTCATGCCGGGCGGATTTTCGCCGATCCTGACCAGCGCATCCGCGCCCAATTCGAACAGCGCATGTCAGCGGCGGAGAAGGAGCGCGAGGCCCTCGCGGGCTTCCGGTCTTTCACCCCGAAGCGGGCTGACGGCACTGTCATCGAAGTGGCTGCCAATCTCGGATCCCTGGAGGAGATCGAAGCCGCCAAGGCAGCTGGCGCCATGGGGGTTGGCCTGTTCCGCACTGAGCTGCTGTTCATGCGCCACATGCACCTTCCTTCCGAGGATATGCAGGCCGAGACCTACGCCGCGCTCGCCAAGGCTTTCGCCCCCTACCCGGTGATCGTGCGCACACTCGACATCGGCGGCGACAAGCCTATCACGGGGATCGATTTTCCGGAGGAAGAGAACCCGTTCCTGGGCTGGCGCGGCATACGCATGTGCCTCGACCGACCTCATGTCTTCAAGCCGCAGCTCAAGGCGCTCCTGCGCGCTGCCGTCCACGGCAACGTCAAGGTCATGCTGCCCATGGTCTCGGATATCGAAGAGGTGCGGCGAACGAAGACGCTCATCGACGAATGCGCGGCCGAGCTCGACCTCGACGGCGTTCCCTACGCGCGCTTCGACCTGGGCGTCATGATAGAGACCCCGGCCGCGGTGCTTGTCGCGCCGGCGCTGGCGAAGGAAGTCGCGTTCTTCTCCATCGGCACTAACGATCTCACCCAGTACGTGATGGCGGCCGATCGCCTGAATCCGACCGTCGCCGCTCTAAACGATGTCGCCAATCCCGCCGTGATGGCCGCGATCGAGATGACCGCGCGAGCGGGAGTGGAGGCGGGGATCATGGTCGGCATGTGCGGCGAGGCGGCCGGCAGGCCGGACCTTATCCCGCGCTTCGTCGAAATGGGGCTCACCGAGTTGTCCATGAGCCCGGCTTCAATTCCGCGCGCCAAGAAAGTAATCGCAGAGCTGGCTGGGAGAGCCGCCTAGGGCAAATGCGCCAGCAGCGCCGCCAGGATCGCCGTCAGCGCACCGCGCGAATCCTTCTCGGCGAGCGCGGCCACGATGCGGTCGAGCCAGGCATCCACGGCGAGAGTAGCCGTCTCCAAAAGGTCGATCTCAGGGGCCGGATCCATGGTCGCCAGCCCGCAGGCAAGCGCCACCGGGGCCAGGCAGATTATGGCCGTTTCGCTGTCGAGGCGAGTGTTTGCGCCCGCGATGGAGCGCAAGGGGTCATGGCGAACCAGCTCGACCATCAGCTTCGAGGTAATCCCTGCGACGAGCACGACGCGTTCAGCACGGACGGTTTCACTCTCCAGGCGGGCGAACGACTGGGCCTGGTCGCGCAGAATGTCGGCATGGACTGCCGCAAACGTCGCTTCGCGCACGGCTACGTCACCCATCTGGCGGCGGGCCAGCACCGCGCGGGTGAGCGCATAGACGTCACGGCGGAAGGCACGCTCGCCGTCTATGGGGTCTCGCGCGGTGAAATAGTCGCCGAGCGGTCGAGGCGTGGCGCTGCCCGGATGGCCGCCCTTCCACTCCTGAGGCACCAGCGTTTCGGCCATCGTCATGGCATCATCGAAGGCGCTCACGGCGTGGCCGAACAAGCCCTCGATCTCGCCAAGCGGGAAAGGCGCACGAGCGCCCGCTTCCGCCTCTTGGGCGGGATTGCTGTCGTGACGGTGACGGCGGATTGCCCGGCGCACCTCACGCAGCCGATCCTTGAGGTTCGCGCGGACTTCTTCAGAGATTTCCCGCAACATGGTTCTGGAGCCTTCGTTTCTTGCGGTAAGCGCAACCTGCGAGTCACACCACTCTATTGTGTCCAACAGCATTACCCGGTCAATAGTGCGTATTGCCTCGGTGCTTGGAATCGCCGAGATTCGGCCGGGTGGGAGGGATTTCATTGCCACGGAAGCCGCAGCGCAACATCTCGGATGCCGATGCCGCGAAGACCAGCTTGCCGGCCAGCGAAAGCAAGACAGATCGACTGCGTATCCGCGCGGCCTGGATGTATTTCATCGAGCAGATGACGCAGAACGAGATCGCCGACGTGCTCGGCGTCGGCCGTGTCACCGTGGTGCGGATGCTCGCCGAGGCGCGCTCCCGAAACGAAGTCAGGATCGCCATCGAGAGCGAACTCTCAGAGATCGTCCGGCTCGAGCGGGAGCTCGAGCGGGTTTTCGGGCTCGAGCAGGCGTTCGTGGCTCCGCTCTCCAGCGTCGATGCCGATCCGACTGCAGGCATTGCTGCCCGCACGGGCGCCTACCTGTCGGAAGCGATGCGGTCCGGCATGCGCGTCGGCGTCGGCTGGGGTCGAACACTGTTCGCGACGCTTCCATTCATTGCCGCCAAGTCGCTGACCGACTTCCAAGTGATCTCCCTGCTTGGGGGCGTCGGTGTCGCCCGGCGCTTCAATCCGGCCGAGTTCGCGTGGCGCTTTGCCCAGGTGTTTCAGGGCGACGGCTACCTGATCCCAACGCCGGCCGTGGTCGACAGCGTCGAGACGAAGGTGGCGCTGGTCGAGCGCTGCGGCTTGCAGGAAGTGTTCCGGATGGCCGATACGCTCGATGCCGTTCTGGTGTCCATCGGCGGCATCGCCTCGGCCACCACCTTCTACCGCGGCGGATTCCTCGACGAGCAAGATCGTGAGGCGCTGCTGTCGCGCGGGGCTGTCGGCGACGTCCTCTTTCATTTTTTCAATCGGCAGGGCGAGCTGCTCGACCATCCTATCAACGACCGGGTGATGTCGGTCGAGGTCGATCGGCTGCGCCGCGCCCCCCTGCGCATACTTACGTCGGGCGGGCACGAGAAAACCGAGGCGCTGGTCGGTGCCATGCAATTGATCGCGCCGACCGTCTTCATCACCGACGAAGAGAGCGCCCGCCGCATACTTGCTCTGGCCGGCGAGACCGCCAAGGTCAGCAACGGCTCGAAGGACGAAATCGGCTCGTAAACGGCTGCTTCCTGACCTCGTTGATCACCTGCCGAGTTAAATGCCCACCACCAATGCCCCGCCTGTCAGGCCAGCACCCGCCGCCGCCAGCAGCAGTTTCTCGTCCGGTCGAAGGGGTTTGGCACCGTTGGCGACCGACAGCGACAGGGGAATCGTTGCGGCCGACGAGTTGCCATAATCGGCGATGGTCTTGACGATGCGCTCATCCTCGATGCCGAGCGACTTGCCGACCGCGTTCAAGATGCGGGCATTGGCCTGGTGCGGCACGAAGCGGGCGACGTCCGGCGCCGAAAGGCCGGCTGCCGCCAGCGCCTCGGTCGAGCAGCGGCTCATCATCTCCACCGCCTTGGCGAAGACTTCGCGGCCGTTCGTGATCGTCATGCGGGTGTCGACGATGTCGATCTCCTCCGAGAAAGGACGGCTGCTGCCGCCGGCCGGGATGTGGATCAGGCCATAGGCGGACCCGTCCGAGGCGAGCGAGGTGCCGAGGATGCCGTGGCTGGGGTCACTGGAAGGGGCCAGCACCACCGCGCCCGCGGCATCGGCGAACAGCACGGCGCTGGCGCGCTCGGCCGGATTGATCCGACGGCTCAATATGTTGGCCGCAATGACGATGGCCGGCTTGTTGTGCAGGCGCACGAAGCCGTCGGCGAAAGACATCGCATAGATGAATCCCGCGCAGGCGCCTGCCAAGTCGACGCCGCCCGCCTTTTCAAGGCCAAGCCTGTGCGCCACCAGCGGCGCGCTCGGCGGCAGGAGATGGTCAGGCGTCGACGTGGCAAGCAGAAGCAGGCCGATGGCCTTGCGATCGATGCCGGCGGCTTGCAGCGCCATGTCGCCCGCTTTCGTCGCCAGTGCGGAAAGCGTGTCGCCCGGCTCCGCCCAGAAACGCGATCGGATACCGGTGCGGCCCTCGATCCAGCCGTCCTCCAACCCAAGGCTTGCCTCGATCTCGGCATTGCCGACTTTTCGAGCCGGCACGTGATGGCCAAGGCCGACAATGCGCGCCGTGCGGTTCATCTGACGTCGCTCGCTAGTTCAGCCGCCTCGTCTATTGCCGCGTAGAGCCGATCCAACTCGTCCGAAGCGATGCAATAGGGCGGCAGCACGTAGATGACGTTGCCGAGCGGTCTCACGAGCAATCCGCGATCGAGGAAGAAGGCGCGCAGCCTCGGCCCGACCTCGGCCAGATAGCCGGCATTGCCGACTCTGAGGTCGAGCGCGGCGATGGTGCCGGCCGTGCGCGCATTCTCGAAACGCGGATCCTGGCTGAACCGCGTAACCTTTTCCGCCTGCATCCGCGACAGGGCGGCCACCCGTTCCGCCACGGGTTCGTGACGCCAGATGCCGACATTTGCGAGCGCTGCCGCGCAGGCGATCGGGTTTGCCGTGTAGGAACTCGAATGAAAGAAGGTCCTGGCCCGGTCCTTGGAGTAATGCGCGCGGAAGATCGCATCGGTGGCAAGCGTCGCCGCGAGCGGCAGCGAGCCGCCCGTCAGCCCCTTGGACGTGCACAATATGTCGGGTGCGATCGCTGCCTGATCGCAGGCGAAGATCGTGCCGGTGCGGCCCCAGCCGGTCATCACTTCGTCGGCGATGAACAGTGTTCCGGAGCGCTCGGCAATGCGCTTGAGTTCGGTGAGTACCCAGGCGGGATACATCAACATGCCGCCGGCGCCGAGCACCAGCGGCTCGACGATCAGGGCGGCAACTTGACTGTCGCGCGTGAGCCGTTCGAAGGCGTCGAGCGTTTCCTGCTCCCGGCCCGCGGCGGGGAAGGGGATGGTGTCGACCTCAAACAGCAGGGGCTCGTAAGCGGCGTTGAAAATGCCGCGCGCGCCCACACTCATCGTGCCGATGGTGTCGCCGTGATAGCTGTGCTCCATGACGACGATGCGCGAGCGCGGCGTGCCGTTGTTGCGGTGAAAGCCGAGCGCCATTTTCAGCGCCACCTCGACGCTGGTGGACCCGCTGTCGGAGAAAAAGACCCAGTCGAGGCCCGTCGGCGTCATGTCGACCAGTGCGGCGGCCAATTGCTCGGCCGGTTCGTGGCTAAGGCCGGCGAAGATTACCTGGTCGAGCGTTTCGGTCGCGTCGCGGATCGCCTCCAGGATCTTCGGGTGACGGTGGCCGTGGGTGATGACCCACCAGGAGGAGATCGCATCGAGGATGCGCCTGCCTTCGCGCGTCTCGACATAGGCGCCCTCTGTGCGCGCGATCGTCGGTGGAACCGGCTCGGTGGCATGTTGGGTGAAGGGATGCCAGACTGCGGAGCGGCTCAAGGTGAGGCCTCCATGAAGTCGGCGACGTTGAACGAGGCCCGCACGGCCGCGGCAAGCGTCTCAGGCTCCAGCGGATCAAGACGCGGCAGACGACCAAGCACCCGCACCTTGCCCATCTCGGCAATCGTCCTCTGCGTATCGGCCATCTCGTCGCCGATGAAAGCGACGCCGAGCAAAGGTATCGAGCGGGCGCGCAGAGCCTCGAGCGAAAGCAGGGTGTGGTTGATGGTCCCGAGCGCCGTGCGCGCGCAAAGAATGAGCGGCAGTTGCCAATCCCGGAAGATATCGATGAACCTCGTCTGCCGATTGAGCGGCACCATCAGCCCACCGGCACCTTCGATGATGAGCGGGCCCGGCAACTCCGGTAGCGAGAGCTTTGCCGCCTCGATCGCAACGCCATCGATTTCGGCCGACCGATGCGGCGACAGGGGCATCTTCAGACGATACACTTCCGGCAGGACGCGCCCGGCCGGCAGGCCGGAGAGGCGGGCAACGACCTCGCTGTCGGTCTCCTCGTCGAGGCCGGATTGAACCGGCTTCCAATAGAAGCCGTCGAGCAGGCCCGCGAGACCGGCCGAAAACACGGTCTTGCCGATGCCGGTGTCGGTGCCGGTCACGATGAAGCGTGCCGTCATCGCGTGCGCTCCCATTCCTCGGCAAGCGCATCGAACAGCGCCGAGACGTCGTCCTCGGCGACATTCAGCGTCAGCGAGATCCTGAGCCTTGCCGTGCCCTCGGGCACGGTTGGCGGGCGGATGCCGCGCACGTCGAAGCCGCGCGACTGCAAAGCCTCCGCCAGCGCCATGGCGCGTCGATTGTCGCCGACGATGATCGGCAGGATCTGCGAACCGCTCGCAGGCAGGCCCAACTCTCCAGCCTTCTTGGAGGCGAGCGCGACCAGCCCCGCCAGCCGTTCACGGCGATCCGGTTCGTCGGCGACGATGTCGAGGGCCGTTGCCGCCGCGACGGCCATCAGCGGCGAGGGTGCGGTGGCGTAGATGAAGGGCCGGCAGCGGTTGACGAGATAGTCGCACAGCAATTCTGGCGCGGTGACCAGCGCGCCGGACGCGCCCAGCGCCTTGCCGCAGGTGTGGAGCACCACGACATTGTCGCGGCCTTCGAGATCGTGCGCGAGACCGCGCCCGTCGGGACCATAGACGCCGGTAGCGTGCGCCTCGTCGACGAACAGGAATGCATCATGCCGGTCCGCGATCTCGATCAATTCACCAAGCGGAGCCCGGTCGCCGTCCATGCTGTAGAGGCTCTCGACCACGATCCACGCGCGGCCGGTGCCACCTCTCGCGCGCCAGGTTTGGATCGCATCGTCTACGGCGTCGGCATCGTTGTGCGCGGCTTCCGTCACTTCGGCGCGGCCGGCTCGCGCCCCCTCATGCGCGCTGGCATGGATGAGCTCGTCCAGCACGATCAGATCGCCCTTCTGGGGCAAGGTCGTGAGCACCGCGAAATTGGCGACATAGCCGCCGCCGAAGAACAGCGCGCGCTCGGCGCCGAAGAAGCCGGCGGCCTTGGCTTCGAGTACCTCGTGTTCGGGGTCGTTACCGCGCAGGAGCCGCGAACCGGTCGCCCCAACGGGGGTGCCGGCGGCGAGTGCCGCGGCGACCGCCTCTGCCATACGCTTCGAGCGCGCCAGGCCGAGATAATCGTTGGAGGCGAAATCGAGCCCGGCGCGGCCGCTCAGGGCCCGCAACCGGTTCTTGCGGGCCAGCCCGCGCAGGCTCGCCTCGTAGCGGTCGAGCATAGCTCGGCCGTTCACCCGCCCGTTCACTGGGCTTCGCGCTCCATCGGCTTGATGCCCAGCCGGCGGAACAGCGCGCTGTCCTTGTCCTCTCCGGGGTTATCGGCGGTCAGCAAGGTGTCGCCGACGAAGATGGAGTTGGCGCCCGCGAAGAAGCACAGCGCCTGCATCTCGTCGCTCATCGCCGTGCGCCCGGCCGAAAGCCGCACATGCGACTTCGGCATCATGATGCGGGCAAGCGCGATGGTGCGCACGAATTCGATCGGCTCGATGGGGTCGGCCTCGCCGAGCGGCGTGCCCTCGATCGGGATCAGCATGTTGATCGGCACGCTGTCGGGCGGCTCCGGCAGGTTGGCTAAAGTCACCAGCATGTCGATGCGGTCGGCCTTCTCCTCGCCCATGCCGACGATGCCGCCGCAGCAGACCTTGATGCCGCTGTCGCGGACGTTGGCCAGCGTGTCCAGCCGGTCGGCGAAGGTCCGCGTCGAGATGATCTCGCTGTAGTAGCGCTCGGAGGTATCGATATTGTGGTTGTAGTAGTCGAGGCCGGCTTGCTTCAGCCGCTGCGCCTGGTCGAGGTCGAGCATGCCGAGCGTCATGCAGGTTTCCATGCCGAGCGCCTTCACGCCCTCGACCATGGCGACGACCGCCTCCATGTCGCGCTCCTTGGGACTACGCCATGCGGCTCCCATGCAATAGCGCGTAGCGCCCGCGTCGCGCGCCTTCCTGGCCTCGTCGATGACGCGCTGAACCTCCATCAGCTTCGAGGCCTTGAGGCCGGACTGGTGATGCGACGACTGGCTGCAATAGCCGCAATCCTCAGGACAGCCGCCGGTCTTGATCGAGAGCAGGCGCGACAGCTGCACCCGGTTGGGATCGAAATTCTCGCGATGGATCGTCTGGGCCCGGAACAGCAGGTCGTTGAAGGGCAGGTCGTAGACCGCCTGGGCGGCTTCCCTGTTCCATTGAGTGGAAGCTCCGCAGGTTGAGCCCAAGGCGGCATTCACCTGTAAGTCGACGTTCATGCCATCTCCATCGTTTGGATGTCCATTCGCAACCGAATTCCGGTGAGCGAGAACTTCTATTGGCCAACCTGACATTTATGCCGGCTTATGAGCGCCGGTTTCTGTTCAAGGGCGGCGTGCGGCTTCAAAGACACGCTTCGCTACTGGCAATCCAGCCCAATATCAAGGATGGGCGCGCTGTGCGTGATCCATCCGACCGAAATCAGGTCGACGCCGGTCGCCGCTATCGCAGGTGCCGTCTGCGCGGTCACCCTGCCGGATGCCTCGGTGATCGCGCGGCTGCCGACCATCGCCACAGCACGGGTCAGTTGTTCCACGGACATGTTGTCCAGCAGCACCGCGTCTACTCCCGTCGCCAGTGCGACATCCAACTGTTCAAGTGTGTCGACCTCGACCTCGATCTTCACCATGTGGCCTGCGGCTGCCCGAGCGCGCTCGATGGCCGTGCGGACATCGCCGGCAATCGCGATGTGATTGTCCTTGATGAGCATAGCGTCGTCGAGGCCGAAGCGATGATTGCCGCCACCGCCTGCGCGCACGGCGTGTTTCTCCAAGGCACGCAGGCCGGGCGTTGTCTTTCGCGTGCACACGATTTTGGCCTTGTGACCGCGCACGGCGTCGACGATCGTCGCGGTTTGCGTGGCGATGCCGCTCAGATGGCACAGGAAATTCAGCGCCGTCCGCTCGGCCGTGAGCAGCGCGCGGGCAGGTCCATGCACCGAAGCTATGACGTCCCCGACCGAGATGCCGCTGCCGTCCGGATGGATCACGGTGGTCTCGACCCGTGGATCGGTCAGTTCGAAGGCGAGGGCGGCGACATCGAGTCCGGCAATCACGCCCGGCTGTCGTGCGGCGAGCGCCATCGTTGCGGTCGCATCCGCTGGAACGATCGCGTCGGTGGTAAGATCGCCGGCGCGGCCCAGATCCTCGAGCAGGGCGGCACGCACCAGCAGCTCGACCATCACACGCGGCAGCGGCGTCAGATTCATGGTGAAGCCCTCCTGTCGAGCAGCGCTACAGGATCGGGCACCGGGTCGGAAAGGATCGCTGCCGCCTCGAGCGTCTCGTCCATGGGCAACCGCAGCGACCGTGACCGGACATCGCGCCGGGGGAAATCGATCCGGAAGTGCGAGCCCCGGCTTTCCTCGCGGCGAAGGGCGGCGATTGTGATCATCAGCGCGACCAGCGCGGGATCAGACGCGGCATCGCGCCCGGCGGCAATGGGCGCCAGAGTCCTTGCCGCCTCGCGCAGCGTCTCGCCGTCCCGCTCGATGCAGAGCGCGCGCGAGGCGATCGGGCGGATGCGCGAGGCGTCCGGTCGCGGCGGCACGATTGCCGGCTTCAGCCGCCCTTGCGTGCCTGGCGACGCGGCGGCGACGCTTGCCGCGACGAAGGCAGCAGACGTGACGGCTTCGATGAGCGAGTTGCTGGCAAGCCGGTTGGCGCCGTGCAACCCGGTCCGGGCGACCTCGCCACAGGCCCACAGGCCGCGAAGCGCGCTGCGGCCCTCGGCATCCACGGCCACGCCGCCCATGTGGTAATGGACCGCCGGACGCACGGGAATCGGCTCCATGGCGGGATCGATGCCGGCTTCGCGGCAGAGCAGCGTGATCGCCGGGAAGCGCTCGGCGAATCTCGGCCCGAGACACCGCCGCGCGTCAAGGAACACGCGATGCCCGGCGCTGAACTGACGCCACACTGCCCGGGCCACGACATCGCGCGGCGCGAGCTCTCCTCCATGTGTATCGGCAAGGAAGCGCCGGCCGCGCTCGTCGACCAGAATTGCGCCTTCACCGCGCACCGCTTCGCTCACCAATGGCATCGGGCGCCGAGGGCCGTCGAGCGCGGTCGGGTGGAACTGCACGAATTCGAGATCCGCAAGTTCCGCGCCGGCACGCGCGGCAAGCGCCAGGCCCTGGCCGAACGAGCCGAGCGGGTTCGTCGTATGGTCGAACAGGCCGCCTATACCGCCGGTCGCAAGCACCACGCGTCCTGTCGAGAGCGTCGTCGCGTCGCCGTTTCCGACGGCGAGCACGCCGGCGATTTCGTCGTCCTCGACGAGCAGGCGTCGCACCTCGACGCCCTCGAGGATGGTGATCGAAGGCGTCCGTCGCACGACGGCGACGAGCGCGCGGATCAGCTCACGCCCGGTTGCGTCGCCGCCGGCATGAACGATCCGCCGGCGCGAATGCGCGGCTTCGAGCCCGAGCAGCAGCGTGCCGTCGGGCGCTTGGTCGAATCGAACGCCCAGTCGCTCAAGATGCGCGATCGCTTGCGGTGCCGCTTCGACAATGCGCCTCACCGACTTCTCATCGCAAAGCCCGTCGCCGGCTGCGAGCGTGTCGGCAAGATGCCGGTCCGGGCAATCATCGCCGCCGAGGCTTGCAGCAATCCCACCTTGGGCGAGCGCGCTGGAGGTTTCGCCTCCAAGTGAGGTTTTGGAGATCAGGACGACCGGTTCCGGGGCGAGATGAAGCGCCGTCATCAGCCCCGCAATGCCGCCGCCGATGATGACCGGTCGGCCGTGGAGGTGGTGCATGGTCATATGGCGAGCATCCGCTCCACGGCCTGTCGTGCGCGGTCAGCGACATCCGGATCGATCGTCACGACGTGGCGGCTCTCCTCGAGGGCCGCGCGGATGTTGGCGAGCGTGATGCGCTTCATGTGCGGACAGAGATTGCATGGCCGCACGAAGTCGACCTCAGGATGCTCGACGGCGACGTTGTCGCTCATCGAGCATTCGGTCATCAGCACGACGCGCGCCGGCTTGTGCCGTCCGACATAGTCCGACATCGCCGCCGTCGAGCCGGCGAAATCCGCCTCCGCGACAACCTCCGGCGGGCACTCTGGGTGGGCCAGCACGGTGACGCCGGGATGCGCCTCGCGCAGCTCGCGGATGTCAGCGGGGCTGAAGCGCTCATGCACCTCGCAGTGTCCCTTCCAGGCGATGATCTCGACCGCTGTCTGCGCCGCGATGTTCTTCGCCAGGTACTCGTCGGGCAGCATGATCACCCGCGATGCGCCGAGCGACTCCACCACCGCCAGCGCATTGCCTGAGGTGCAGCAGATGTCGGATTCCGCCTTCACGGCCGCGGAGGTGTTGACATAGGTCACGACCGGCACGCCGGGATAGCGCTGCCGCATCAGCCGCACATCAGAAGCGGTGATCGAGTCGGCCAGCGAACAGCCGGCGCCGAGATCCGGAATGAGCACGGTCTTGCCGGGATTGAGGAGCTTCGCCGTCTCGGCCATGAAATGCACGCCGGCGAGCACGATGATATCCGCATCGACCGCCATCGCCTTGCGGGCGAGCGCCAGGCTGTCACCGACGATGTCGGCCACGCAATGGAAGATCTCGGGCGTTTGGAAGTTGTGCGCCAGGATCACGGCGTTGCGCTTGGCCTTCAGCGCCAGGATGGCGTCGATGTCGCCGGTGAAGGCTGGCCATTCGATCGGCGGGATCACCCGCTGGACGCGATCGTAGAGGGATGCGGCGGTCGGCAGCGAAACGGACATCGGCGCTCCAATTATTCTCGAAATGAGTATAATTTCGATATATTCTTATTATGAGAATAAGGCTTGTCAAGCGCGCGATAGTGGTAATTTCGTTCCTGCGACAGCCCGCTCGTCGAGAACGGCATGGCGGAAGCGGAAGAGCTTCGCCGGCCGCCCGACAGTGTCGGCGGTCGTCTCGCCCGTCTCCTCGACAAGGTCCTGTTGCTCGATGAGGCGCCGGAAGTTCGGTTTGTGGACCAGCCTTCCGGAGAGCGCTTCCACGGTGCGTTGCAATTGGAGAAATGTGAAAACCGGCGGCATCAGCTCGAACACGACAGGGCGGTATTTGATCTTCGAACGCAGCCGCGCGATCCCCGTGGCCAGGATGCGGCGATGGTCGGCTATCATCGAGGTCCCGGGTATCAGAAGGGATGCGCTTTGCTCCGATCCGCGCGTCGCCTCTTCGACCAGGCCTGCCTCGTAGAGGAGTTCGTAACGCTGCAGAACGAGATCTTCGTTCCAGTCGCGGCCATCGAAGCCGAAGGCAATGGCTGCCCGCTGTCGGCGCTCGCGTCTCAACGAATCCTGACCAGCCTCATCCGCCCAGGCCAGCAGGCGCGACTGCAGTATGTCCGAGACCATCGGCGGGGCGCCGGAACGGTGGTCTTCCCAAGGAAAATAGTCGTACCAGCTCCGCCAAGCGCGTTTACCCGAGGCAGCGGCATGCTCCGCACGCGTCAGGGCAAGGTAGCTGATCGAGATCACCCGCTGCTGGCGCTGCTCGCCGGTCCGGTCGCGGTCGGCGAAAGTATAAAGCTGCTCGATATAGCCGAGCTGGTGACCGGTCTGCTGTTCCACCCATGTCCGCAGGCCGAACTGGAGGGAGCGATGGCCGAGCTCGAACGGCCCCGAGGGCAGGGCATTGGCCTGGCCGACGGTAAGAACGCTCGGTCCTTGATCCGTCACCGCCACGACCACCGCGATCAGGTCCACGTTCGCATCATGGGCCTTGCCCGAATGCGTTGCTTTGCTGCTTGCCGATATGGAGCCTTTCATATTCCCCCGAGCTATTCGGCCAGCCGCTCTGGGAAGGCCGGATCGAATCCGCTGCGAAATTGGACCGGGCTCGTAAGCCCGTCAATGTTCCAGAGCCATTTGCTGCGACGTGGGAATCGAAGCCGGATTCCGGTCGCGTGGCCATCGTTGACCAATGCCGGAACCACAGGATCTGCAGAATTTGACGTCTAGACCTTGGAAAAAGTTGGCGACCTTCTCGCCAACCATTTGAAAAGATTGGTGATCCCGACAGGAATCGAACCTGTGACCTACAGATTAGGAATCTGCCGCTCTTTTAAGCGCGAACAAGTAGTTACCGAGACTTACCGAGGCGCGGTCGCGTACGGAGTCGTGCTGCCCAGCAAACATACGAATTGTGCTCACTCGAGACCGCCGATCGCGTTCGGCGACCCAAGCGGGTGGGGGCGGCGCACTACCCAAATTGTGCCGTAGCCGCCCCCACCCGCGTACCTTGGTGGCAGATCGCGAGTGGTGTGCCGCGACGGTGAATGCAGGTCTCCCGAGCCCGCCGCAGGCGCTTTGAGAGCAGGGTCAGAGGCGGTTCCATCGAAGGCCCCGCGCTTGCGCCGGTTAACTTTCGAGTAGGTGGACCGCAACAACCTGATGGAGTTGGCCGCGTTCGACAGGGGTACCTCAATTCGTCCAGCTAATGAAAAAACCAGCGCCGCCAGGCGCGGCGTTGCTGCCCTATTAGGCAAGCCCACAGGCGACGATTCGCCCACCGCGGGCAATTGGAAGGCAGCGCGGGGGCCAAAGCCCATCAAGACGGCCGGGGACCGCCAGGGCAACGCCGCAAGCCTGATCCCCAACGATCGGACCAAGTTGCTGGCGGATTCCATTGACCGGGTATCGGCGGCGTGCGTGCTTGGGCAGTATTCTCTCTGGTGCCTTCGCAGGATATTTGGTTGCGCTTCCCGAGCGTTGTCGTTTGGCTTTTGGCCGCGATTGCCCCACAGTAAGAGCGAGACGCGTTCTCAGGAGCTTGCAGCCATGACGTTCGATGTCTTCTTTTGGTACGTTTTCCCGCTGATCGTGGCCGTTGGCGCCTTCGGCTGGATCGCCTATGACCGCCACTTCAGCCGCAACGATCACCACCTGCGCCCAGGCGAATAGTTTGCCGCCGCGCCTTTACCGCCACTTTCGCCGCAGCTTTTCCACGCACGGCGGAACATAGATAGCCCGGCCCGCTTATCGTAGTGACACAGGATTCGCGGGACCGGACTACCCAGCGAGGCCAGGTCCGCTAGTCTGCCTTTTCAAGCTCTACCAATAGTTGATCAGGGTCAATTATGCCCTGTCCGAAAAGGTCCATTACCTTCATCGCTATCTGTTCGCGGTCATCCACGCGCGCGATCTTGTGCTTTGCGCAATAATCGCTCACGGCTTTTGAGAGGATTGCGATCTCGGCGGGTTCCGCTACACCGTGCCTTAACATTCCTGGCCTCTGTTCCGGAACGGACGACCGGAAGACGATACACCCAAAAAAAGTCAGCCACGAGTCAATTAACTCGGACTGAGGTCCGAGGCCCCTGCGGAAGGGAAAGCCCGCCGCCTCAGGGAGAGAACGACGGGCTTGTGCTTGGGCTTAAATGCTGGCGGCCTAAGGGGGACGACGACCGCCTATCTGCATAATGGCGGGACCGGCGTTCAGTTCCGAACAATTTTACGAACCGGGTTTGTCAAACACATAATCGCCTGCCTGGATCGTGACGCGTCTCTGGCATCTGGAGCGCCTAGAACGCCAGGGAACGATTATTGGCATTGACCGACCGCTACCCGGTTAGCGGAACGAAGCCGACGATCATGCCCAGCCGTTTCCGGGCGGGCCTCTGGCGATGCCTGCGTTCGCCCGTCCGACCCCTCCCGTATTGCCGGCGGCTCAATGCCCGGCAACTCCGTTCCGGAGTCTATGACGAAGTCGGCGGCCGTATCGCGATGACGGCGCCGGCGGCGAGAGAGGGCAAGGTTCCCCCTCGTCGACCCAGAATACACCAAGCGTCTGGCCGTGGTCGCTCAGGGCTCTGCTGTATCCGCTTCCGAAGGGACATCATCGACGCGCCTGCACCGATGTCGGTGTGAGAGGGATGAGGGCATGGCTTTCGGTGCGTCAGCTTGAGGGAGGAGCCCGTGCTACGGACTGTTGTGGCGTTGGCGCGATATCCCCGCCCCTTCAGCACTCAACTGCGGTCAATGTCAGGTCACATTGCCGGACTTGCGGCGAGCCACGCCGGGGCCATGCTCGGCCGTAGACGGTAGGAAAACAACGCCAGCCTTCTCAAGGGCAGTTCGAACCTTGTCAACCACGTCGAATGCTACTCCCTTTCCGCCGGCTTCGATCCTGACAATCGTTTGACGGCCAACGCCAGCGAGCTCAGCCAGTTCATCCTGGCTCAACTCGAGCATTGCCCGGGCAACCCGCATCAATCGAATGGTTTCAGAGAAGGACTCCATCGGCGAACGAAGCGGCCGACAATCGACGTTGTCAACAATTGGAGCAAAATGTACCAGATGATGGACATAAGGATTCGAATCAGATACGAAGTGAACCAACCATGAGGCAGCCGCTCGGGATTCCGTGTGACGTCATTGCGATTCGGATTCCGATCGCGGCCGCCTCGAAAATGAAACGCGACGGACCGCGAGATGGCAATTCACCGTCGGCAACGCGAAAAGAGAAGGCCATGCTGCGCTTTGAGCCAAACATCGATCGCGATCTTGAGGCTTTCGGTACGGAAATCAGCCGTCTGGAAGCCTTGGTCGCCGATCTATGGCACGTCAGCATCCATAGGCGTCCGGAACATGGTGCCACGCGCGATGCCCCAATCTTGGAGAATTGGCGTTTGGCGTTTCGTCCAACTCCGTGCCTCGTAGGATTGGCTACGGGCCATCCGAAACTTCCGGGCAACCAGCGGGAGATCGTTACATCCCGCCTTCGGATGCTGTCGGCGCAGCTCGGTTTAGGAAGGACTGAATCCCGCTGGTACCAGCTTGGACGACCAGCGAGTCCTGTTTCGCAGGACTCGTAATGGCTGCCGCTCGGGCATTCGTCGTTGGGCGCTCAGATGTCCGACGACACCGCGTCTTAGGCCCCGAAGGAACTGATCGGGCTGTAAGCATGAAACTCTGGATCTGGTCCGACCTCTACCCTGAGATGCAAAACCCGACGTCCGTGGACCGCACTCCTGAGGCAGACATCATCACCTGCGCAGGCGACCTCCACCTAGCCGACCAACTTGGACAACGGGCGCAATCGCCCCTTGAGCGATACAGGCTGCCGATCGTGACGTCAGACCTGTGCCTGCATTCGCAAGAGCTCGGATTGGCTCGATCACTGTCCCGCTGTTGCCGCCTCGGCGAGTCCGCCCAACAAGCGCCCAAGGAGTCCTGACATGGCGAATCGCAGACGTACAGCGGCACGGCGACCCAATGGCGTTCCAGAACGCGGAATACGCCTGACTGGGGGCCATGCCGAGTACTGGAACCAGATCGTCGACCTGTCCCTGGACGTGCTCCAAGGCGGCGAAGAGCGGCCGTCTGCAAACCCGGCGAGAGCTGCAGAGAAAGATGAGGACCTGCCATGAAGGCACCGTCGGCCGCGCGGGCGAATGCCCTCAAGAGGGATCTCCTTGCGAGGGCTTATCTCGACATTCTCGCCCGCGAGGAGGGCGTGAATTCCAAGCCGATGCTGCGCGCCGGTTCCGGCGATCCGTCCGATCCGGTAGAAGTCCTTCTGGATGACTTGATGGACACGCCAGTCGAAGAGCGCGTTTCCATCCGTCCGGATCTGGCCGCGATTGCCGTGCTGACGGCACGTTCGATCGAAGCTGAGCCGGGGCTGACGAGGATCTTGCGCCGCGGCGCGCCGGTAGTCTCGATTGCCACCCACACCGCCGACCGGGTCGCGTATGTAGGCAAGGTCGTTGCGAAATGTGCGCTGCCGTCGGAACAAAGCGTCGTCCAAGATCGCAAGTTCAGGCCCGTCCAAGACCAGGCGCTGATCATGGCCCGAGACGGCACCGCCAAGGGCGACAAGCCCGATAGCGGCAACGACGTGGTCGCCGATGCCTTGCATGCGCGCTCGACCATCATCGGCATTGCACCTGACCCCCGTCGTCAGTTGCCTCGAGACCTCATGCGCTCGGCCGAGTTCCATCTCACGCTCCCGGAAATGGACCAGAGCGCCTTGACGCTGGTCATCGAGGCGGTCACGGGCAAACGTGCGGCGCGTTCGCTCGATGAGGCGGCGATCCGCTTGCTCGACATCGCTGACCTGGTTCTGGCGCTGAGGCCGGATCGCAGCCCTGAAGAATGCCTCTGCCGGCTCGAAGAGCTGATCGAGCGCAAGAGCGAGTTCCATTCCGACGGACCAGCGCTGGAGGAGCTTGATGGCTACGGCGAGGCAAAGGATTGGGGCCTCGAACTGGCCGCCGATTTCGCCGACTACAAGGCGGGCCGGATCAGTTGGGACGAGGTGGACAACCGAGGCCTCCTGCTGTCTGGCCCTCCAGGCGTTGGCAAGACGAGCTATGCCCGGGCGCTTGCGAAATCCGCACGGGTGCCGCTGGTGGCTACAAGCGTCGCCGACTGGAACTCGGCAAGCCACCTCGGAGGCACTTTGCAGGCTATAAAAGAGGCCTTTGCGCGCGCACGGAGGCTGTCGCCCTCGATCCTGTTCATCGACGAACTCGACGGCATCTCCGACCGCGCAAGGCTGAGCGGCGACTATGTCGAATACTGGTCGCAGATCGTCAACCTGTTCCTGGAGCTGCTGCAGGGTATCGATGACCGGCCGGGCGTGGTCGTCATCGGGGCAACCAACCATCCCGATGCGATCGACCCGGCGGTGAAGCGGGCGGGACGGCTCGACCGCGAGATAGCCATTGAGAAACCGGACGCAAAGACCCTTGCCAAGATCTTCCGCCATCACCTTGGCCTTCAACTGCCCGATGCCGACCTGATGCCTGCGGCGCTCGCCGCGCGCGGCGCCACAGGCGCCGATGTTGAGGCCTATGTACGCAGGGCCCGAGGTGCGGCGCGGCGCTGCCGCCGACCACTGCGACTCGACGACATCCTGGCCGAAGTGCGCTCCAAAAGGGAACCGCCGTCCCGGGAGGTCCGCCGTCTGCTTGCCGTTCACGAGGCGGGCCATGCCGTCGTTGCCACCGTGCTCGGCTGCATGGAGGTGGTTGGCGTCTCGATCGGCGACCGCAGCGGCCTCACCGAAATCGCCCAGGTCAGCGGTAACACCTCCCTGCAACACTGCCACAACATCTTGATCATGCTGTTGGCCGGCCGCGCGGCGGAGGAACTTGTGTTCGGCAGCCCGTCCGCCGGCGCCGGCGGCATGCCCGGCTCCGACCTGGAGCGCGCTACCGAGCTGGCGAAGAATATCGAGCTTAGGTTCGGGCTTGGCGAACTGGGCCCGGTCTTCCTTCCCGACGGGCTCCACGACCCGCTCACGGTCGTGCCCGGGCTGCTCGCCAGCGTAAGGAAACGCCTCGATGGTGCCCTGTCGGACGCAAGAGGCCTGCTGGAAGAGAACCGGACGGCACTGGACGCGGTCGCGGAAGCCCTGGAACGATCGGGCTATTTGTCCGCCGCCGAAATCTCCGAACTCGTCAGTGCCGCGAACCACCCAAGCAACGGCGACGATCTCGCGAGGGAACCCAAAGACGCGCTGGGCGCCTCGTTGAGGATCGTGCGGGAGCGGATGGAAGCCAGTCTGGACGGACACGAAAACGAAGGCGGGGATGGAGAGAACGGGGAGGATGAGACCCGTTCCGGCAATGCCGGGCAGGCAGCCGGCGATCGCTCCGGCTAGGCATCGCGGATCGAGAACCTGACACCGCCCGCTCCGTAAGGATTGGCCTTCAAGTTCCGTCGCGTGCAAGCGCCGAGCAAGGACTCGACTATATGAAAATCTGGCTGTTTTCCGATCTGCATCTGGAAGTCGCCGACTTGCGGCCGCCGCTTGCCATTCCCGATGCCGACGTCTGTGTCGTCGCCGGAGACCTCTGCCGCGCCGCGGCCAACGGGGTGCATTGGCTGGCGGCAAATATCGCTCCTTCGATGCCTTGCGTGTATGTCGCCGGGAACCACGAGTTCTACAAAGGCGCGATCAAGGAAGGATTGGTGGACGGTCGCGCCGCAGCAGCGCGCTTTGCCGCAGTTCACTTCCTCGAAAACCAGGCTGTCGTCATCGGCGACGCCCGATTCCTCGGGGCCTCGCTCTGGACAGACTACTGCATCATGGGGCATCAGCGATTGGCGATGATGTATGCCAAGGAGCGGATGAACGACTATCGCCAGATCGCGTTCCGGCGGAATCCTTGGCAGCGCTTCCTGCCGGAGACAGCTTACGGGCTGCACCAGGAGTCGAAACGGTTTATCGAGGCCAGCTTACGGTCGCCCAACATTCCCACCGTGGTGGTGACGCATCACCTGCCGCACCCGGCATCCATTCCGGAACGGTTCGCGAGAGATCCCCTTAACGCGGCCTATGCCTCTGACTTGACCGGAGTTATCCAGTCTGGGCGGCCGACGCTATGGATCCACGGCCACACCCACGATAGTTGCGACTACTGGCTTGGAGGGACGCGCGTCGTGTGTAATCCGCGAGGATACGATGATGAAAACAGAAGATTCGATCCTGCCTTTGTGGTGGAGATATGAGCGAGGCGAAGGGCCTGACCCAAGGCGGGATACCCTGCCGTAGGTAGATCATTTCCTCACGGCAGACGCGGCCTGCGACTCGGCAAACGCAAGCCGGACCAGTGGCGACAGGATGCTCATCGGGCAAGTCGATGCGCCTGGCAGCATGCACTTGAGATTAGGGGCAGCCGACATCTAAGGTGCCTGTCGTTCTGCCATCGGGTGCGTTGTGGCACAGCGCCAAGAGCGCGACTGGCATTGTAATTCCCAAGGGGGCACCAGGTAGTGCAATTCGTAAAGAACGGCCCTGATATTCCGGAACACCTGATCCAGAAGCACGAAGAAAGCCGGGTGATTTTCTTCTGTGGAGCCGGAATCTCCTATCCGGCAGGACTCCCAGGGTTCAGGGGATTGGTTCAAAAGCTCTATGCCGGCCTTGGAGCGGACCCCGATAACCTCGAAAGAGCCGCGTTCGCGGAAGGCCGCTATGATACGGCTATCGGACTGCTCGAAAGCCGGTTTGCAGGCGGACGAAAGCCGGTACGTGAGCAATTGGCCCGGGTGCTCACGCCCGACCTGACCAATCGTCCGCACGCTACGCGAACCCATGAAGCCCTGCTTACCCTCAGTCGAAGCCGCAAAGGTCAACACCGGCTGGTGACAACCAATTTCGATCGGTTGTTTGAAAAGGTCATCGCAGAAAGAGGGATCGATGCTCCCCGATTCACGGCCCCGTTCCTACCTGTTCCCAAGAATCGCTGGAATGGCCTTGTCTACCTTCATGGCCTCCTTCCTGAGAGCCCGACCGAAGAAGATCTCAACCGGCTGGTCGTATCGAGTGGTGATTTCGGGCTTGCTTATCTGAACGAGCGGTGGGCCGCACGGTTCGTGGCCGAACTGTTCCGCGGCTACACCGTCTGTTTCATTGGGTACAGCATCAACGATCCTGTCTTGCGCTACATGATGGATGCCTTGGCTGCCGACCGATTGATGGGCGAGGCGCCGACAGAAGCCTTCGCGTTTGGCAGCTACAAAAAGGAAAAGAGACGGGCCGCGGAACAGGAGTGGAAATCGAAGAACGTCACGCCGATCCTTTATCCGGAAACCAAAGAACACACGTATCTTCACAAAACCTTGCGCGTCTGGGCCGAGACCTATCGGGACGGCGGCCGCGGAAAAGAGGCCATTGTCACGCGATACGCCATGACCGTTCCAACCGGAAGCACGGCTCAGGATGATTTCGTCGGCCGGATGCTGTGGGCACTCAGTGATGAAACCGGGTTACCCGCAAGACGCTTTGCCGAATTTGATCCCGTTCCTCCCCTCGAATGGCTGGAGGTTCTTGCAGACCGGCGGTTCGGTTACCAGGACCTGCCTCGCTTCAGAGTGCAACCGAATGCGGAAAAAGATGAGAAACTCACCTTCAGCCTTGCGATGAGGCCTTCTCCTTATACGCACGCGCCGTGGATGGCGCCGGCGTTACACTACGGCCTCGCGGGACAGTGGGACGACGTCATGGAGCAGATCGCCCGCTGGCTAGCGCGGCATCTGGACGATCCAAAGCTCCTGCTCTGGCTAGCGACCCGTGGCGGGCAGCTTCACCCCAGGTTTCTTACGATTGTTTCGACGTCGATCGCAGAGCGCCAAAAGAACGGGCAGCCATTGTCCTCGCCGATGCAGCGTCTGTGGCGGGTGGCGCTCGCCGGCCGACTGCGGCCGAGCGGCCACGATCATGCGGACCTTTATCGCTGGATGGCGGATTTCGTCCGTGACGGCCTATCACCTTCGCTGAGATGGCGCCTGCGGCAGGCTCTTACGCCCTATGCCGAGATCAGCGAGCCGTTCCGTTATTCACTTGAGGAAAGTGATGGCGAAGAAGAAGACAATACCGCCTACGAGCGCCGTGTGTCCGATCTGGTGCGATGGGAAATCGTTCTCGCTACGAAATACGTCCACTCGGCCCTGAAGAACCTTTCAGCTCGCGAACAGTGGCAGGAGGCGCTGCCGGAATTGCTCCCGGATCTGACTGCCCTGCTCCGGGATACCTTGGACCTCATGAGGGAGTTCGAAGGCGCTGACGATCATCATGACAATTCCTACATCAACCAGCCTTCGATCAGCCCGCATGAACAGAACAAGGAATTTGACGACTGGACGGCCCTGATCGATCTGGCGCGCGATGCCTGGCTGGCAGCCGCCGAAAGCCAGCCGGACGCTGCCCGAAACATGTCCAGACACTGGACGGCGATTCCGTATCCCCTGTTCCGGCGGCTGGCCTTGTTTGCCGCCGCGCAAAGGCCGGATCTCCTTCCTCCGGACGATACCATCCCTTGGCTTCTGGAGGATGATCGCCGCTGGCTTTGGGCTGTGGGAACCCAGCGAGAGGCCATCAGGCTCCTTGTGGCCCTGGCGCCCATTGTGACCCCGGAGCAGAATAACACGTTACAGCAGGCCATTCTTCAGGGGCCGCCGCGTCAACTGTTCCGGGATGATATAGAGCCCGATCGTCTTCAATACGTCATTGAGCGGGAAACGTGTCTGCGTCTTGCCAAGTACCAGACGGCAGGCGCAAGCCTGATCCCGGATGCTTCGGCGCGACTTCGGATATTTTCCCAACAACACCCTCAATGGCAGGTGGCTCCCGATGAAAGGGACGAATTCCCCTTCTGGATGGGCAGCGGTGATGAGTTGCGGACGTTTCAGCGTACGCCGAAATCGCGCCGGGAACTGGAAGCCTGGCTCAAGGAAAATCCGTCAACTGATGATTGGCAAAGAGAGGACGATTGGACTGATCGTTCGGCCAGTGATTTCCCGCGCACGGCCGCGGCCTTGTTCGGCCTGGCCAGGCAGGGAATGTGGCCCGTTGATCGCTGGCATCAGGCTCTTCAAGCCTGGGCGACGGAAAAACTCCAGAAGCGATCATGGAAATATGCCAGTCGCGTCCTCACCGATATTCCCGATGACAAGCTGAAGGAGCTTGCCCGCCCCGTTAGCTGGTGGCTGGATTCGATCGCCAGAAATTTCGTCGGCAATGAAACAGCTTTCTTCGGTCTTATTCGGAGAATCTTGTACTCGCAGAGAAATGAGTCCGTCGACCTGTCCGACGATGTCGTCTTTCACGCCATCAATCACCCTGTTGGTCTTGTGACTGAGGCGGCGCTGCGCTGGTGGTACAGGCAGAACCTGCAGGACGCCCAAGGATTGCGGCAAGAGGTAGCTTCGCTGTTCACGGACATATGCGATCCGGATTCGGTGGGTCTTCGTTATGGCTGCATTATCCTGGCTGGGAACGTGATCTCCCTCTACCGCGTTGACCGCGCATGGGCTGAACGGAACCTCTTGCGCTATTTCGATTGGGAACAAGACCCCGATATTGCCCGCGGTATATGGCAGAGTTTCCTGCATTCGCCTCGTCTGTATTGGCCGTTGCTGGACGCGCTCAAAGCGTCGGCTTTTGCGACCGCTCAGCACTACACTGATCTGGGAGATACACACGGCAGGCAATACGCTGCGTTTTTCATATATGCAGCCTTGAGCCCCGACAGAACATACAGAGATCAGGATTTCAAGATCGTGTTTACTGCACTCCCACCAGCAGCGCTCGCACACTCGGCGGAAACGCTGTTTCGTGCCCTGCAGGGAGCCGGGGAGCACCGGTCTGAATATCTCCGAAATCGAATTGACCCGTTCATGAGGCGCTTTTGGCCAAAAACGCTGGAGGCCAGAACGCCGGAGGTTTCAAAGTACTTTGCCAAGCTGTGCGCCGTTTCCGGAGAGGCATTTCCTTTGGCGATGAGCCTCTTCAGGGATTGGCTTCAGCCCATCGGTGACGTGAGTTATACCATTCAGCTGTTGGATGAATCGGGATCGTGCGCAACCTTCCCAGGGGAGGCGTTGGATTTCCTGGCTCTGATCATTCCGGACAACGTGCTGTGGCTTCCACAAGAGTTGAGAACTTGCCTTGACGCCATTCGACTCGCTCGGCCCCGTCTGGAGGCAGATCAGCGATATCAGCGCGTGGACACATTGCTGCGTCAGCACGGGCAGTAGGATGCCAGAGACCGAACCGGGATTCATTAAGCAGGCTAACACCGTCGTGCGACCTAGGCTGATCGTCGAGCCGCAGCCCGGCCGCCCAAGTTCAAACCTGCCCTCTGTTTGACGCACCGATGCTGGTCGTTGAAGTCAGGTCGTGCATTCCGAAAGCGGACTTCACGGCGGCTCGCAGATTGTGCCGGTTCGAGCGAGCTATTTCGGATATTCGGTCTCAGTGCGGCTAAGGTGGTTATCGCCGCGTCAATGAAGGATCATTGGCGCAGCAGGTTCTGTTTCACAGATTGCAAGTGCTTCAGCATCGAAGTTCGTGCCCCGTGCGAGTCTCGGCTTAAGAGGTGCTCCACTAGCTCTCCGTGCTCCCGACAGTAACACTGGCGAGATTCCTCGGAGAATGTCCGGGCTTTCATATCGAACCACAAAGGCTGGGTGCGGACTATCCCGATCAGATCGTTGATATCCTTGAGCAGGCTGTTGCCGCAGCCAGCAAACACGCGGCGGTGAAACTCGGCGTCCCACTGTTCAAAAGTGCGGACGTCTACCGACTCCACAGCGCGCTCATGTGCGTCACGAATACGTTGAAGGTCCGTAAAGCTGGCATTCGTTGCAGCAAATGCGGCAGCCGAGGGTTCTATCAGCAACCGCGTCTCCATCACGTCGGCTGGGCTCGCGCCTTCCATCCTTTTGACGATGGCTGCCAGCGTCGGAGACTCTTCGGCTGCCAAAAATGTCCCCCTGCCAACTTGGCGCACTAGGGCGCCGACTTCTTCCAGCCGCTGAAGGGCAAGCCGGATTGTATTTCGTGACACGCCAAACTCGCCCGCGAGGTCCCGCTCGGCTGGCATGCGCAGATTGTCTCCCCACTGACCGGAGGCAATGCGTTGTTTCAGGGTCGCGGCAATTTCATCAGCCATGAGTTTCCGCATATCGGGTCCTTTTTATACCATTCATGAACCAATTCCTATGTTCATTGCTGCCGAATGTAAATGCATCGGTTGGCGTTTAGGGTCATTTTTTTGCGATCAGGTCGAATTTTTCCGATTGCAACATCGAAAGCACGTTGCTAACGTGGTCCTTAGTCGGACCACAATTGGTACTAGAATGGTTCAGGAGCAGCCATGAAAGTCGCAGCAGTCCTCTGGCAAGACAGGCGCTGGGTAGTGCGTGTTGATGAGGATGCCGGAATGGCATTTCCATTCGATATGCCGGAGTCGCAAGCGCAGTCCGGAGTGATCTGTTTGCTACATGAGCCGTCTTTGCCCAAGACCTTGCCGGGTGTCAGTCTGCGCGACGTCAAGCTTCTCGCTCCCATTCCGCTTCCTGGCCGCAACATCTTCTGCGTCGGCAAGAACTATCACGAGCATGCCCGAGAATTTTCGAACAGCGGGTTCGACTCGAGCGCTGCCGCCGGCGTGGTACCGAAACATCCGATCATTTTCAGCAAAGTCCCGGATTCGGTAATTGCGACCAACAGCGACGTTCTCATCGACCCCCATGTTTCGACCTCGATCGATTATGAGGCTGAACTTGCCGTGATCATCGGAAAGCCGGGCAGGGGCGTCTCAAGGGAAAGCGCTTTTGATCATGTCTGGGGCTACACGATCATCAACGACGTAACGGCCCGCGATATGCAGGGGCGGTACAGTCAGTGGCTTATCGGAAAGTCGCAGGACACATTCTGCCCTATGGGGCCATGGGCCGTTACCAAAGATAGCTTTGACCTAGAAGCCGCCTCGGTGCGGTGCTTCGTCAACGGCGAGATCCGCCAGAATGCAAAGGTCTCGCAGCTGATCTTCGACATTCCGACGATCATAGCCACCCTCTCGGAAGGCATAACGCTGAAGCCCGGCGATATCATCGCAACAGGAACGCCGGCAGGTGTTGGCATAGGTTTTGATCCGCCGCGTTACCTGCGAGAGGGCGACAAAGTTCGTGTCGAAATCGACGGTATTGGAGCCTTGGAGAACCGCTTCATGCACATAAGTTGAGGATGCGCAGCTATCGCTGGGCCGAGACCTCAATGTGCCGACTAACGGACCGAGATAGCTGGGTTCTTACGAGACAGGATGGTAATGAAAGTGGCAGATTTCGTATTGGTTCACGGCGCTTGGCACGGCGGCTGGTGCTACGATCTCGTAGCAAAGCGGCTGCGGTCCGAAGGGCATGAGGTGTACACGCCTACCCTTACGGGTTTGGGCGAAAGATCGCATCTTCTTGACGACAAAATAGATCTCAACACGCACATTCAGGACGTTCTGAACGTCATCAGGTGGCAGGACCTGGATCGCTTCGTCCTCTGTGGCCATTCCTACGGTGGCATGATTATTACAGGCGTCGCAGATGCGGTGCCTGAGAGAGTTACCAGCCTGGTCTATCTTGACGCTTACGTCCCCAAAGATGGCGAAGCCATCTGGGACTACATGGGCGATGAGCGACGGAAGGTATTGCTTCGGGATGCCGAGCCATACCGTGGGCACGCTGTTGCCGCCCCGCCTCCCTCGCATTTCGGCGTCGATCCCAGGAACCAGGCATGGGTGGCGGACAAGATGACGCCGCAACCCATGCTGACGCTGACCCAGCCCATCAGGCTTCGCACAGATCAAAGCCGCATCGGCAAGCGCATCTATGTCTTCGCCAAAGGACCGTCTTCCATGGAGGGTTGGTATCCCGAACTGAAGACCGATCCGGCCTGGGAGGTCCTGGCCACGGAATGCGGCCACGACCAGATGGTGGACGCTCCAGATCAGGTCGCGGAAATCCTCAGTCGTGCGGCCAGAGTTACCAAAGAACAACAAAAAGACCTGAGGAAACCCGAGTAAGCACTTATCAACAGGGGAACTAAAATGAGAAAGATCAATATTCTACTCGCCGGTATGTTAGCTCTGATCATGGCCGGGTCATCAGCACTATCCGCCAAGGCTCAGCAGTCAAACATCTATGCGGACGTCAAAAGCCGGGGAACCTTGCGCATTGCAACAGTCGCTGGCAATCCGCCCTACAGCTCGGTTGGGACGGACGGTCAGCCGACGGGCTATGATGTCGACATAGGCAAAGCGCTGGCAGAAGCTTTGGGCGTAAAGCCCGAGTTCATCATCGTCGACGTGCCGGGACGCATTGCCGCACTTCAAACGAACCGTGCTGATGTCACGATCGCGAACTTCACCGCGACCACCCAGCGGTCGACCGCCGTGGCCTTCAGCCGGCCGTATGTGGTTGTGGGCAGCGTATTTCTCACCCAGGACGCGTCGCCCGTTAAGACCGTCGAGGATTTGAACAACGCAAAATACAAGGTCGCCTACGCTCGCGGCGCGACGTCCGAACAGACGACGGCTGCGGTTGTTCCGAATGCGCAGAAACTCAGGTTTGACGCCAACAACGACGGCATTCTGGCGGTGCAATCCGGACAGGCTGACTCGGTGTTTATGGACAGCCTGCAGGCCGCCGCGGTGGTCGCGAAAGAACCCGGCAAGTATCGGATTCTTCCGGGGAACTTCTCCTACGAAGAGATTTCGATCGGAATGCCAACCGGTGATTTCGACTGGTGGCGAATTGTCGACGGATGGGTCGCACAGTTCAACGCTTCCGGCGAGAACAACAAGCTGTTCAAGCAGAACTTCGGCTTCGATAACCCATCCCTGAAAGGCGACAAGCCCTGACCACAAGCTGGGGCTGCGCGCTTGCGAGCAAGCGGGCAGCCCCAACCCTCCTCAGTCGCATAGCACGAGCTGCTGTCATGTATCAGTTCAACCTCCACGTCATACTCGGCTACCTCCATTTGCTTCCCTTCGCGATCGGGATGACGCTGCTGATCAGCGTTCAGACGATCGTGCTGAGCCTGGCCATAGGTATGGTGGGTGCGATCTGTCGCCTGAGTGATAACCTTCTGTTGCGTTTCCTGGCGGGCGCGTACGTGGAAGTTTTTCGAAATATTCCGGTACTCGTCCTGGTCTACATCGTCTTCTTCGGAATGGCCCAGGTCGGACTGCGGGTCAGCAATTACTATTCGGGATTGATTGCGCTTACGCTGAACGGATCGGCCTATATGACAGAAATCTTTCGCGGTGGGCTGATCGCCATTCCGCGAGGGCAATATCTGGCGGGTGAATCCCAAGGTATGACGCAGCTTCAGTTGTATCGATACGTGATCTTGCCTCAGGTCATTCGCATCATTTATTCGCCCATCGGCAACCAGTTTATCGCAATCGTCATCGGGTCGTCTTTGGCAGCGGTGATCGGCGTTGAAGAGGTGGCCAACTGGATGTTCTCAGTCGGCAACGACACGTTCCGTTACATGGAGTCGTTCCTTGTGGCGGGAGCCGTCTATGTCGCCCTAGCCCAGACGATCAACGTTTGCCGTATCATCGTTGGCCGCACGCTAATGCGCGCGCCGGGCCCGCGTTAGGAAGGACTCATCGTGATCACGTCCGTCCTCGACTTCTGGCCAGTATTTCTGAGAGGTGTCGGAACGACACTCTGGATCAGCTGGCTCGGCCTTATTCTTGGTGGCCTGCTGGGTGCACTCGTCGGTGTGGCCGCAGACTCCCGGTTTTCGGTGCTGCGAGCATTCGCGACGATATACACGGAGCTTTTTCGTTCGATACCTCCCTTGATCCTGTTCTTTGGCTGCTTCTACGGGATTTCGTTTGCTTTCAAGGTGGACCTGTCTCCGTTTACATCCGCGACGATCGCACTTGCGCTAGAGGCAAGCGCGTTCATGGCCGGTGTTGTGAGCGCAGGCATCGCCAGCGTAGGCCGTGGTCAATGGGAGGCAGCACAGGCCTCAGGCATGAAATTCTTGCAGATCATGCGGTACGTTATAGCCCCGCAGGCGTTGCGGGTGATGCTGCCGCCCACGGTCGGCGTCTACATTGGAACGCTGAAAGACTCCTCCCTGGCCTCGGTGATCGGGTTTGTCGAACTCACCAAGTCGGGACTTCTTGTCCGCGAGTCCTCTGGCGCGAGCTTTCAAGCATTCCTGGTCGTCGGCGTCCTGTACTTCGTCATAAACTATTCGATCTCGCTAGGCGGGGCCGCGCTAGAAAGGAAGTTCCACATTGCAAAATGATGCAGGAAACAGGTCTGGCGCCTCACCAGTGCTCAGGATCACCGGGCTGGTAAAAGAGTTCGGAAATCGCACCGTGATCAACGGGGTCGACCTCGATGTCATGCCTGGTGAAGTGGTCGTCATCATTGGCCCCAGCGGCACCGGCAAATCCACGATGTTGCGCTGTGTCAACGGCCTCGAGGACATCAATGGCGGCACTATCGCGTTTGAAGGCGAACTGGTGCGCGCAAAGAGCCGTGAAATCGTAAATCTACGTCGACGGATCGGGATGATCTTCCAGAATTTCAACCTCTATCCGCATCTGACTGCGCTGCAGAACGTGATGCTCGCCCCGATGAAGGTGCTTAAGCAGCCCAGGAAAAAAGTCGAGGAGCAATCACGCGAGCTGTTTCGTAAAGTCCGGTTGGAACACCGCTGCGATGCCTATCCAAACCAACTCTCGGGCGGTGAGCAGCAGCGTGTCGCGATTGCGCGCACCCTCGCTATGGAGCCGCATCTGATGCTGTTCGATGAACCAACCTCGGCGCTCGACCCCGAGACTGTTGGCGATGTCTTGCGTGTGATGGAGGATCTCGCGAGCGAGGGCCGGACGATGTTGGTTGTCACCCACGAAATCGGCTTTGCCCGACATGTCGGCAGTCGGATGATCTTCATGGATGGTGGAAAGATCATCGAGGACCGCCCGCCAAAAGACATGATCGCCGATCCGGCCAATCCGCGGACCAAGCAGTTCCTGAGCTCGATTCTTCAACATTGAAGTGACAGCTCGGAAGACGATCAAAAACCGAAGCCGACAGCGGCTCAACCACCATTTACAGGCTCACCACGTGCTCATGGAGTATGAGAAATGACGAGAAGGTTTCCGCAGGAAATAACCGACGGATATCACAAGGTCTCCGCATCGAACGTATCGGATGCCTGCGACCGCCTATCGATAAATGGCGCCGTCAGCGGCATTTTGCCGATCTATCCCTGCGCAAAAATTGTGGGTCACGCAGCCACACTGAAGATGGCCAAACCCGCCGACGGCGTCAAAGAATCCGTTATCCCTGCAACGTTCACGCTGATCGAAACCGCCGGCGCTGGCGCGGTCCTTGTTATCGACTCGCAAGACAATCCTGCAGTCAACTGCCTCGGCGGCATTACTGGAGCCGCGATCCGCCACAATGGTCTCGTGGGGTGCGTTGCAGACGGCATAATGCGGGACGTAGATGAATACAAAGGCTATGGCCTGCCGGTCTACGGGACAGGGATTACTCAGCAATCCATTCGTGGCCGGTCAGTCGTGGCCGGCGTCGATGTCCCGGTGAAGCTGGGTGATGTGACCTGCAATCCTGACGATCTGGTCTTCGCAGATGACAACGGGGTCGTTGTTGTCCCGCGCGAACATACAGCCGAAGTCCTTCGTATCGCGCTCGAAATCAAGGCGGCTGAGGATCGAGTGATCGCCGCCATTCGATCTGGCATCAGCGCCATCGAGGCGATGAACAGTGCCAACTATGAGAGCCTCAACAAGCCGCAAAACAACTGAAACGGGAGTTCCCGCTCTCGTATGCGATAGCGGGCTCCACCTGATCATCAAAGATAGAGGACCTAACGATGGGAAAGCTTTCCCGGCGGGCCGATGAGATTCGGCCATCTCCAACGATCGGTATGAATATGCGGGCAGAGGAGCTAAGGCGGTCCGGGCGAGATGTGATTCCGCTCAGCCTCGGCGAACCGGATTTCCACACGCCTGAGAATGTCAAAGCTGCAGGCATAGCGGCCATTCAAAAGGACTTCACCAAGTACACGGCGACCGAGGGCTACCGTGCTCTGCGGGAGGCCCTGGCTGCCAAACTCAAGAAGGACAACGGTCTGAACTTCACCTGGGACCAGATTGTCGTCAGTACAAGCGCCAAGATCGTAATCTATTCGGCCTTTCTGAGCATTCTCGACCAAGGCGATGAAGTCATCATTCCCGCGCCGTTTTGGGTCTCATACCCGGATTTGGTTGGACTGGCCGGCGGTGTCCCGAAGATCGTCCCCTGCTCGGATCAAGCGAATTTCAAACTAACGGCCGATCAACTTCAGAAGGCGATCACGCCGAAAACCAAGGCGCTCGTTTTCAACTCACCGAACAACCCATCGGGTGCGATTTACACCGCAAGTGAGATCAAGGAACTGGCCGCGGTTCTCGCCAAACATCCCGACATCTGGGTGGTCACGGACGAGCTGTACGAGCACATCGTTTATGACAACCACAAGGCCAATTCGTTCGCCAGCATCGCGACGGAAATGGCTGATCGGGTTATCACAATCAACGGTTTTTCCAAGGGCTATGTCATGACCGGATGGCGGCTGGGCTTCGTGGCGGCCGACAAACGCGTGATCAAGCCGATGGCTGACTTTATCAGCCAAATGCAGGGTAGCCCCAGCAGCATTTCGCAAGCCGCGGCGCTTGAGGCGCTTACGGGCGATCAGTCGTTTATGGCGAAAAACCGTACGACCTTCCAGGCACGTCGGGATCTTGTCGTTGAACAGGCAAACCGGATCAAGGGGCTTTCCGCCCTGCGCCCGTCCGGATCGTTCTATGCCTACATCAACTGCGACGGATGGATCGGCAAGACCACCGCCGAGGGCCGTCTGCTTGCGACGGATCTGGATGTCGCGGAGGGATTGCTGATGGAAGCCTCGGTGGCCATTGTTCCGGGAACCGTCTTCGGGCTTAGCCCCTATTTCCGGATCTCCTACTCGCTTGAGGTCAATCTCATCAAGGAAGCGATGAGGCGCATCGCCGAATTTGCCGACGGCCTGCGGTAAGCGGACCGTGCCTTGAGCGATCAGGTTTGCAGGTAGCTGGCCATAAATGGAACTGGGTTCGATGCAGAAATTAGCTTCAGATCTCCGCCGCGATATCGTCCTGGCAACCAGAATGCTCGTCAATGAAGGCGTGATGGACGCATTCGGACATATCTCGGCGCGCATCCCCGGCGACCCTGGGGGATATCTGATGTCGCGCGCCTGCGCGCCCAACCTGATCGCCGCCGGGGATATCCTCGAGTTCACCTTGGCATCCGATCCTGCCCGGCACAGGGGAGCGCAACTGTTTGCCGAACGGGTGATCCACGGCGAAATCTACAAAGCCAGGCCGGATGTCATGGCAATCGTCCATTGCCATCCGGCCTCGCTGCTGCCGTTCTGCATCTCGGCAAGGCCACTGGTGCCGGTCTTCCTCATGGGAGCGACGATCGGGCGGCATGTTCCCTTTTGGGATCAGCAGGAAGAGTTCGGGGACACGACCCTGCTGGTGGTCAAGCCCGAAGAGGGGCGTTCGCTTGCGCGGGCGCTTGGCCAGGATTCGGTCGTGCTGATGAAACGGCACGGTGCCACCATCATCGGAGCCAGTTTGCCGGACCTCGTGTTTCGCGCGGTCTATGCATGTCGCAATGCCGACGCCCAGTCTGCCGCTCATGCATTGGGAAATGCGGTCGCTCTGTCCGACGGCGAAATCGAGCGTGCGGGGGCCCTCTGCTCCCGCGCGGGTGGATTTTCGTCCCGTACCTGGGATTTTTGGCAGCATCAGCTCGAGCTCTCAGGGAACGGTCCGGCGCGGAGTGACCCTGTCGGTCGCAGTCGGTGACGACGATATGAGCCAGGTCAACACTAGGTTAGTCCATCATATTGATTGTCCGGGAGGTGGGCAGGTGTGGGCCAATGGCACTACGCTTTACGTCGGCCACATGTATCCCCCGGCAGGCACGTCGATTTTTGACATTGCCGATCCCGGGTCGCCCAGCCTGGTAGCCGCTATCACGGCAAGGCCAGGCTGGCACTCGCATAAGGTGCGCGCGTCGAACGACCTTATGATCATAAATCAGGAAAGCATCGGTGGCCCCGCCGGGGATGGTGGCATCGACATCTACGATGTGTCGGTCCCCGCAAGGCCCAGACTCATCACGCGCTGGCGGACGGGCGGCAGGGGTGTGCATCGTTTCGACTTCGATGGCCGATACGCCTACATATCACCCACCGTCGAGGGATACATCGGCAACATCGTCATGATCCTAGATCTTGTCGATCCTTCTCGCCCGACCGAGGTAGGTCGCTGGTGGATTCCGGGCCAATGGAACGCGGGTGGCGAAGAATATCCCTGGCAAAACTGGGTGCAGCCACGCTGCCATCATCCGCTGCGATGTGGTGACCGTCTATACGTCAGCTACTGGCACCACGGCCTCTTCATCCTTGATATCTCCGACATGTCAAAGCCGCGGCTCGTCTCTGGATTCAACACCAGTCCCGCTTTCCCCCATCCGACACACACCTGCCTTCCCATGCCGCAGACGATCAAAGGTAGGCGGCTCCTCGTTGTGGCCGATGAAGATGTGGCCGAACTTTGGCCGACATCTCCCGCATTCACCTGGACCTTCGACATCACTGAAGAGAAGCACCCGGTACCGATCTCAACTTTTCAGGTGCCGGGGCTTGATCGTGATGGCAATCCCCAATCCGATATGACCGGATGCCATCAGCCGTCCGAGCGGCTGGGGGGAACGGTGGTACCTTTCGCATGGTTTGCGCAGGGGCTGCGGCTGGTCGATTTTGCCGATCCTTTCGCACCCAAAGAAGTTGGCCATTTCGTGCCGGAGCCCGCGCCGGGAGAACATCGCCCGTCATCCAACGATGTTACCTTGGATGATCGTGGTCTGATCTATCTCGTCGACCGTGTAAGGGGCGTCAGCATCATCGAGACGCCGCTGTTCACATGACAGCATCGGAGTTCACACATCGCTTCGGTCGCCGGGGTGAGTAATTCCTCCGAAAAGGGCGTCGCAGACCCGACCAATTGCCGACACAACTGCCTGGAATTTCGCTGGAGCCTGAAATGACCGTCGAGACCCGGATTGAACACGACCTGCTTGGCGATCGTATGGTGCCGGATATGGCATACTGGGGCATCCACACGTTACGTGCGCAGGAGAATTTCCCGATCAGCGGTCAGACGCTTGCCAGCGCGCCGAGGCTCATTCAGGCGCTGGCTTCCATCAAACAGGCGGCGGCATTGGCGAACAACGAGCTGGGCTTGCTGGACAGCAGCCGGTGCAGTGCGATTGTTGCTGCCTGTGTTGAGATCCGCAATGGCTCGCTGCACGACCAGTTTGTCGTCGATCTCATTCAAGGCGGGGCAGGCACCTCGACCAACATGAACGCGAATGAGGTGATCGCAAACCGAGCGTTGGAGATCATAGGCTCTTCGCGCGGCGAGTACCGCCATCTGCATCCCAACGAACATGTCAACATGGGGCAATCGACCAACGACGTATATCCCACTGCGGTTAAGCTTGCGTCATGGTTCGGCGTCCGGAATCTGATCGATGCAATGGCGCTCCTGCGCGGCAGTTTCTCAGCGAAGGCAGAGGAGTTTTCGGAAATTTTGAAGATGGGGCGCACGCAGTTGCAGGATGCGGTGCCCATGACGCTCGGGCAGGAGTTCGGCACCTATGCGTTAATGTTGCTGGAAGACGAAACCCGGCTCAATGAGGCAGCCGCTCTGATCTGTGAGATCAATCTCGGAGCGACCGCAATCGGTACAGGGATCACGGCTCATCCCGCCTATGCCGCGTTGGTGCGCGACAAGCTCGCCGAAATTACGGGCGTCCCGGTGGAAACTGCGATTGATTTGATCGAGGCCACCCAGGATTGCGGCGCCTTCGTGCAGCTCTCGGGGGTTCTGAAGCGCGTGGCGGTCAAGCTGTCGAAGATTTGCAACGATCTGCGGCTGTTGTCGTCAGGTCCTCGAGCAGGCTTGAATGAAATAAATTTGCCCGCACGTCAGGCGGGCTCGTCGATCATGCCCGGCAAGGTGAATCCCGTGATCCCCGAGGTGGTCAACCAGGTGGCCTTCGAGGTGATTGGCAATGATGTGACCATTTCCTTTGCGGCCGAGGCCGGCCAGTTGCAGCTGAATGCCTTTGAACCGATGATTTTTTACAGCATGAATCGCAGCCTGACACACCTAACAGCGGCCTGTTTAACACTTGACGAAAACTGTGTGCGCGGGATTACCGCAAATCAGGATGTGCTGCGCGGATATGTCGAGAACTCGATCGGGATCGTCACCGCCTTGAACCCCCACATTGGTTATCACAACGCGACGGAGGTCGCGATCGAGGCGCACCGGACGGGCCGAGGCGTTTATGAGCTCGTACTGGAACGAGGCCTGATCTCCAAGGAGCGTCTGGACCTGGTGCTCCAACCAGTCCACATGACTCGTCCATATTCGCCGGACCACTCCGATATACCGGCATAATATACTGGCCAGAGAGCCTCCTGCTGCCTAACGCTCGAGCGTTCCCCTCAGAGGTGCTCTTCAGACTGTGTAAGCCTTGGTACGAGGTGGGCTGGAGGGTAAGGACAGCCTTCTTAACTAACCATCCGAAAAGCGGACGTTCCGATGATACCAAAAGCCGTCATTCGGCCGCATGTAGGCGGCACGGTGAATTGAGGAGGCGATTTACACCTAGAATCTGTTACAGGACCAAACTGGAGGCGATCGGGGGAGACGGATTTTGAAGAAGGCGCATTCCAGCAACATAATCCGCGCATTTTTTGCGCGAAGCGACTACCTGGACCGCATGACGTTGAGGCCGCTGAGCCACATCACTTTAAGTTGGGAGGTGCAGTGGGATCTCGAGAGCGAAAAATACGAGCCCGAATACGACAGCTTCGCCGACGATCTAAATGTGGTGATCGAGCAGTTGGCGAACTGCGCAAGACCCGCTTCATACCACTCGCATGAAGACCAGCTTGCCGAGAACACACTTCGCCTACTCAAGTGGCCGATACAAAAGAAAAAGGGGCGCTGGATCGGTGCGGACTACGCCGCCATCCTAGAGCAAGGCGCGTTTGGAGAGATGTCAACCTTGATCTCCGCCGCCTGTGGCCGCGTCCATGCCGCTATCGACCATGGGCAGGCACATTTCGACGAGATGGAAGATGGCCATCTTGTCATGCTTGCCGCCTTGATCACGATCATCATTTATCATCGCGATTGTAACGGAACGTCGTTGAGATTGGCTCTTCCCGACCCTAACGCGTTGGACGGAGCGGTTGTCGCGAGCTGACGATTCTTAAGATCAGTCGCACCACGGACTGGGGGATGGAGGGCAGCGGTTTCCGGAACTTTGGTACGCCTCGGCCTGCGCCAGCCGCGTCTGCGACAGTCGCTTAGTGACCCGACTGATGGTGCGGAACAGATCGCACGGGGTCGCCGACGGCAGCGATCAGCTTCGGTAAAGCAGGCGTTAGGATAGCCGAAAAATGCGTTCACGCTGCCTGCACTTCGCGGTCGTCGATCGGCCGGTACCCGATCCAGTCAGCCCATAGTTTTACGAATACTAGGAATTCGTCCTCGGTTGTGATGATTAGCCTGTAAGTCTCTGATTTGGCGCGCTGTGCGTCATCCTCTTCATACCGAGACAAGAACGCGAGATAATGCAGCATATCGCCCTCGCGCTCCTGACCGTCTTTGTTGAGATAGATAATATTGCCGTGCGCAAGCGCGTTTCGAACGATGCGCAGCACTTCGCTTGCCGTTTTCCTCGGTAAGAAATCTTGGGCGCCTTGCGCAAACGGGTGCTTCCCGTCCCGAGCGATCCAATGCTCGACTGAGTTCACGTTGGCCACGATGTGCGATTGACGCCAGCCGACAGGTGCCCGACCGCCCCAGAACGGGGCGTTGACGAACTTCACCTTTTCCAACCCATCAACTAATTGAGTGATAGGGTCATCCACCGGGCGGTGCAGGAAATGCTTCGTTTTTGCGCGCTCAAATGGAATGGTGAGAACGGCAGCTGCCGCCAACAATGAAAATGACCCGATGAGTCTCCGATCGCGAGCGTAGCCTTCCACTGACCTTATTAGCTCAAGACAACGGATCGGATACTCGGCTGCGAGTCTTTCGGAATGCCCACGAGCTAACTCCATTTATTATATGATAGCGGAAAATATCATATGTAACGCAGCCGTGCTTGGCGCGCTTGCTCGCGGCACTATTGGCGACTCTGCGACGCAATGTCGCCGCTCCAGCCGTCCGCAGATGATCCTGGAAGCCGCCATCCGTCATCTGGAGATGGATCCTAATGATCCAGCAACAGATGGAAATAACCTAGCGGTCCGCTCTACAGGCCAAAGTGCAATGAAGCGCGCGCATCTAAAAGGATCGACTTTGTCCTTGCTTGAGGGACAATAATGAGCAATCCTCAAATGCTTGGGAGAGAACTGACGGCCTCACCTTTAGGGCGTGGGCGTAGATTTTCGGTAGATCATCGACGGATAGTGACCGGGCGACATGTGTCCGCGCTGATTGAGAGGGGGTTTGAAATATGCCTTCCGATCGTGACAAAACCGAAGCTATCGCGCCCCGCGAGGCTCTGCCGGGGCCTGAGGCGGTTCAAGCAGTGATGGACGCGGAAAAAGCCCGCTTCGACCTGCCTGGCGTCATCAAAATCTACGCAGGATGGCATTTCGAAGATCGCTGGATCACCCATCAGCGGGCGATCGTCGTCTATGTCCACAAGGAGTTTTTCGAGCCAGTCAAGGCGCAGTTGCCCGACCAACTCCAGGGCTTTCCGATCGAATATGTGGTCGCCCCCAAGCGAAAGAAGAAGTCGGCGGGTGATGAAGCGAGCGGGGCAATTAAGTTTGATGCGACGGCTGACTTCGTCGTGCCCATATTGCGCGAGGAGGATTTGCAACCGTCCTTTCCGGGCGAAATCCTGTACCATACGACGCCGGCGCCGCTCCACATTAAGATCAGCGATCTCTGGGTAGCGGCCCGTCCCGGCAACAGGATTCGGTATGAGCCCCCGGCTGGCGTCAGCCTCGCCGAACGCGAGTTCGAGGTCGAGGAACTGACGGTCAATATCAGTCCGGAACAAGGCTGGGCGTGCCTCAAACCATTCCTGGCGGCGACGGAACGCAATCTGACTGTCGGCATGTACGAGTTTACGGCGCCGCACATCGACACGCTTGTTTGCACCACGATGGCGCAGGGGGGCCGCACGCTTGAGCTGGTCCTTGACTCGCCAAGCGAGCCTCTGGGTAAGCGTGAGCAGACGGTCGAGGACACCGACCAGCATTTGAAAACGACGATAGGACAGCGTCTGGACTTTGCCTGGGCGCTTTCTGGACAAGGCACTGAATCGCCCGCCAACGAATTCACCACATCGTACCACATCAAGGTCGCGGTGCGTGATGACGTCAGTTTCTGGCTATCGAGCGGCAACTGGAACACCAGTAATCTGCCTGATCTCGATCCTGCCAATGTTGAAGAGGTCAAAGATAGTTTTTCGCATAGCGACCGCGACTGGCATGTGGTGTGCCGTTGCGACGAGCTCGCCGGCATCTTCAAAGCTCATATCGAAAACGATTTGAAGGTCGCCAAGAAAGCCGCGCATTCGGGGTTCCTGTCAGCGACGTTCGGCGCAGAACGCTTGAAATCCTTGGCCGACGAGACGCCGGATCCGCCCAAAGAGCGGCCGCACCGCCCGGCGAAACTTTTCGGGCCAAAAACAATCAGCGGGAAAATCACGATTCAGCCGCTGTTGACACCCCAAGCTTATCGCGAACCGATAATCGAGTTGATCAAGAGCGCACGCAGGCGCTTTTATATGCAGACCCAGTACATACACACGGGCAGCGACGGGGCGGGCGAGGATCGCGCGCCTATTGATCACATGGCCTTGATCAGCGCTGTCGCCAAGCTCTATCAAGACGGCTGCGACGTACGCATCATTACCAGCGAGTATCAGTCGCGCATGTGGATCGACAGCCTGCAGAATGCGGGCGTCGACGCCACAAATTGCCTCAAGATCCAGCCCAACGTCCATAACAAGGGCATCGTCGTCGATACCGAGACCTCAGTGATAAGCAGCCAGAACTGGTCGCCAGCCGGTACCGAAACCAATCGGGATGCGGGACTGCTCATCCGGAGCCCGGAGCTGGCGATTTATCTTGAGGAAATATTCTTGCACGACTGGGAGCACCTCGCACAGCAACGAATCGCCTTTGATTGAGGGTGCGAGCGCGGGCGGATGACAACTCAAAAATGACGTGAGGGGGCTGCACCATGGGAGATTCCTCGTCCACAGACACTGGCTCGTTGCCGGTTATCGACTTCTTCGACGTCAAGCTCGACGGCGGCGACACCACAAGGCCCGGTAAGGAGTGGACGCTGCTGGCTTGGGGCCCCGATCGCAGTCCGGAAGATATCCTTCGAGCCCGCGCCAACGCAACGCTCAGCTGGATGCAGCCCGGGCTCATTTATCCCGCCCCTCATCAATGCAGACTTTCTGTCGCAGCCCTTCCCGACACGGTCGATCGCGCCGTCATTGCAGATCTTGTGTCCACGATCCGCAAGCAGATTCACAATGAGTTTGGTGGAGTTCGCGGGAGTGTCTGTGTCGGCTTTTCGTTTCGAACCTGGGCGCGGTTTTGCAAAGCCGAAGGCCGCCCCGTGCCTGAAGGCATGCAGTTTGCCGAACCCGGCCCCGATGACGACGTACCCGGTGTGCTGAGCCGAGCGGCCGCACTTCACGCAAGCGGCGCTCAGGTCTGGTTCCTCATCAAGGCTGACAGCGCCGATGCCGTGTCGGTTTTGGCCGATCGGGTCAGCAAGGAGCTGACCGCGCTTGGGATTACCGAGGAGCCATGGCGTGTCATAATGCGCAGCCGGACCAATCCCACGATACCCAAGGGTGGCATGGGCGGCCGTATCATCGGCGGCCGCTTTCAGGAAAACCTGCGCAACCCGACGGCGCCTGTCGAGATCCTCGAGCACGTCCTGATCGGCGACGAGGATCCCGCGAGCATGGGCGGAGCCTTCGTATTCACCCAGCGGTTCAACCTCAATTGGCCGGAGCTGCATTCCAAGAGCCCGACCGAGATCGAAACGCTGATCGGCCGCCATGTCGTCACGGACGGTCTTATCCAGACATTGGACAAGCGATCACACGTCCAGGCGTCGCACGCGCATGATGCTACGGGCAATACGATCAAGCTGTTGCGCATCGGCCTGCCGTTCGGCTTGCGTGAAGCTAGAGATGAAGCGACGCCGCTGATTGAAAAGGCGGGATCGAGCGCTGTTACCGACGAGGCCGGGATCTACTTTATTGGTATCGCGCGCTCCGCGTCGCGGATCGAAAGCGTGTTGCAGTCGCAGTTTGGCGGCGCCGGCAGCAGCTTTGCCCATGACCGGATGCTCTCGGGTAGTATCGCCCGCTCGGATTTGGGTGGCTTCTTCTACGTGCCAAGCGTCCGCGAACTCGGGGCCGCTGCGCTTGTCGAGGACTTGACGGCGAGAAGCGCGGCCGGGTTCTCAGGCTGGTCCAATTTTCCTGCGGTCGATTGGAACCGTCTGAACCGGCACTACGATTTGCGGTCGAAAAATGGTCGCATGTTCTACAACCATCAGGATTACCTGTTTTCGGTCGGAACGGGGCAGGGACCGGCAGATCAGCCAGCGCTTTCGCTGCGCATTCAGTTCCTCTTGGAGCGACTGTTCAGCAAATGGGACGATACCTGGTACCGCGCACAAAAGCCGGCGGAACTCGATCCCCTTCGGCCACAATTGGTCAAGTTCCTGTCGCAGCCCCGCAATTTCGCTGCGCGGCAGGAGCTGTGCGCCGCGGCCGGTGTCGACTCGGACGGCAAGGATGCCAACCATAAGGCTGCGGCCTGGATAATGGGTAAGTCCGCCACGATTCGTTCGGCGTGGTCGGTCCGCTTGCTTTGCAACTTGGCCAGCCGCATCGACGGCATTGGCCATCGGGGCGACGGTGGCATGGACACCTGTGACATTCATCCGCTCGACCTTCTGGCTGGCTCAATGCCGGCCCAGTCCCTCGCGGAAGGCCGGTACCTGATCGACTATACGCGCGACGATGATGATGAGGACGAGCGATTTAAATGGTACAGCATGTCGCTGGGACCTAATTCGGGTGTCGGCCATGTCGTGCCCGGCTACGAGGAGCTTCTCCAACTTGGCATTGGCGCGATGCGGCAACGCATCGATGCTGCTCAGGTAGCGCAGAGCCCGTCGTCTGATGCCGCTGCTCGAGCGGCCGCCACGTTCTACGACGGCGCGCGGCTGGCGCTCACCGGGTTGGCTGAATATCTGACGGGCTTGGCTGAAACCGTTGTAGCCAAGGCCGCGACCTATCCGGAAAGCTCGTTCGAACATGAAAGCCTCGGTGCGCTTGAAGGACGTTTGAGGCGGCTGGCACAAGGGGAACGTCCTGGAAGCGTTCTTGAGGCGCTACAGCTATTGCTGGCCAGCCATGCTTGCTTGCATCTGTGCGGCGAACCTGTTGCGATCGGGCGCCTTGATCGAATGATCCGGCCATTTGTCGAGGAAGAGGGGGTCTTGGCGATGACGCCTTGCAGGAGATGGTGGACGCATTCTGGCTGAAGATCGGTGAGAAAGTCCTGCTCAACCGCATCTTCCTCGATGATCGGCAAGAGCAAGGCAATCTCGCCATGGGCAACCGCGCCGGTCCCTACGCAAAGGGTCAAAGCGTCAATCAGTGGATTCAGCAACTCACCATCGGCGGTAAAAACCCCGACGGCAGCTGGGAATATTCGCAAGTGACGCTGGCTTGCCTTCGCGCTGCTGGACGGCTGCCTTTTAATGCGCCGGTCCTATCTCTTCGCGTATCAGCTCACATGCCCGGAGAATGGCGCGAAAAACTGCTGGCGGAAGCCGCCAAAGCACAGCTGAGCGGCGGGGCGTCACCGATCCTGTTGAACGATGACAAGATCATCCCCGGCATGGCCATGTCCTGCGACAATATCGGGCCACGCAGAAGCGACGACTGGGGTGACCTCTGGAGTTCGAAGGTGCGGGAAGAGGATGCTCACAACTACGCTTGCGACGGCTGTTATGAGCCGCAGTTCGTCGGGGCCAACTGGTTTCATCTGGGCGGTATGACGTTACTGCAGCCTCTCGAATATGCCCTTAATCAGGGGCGATCGATCCAGTCGGCCGGCCCTGTCGACTTACTCGGCAAGAACATGTCGTTCCGTTCCAAGCCGGCGTCTGAATTTAAGGACTACTTCGAGCTCGAGGCGGTCTTCCTCAAGCACTTTGAGTGGCTTTTTGCCAGGCAAATGGAATCGACTGTCGGTGACTTTGGGCGGATGCAAGACGTGTGCCCGTCCCCACTTCTCAGTCTCTTCATAAACGACTGCCTGGCGAAAGGACAAGACATCTACGCCGGCGGCGCGCGCTATAACGTATTCGGACCATGTTTCACCTCGCTCGCCAATACCATCAACTCGCTATGGGCAATTCGCAGCATGTGCTTTGGCGAGGAAACGGCCGTCACCAGCCTCGGTGAGCTGGTTGCCGCGCTGCTCTGCAACTGGGGCGAAAACATCATTGACCCGCTGGTCCATCCCGCCGTCATGGCGACCGACACGGTGAGGACCGAGGAAGCGACGAGGCGCTTCAGGCAATTGCGCGAAATCGCATTGTCGCTCCCGCGCTGGGGCCGCGGCGATTCTCAAATCGACCCGTTCGGCAACCGGATCTGCGAGCGAATTGCGACCATTTGTGTTGAGGTAATGACCAAGCCACGATCTGGTTTAAGTGACCAGTTCAAGAAAGCGGCGCAGCGCTTCGGGACCGAGAAGCAACCTTTTGGCGGTTTTTGCATGCAGCCGGGCGTTGGCACTTTTGCGAGTTATGTAGAAAATGGGCTGGGCTGCGCTGCGTCAGCCGATGGTCGGCTATCCGGCCACGCGATTGGCACGGACATGTCGCCGGCTCCTTCTCCCATAGATCGGCCCGCGCTCCCCTCGACGCGTCAGTTTGCCGATGCAGTCAAAGTACTTGATGGCGTACGATCTTCAGCCGCGTTTGGTTTTGCTAACGGTGCACCAATTGACCTGAATATTGAGGAAGGAATGGCCATCGATAGGCTCATGGAAATTCTTTCGGCATTCGTTGACGGAGCCGGGTCCAACATTTTGACGGTGACGACTGCTGATCAGGAGACATTTCTGGCGGCTCCTGGCGCGCCCGAAGCGCATGATCTGGTCAGGGTGCGTATGGGCGGTTGGACGGAGATGTTCGTCGCGATGCATGCCTTGCACCAAAAGGTTCACCCGCGCAGGCCATACAGCACCTAGCTCTCATGTTCCCTGTCAAGCAGAGGGCGAGAGGAGATCGGCTGCTTGGCAGGTTTTGCGAAGCAGTCGGATCGTGAAGCTGCACAGGGCTGGGGGTGGAGCTCAGAGACGACGGTTGATCAGACTCTCATCCGCGGGTTGGGTACCGGCCTTCCGTGTCTTCGTCTCGGGGCTGTCCTCGGTCT
>NZ_JAVIIW010000037.1:0-67761 GCF_033977205.1 Mesorhizobium album | reverse complement strand
ACGCCACAGCGTCGAATGATCGGGTGTGCGGTCCGAAAGGCTGAAGCCGGCAAAGCGGCGGAACGACAGTCGATCTCGAATCTGCGCCTCCAGCGCCGGATCGCTCAGCCCGTGCCACACGCCCAGCAAAAGGCAGCGCAGCAGCGGTTCCGCCGGATAGCTGGTGTTGCCCGAGCCGGGACCGCTGCGCTCACCAAGCAAGGTTCGGATCGGTGCCCAGTCCAGTTCCTTCGCTATCAGGTCGAAAATCATCTCATCCGCCGATGTTAGACCATCCGCCAGGCTCAACTGACCAAGCACTCGATCGACCATCGCGAATCCCCTCTCATTGGATATCCGCATGGAATCACTGATCCGATTCTGTGCAAAGCCCTCAAACAAGGGGAGAAGGAGAGGCGCTAACTCACTTCGGACGTCCTCCGCCGGACAATCACACCAAGCTCGTCCGCCTCGCGGGCGATGCGCAGCCGCTCCTCGGCCTCGGTGGCCTCGCGCTGGCGGTCCCACATCGAGGCGTAGAGGCCCTGCTTGCGCAGCAGCGCGGCATGCGTGCCGCGTTCGGCGATCTGGCCGTCCTTCAGCACGATGATCTCGTCGGCCGAGATCACCGTCGACAGCCGGTGGGCAATGACGATGGTGGTGCGGCCCTTGCTGACGAGGTCGAGAGCCGCCTGGATCTCCTGCTCGGTCTGCGTGTCCAGAGCCGAGGTCGCCTCGTCGAGCATCAGGATCGGCGGCGCCTTGAGGATGGTGCGGGCGATCGCCACGCGCTGCTTCTCGCCGCCGGACAGTTTCAGGCCGCGTTCGCCGACCATCGAGCGATAGCCATCGGGCAGCTTCGCGATGAACGGCCCGATCTGGGCAAGCTCTGCCGCCTTGCGCACCTCCTCCTCGCTGGCGCCGACGCGGCCGTAGCGGATGTTGTAGGCGATGGTGTCGTTGAAGAGCACGGTATCCTGCGGCACCATGCCGAGCACGGCGCGCAGGCTTGCCTGCGTGACATCGCGGACGTCCTGGCCGTCGATCAGCACCTGGCCGCGCTGCACGTCGTAGAAGCGGAACAGAAGCCTGGAGATGGTCGACTTGCCGGCGCCGGAGGGGCCGACGATCGCCACTGTCTTGCCCGCCGGCACTTCGAAGGAGACCCCCTTCAGGATCTTGCGGTTCGGATCGTAGGAGAAATGCACGCAGCGGAACTCGACCTTGCCGGGGCCGACCTTCAGCGGCCTGGCGTCCGGCTTGTCGACGATTTCCTGCGGCACGTCGAGCAGATCGAACATGTGCTCGATATCGGTCAAGCCTTGCCGGATCTCGCGGTAGATGAAGCCGATGAAGTTGAGCGGCACGGAAAGCTGCATCAGCATGGCGTTGATGAAGACGAAATCGCCGACCGACTGCGTGCCGGCCTGCACCTCAAGCGCCGACATGCACATGACGATGACGGTGCCGAGACCGAAGATGAAGCCCTGGCCGAAATTCAGCCAACCGAGCGAGGTCCAGGTCCTGGTGGCGGCGATCTCGTAGCGCGCCATCGAGCGATCGAAGCGTTCGGCTTCCATGCGCTCGTTGGTGAAATATTTGACCGTCTCGAAGTTGAGCAGCGAGTCGATCGCCTTGGTGTTGGCGTCGGTGTCGCTGTCGTTCATGTCGCGTCGGATCGAGATGCGCCAGTCGCTCGCCTTGACGGTGAACCAGACATAGATCCAGACGGTGACCGCTACGACGCCCACATATTTCCAGCCATAGGTGTAGGCGAAAATGCCGGCCGTCAGTGCGAATTCGAGGATGGTCGGCGCCGTGTTCAGCATGACGAAGCGCACGATCGTCTCGATGCCCTTGGTGCCGCGCTCGATGATGCGCGACAGGCCGCCGGTGCGGCGCTCGAGATGGAAGCGCAGCGACAGCTGGTGCATGTGCACGAAGGTGCGGAAGGCGAGCTGGCGCACGGCAAATTGGCCGACGCGGGCAAAGAGCGCGTCGCGCAGCTGGTTGAAGCCGAGCTGAACCAGCCTCAGCACGTTATAGGCGACGACCAGCATCACCGGCGCGAGCATGAAGGCGGGCAGCGGCGGCGGCGTCTTCGAGCCGTGGGCCAGCGCGTCAGTCGCCCATTTGAAGAAATAGGGGCCGGCGACCAGCGTCACCTTGGCGACGACCAGCAGCAGCGTCGCCCAGGTGACGCGGGCTCTTAAGTCGGCGCGGTCGGCCGGCCACATATACGGCCAAAGATTGCGCAGCGTGGTGAGGGTGCCGGATTCGGCGGAGACGGTCTTGTCGGCCACTAGTCTTGCCTTTTGGGTGAGAGGGTCAGCGGCTGGAGCAGCAGGAGTTGACGAGTTGATCGAGCAGCCCGGACACGCCGGCGAGCGCCGCATGGTCGACCGCATAGCGAGAGCGCTGTCGGTCGGCCTCGAAACGGACGAGCCCGGCCTCGACGAGGATCTTCAGATGTTGCGAAACCGTCGACTGAGCGAGATCGAGATGGTCGACCACCTCGCGGCAGGAGCAGCAGCTACTGGCCGAGAGATGCCTCAGGATCTCGATGCGCGCCGGATGCGAAAGCGCGGCAAACCGCGCAGCGATGGCGCGGCTGTCGGGAGCGTGGTTGTCGGATGGAGATTCGGTCATCGTTCATCGGCGATAGACGATGAACGATGAGAGGGCAAGCTAGGCAGGTGGGTAGATGGCTGATCTCCCCCTCGAGGGAAGAGATTACGCGCTCGTGCGCCGGCGCTCCTACTCCGCCTTCGGCGTGGTCATCTGGTCGCCCATGGCCTTCATGTCGGCCGGCTCGCCTTCTTTCGACTTGCCGGGAACCTTGAAGACCTGGCCGGGCCAGATGCGGTCGGGATCGCGGATCTGGTCCTGGTTGGCGAGATAGATGGTCGAGTAGCGCACGCCATGGCCGTAGACGCGGCGCGAGATGCGCCAGAGCGTATCGTTGCGGCGGATGATGACCGCGCCGTCGCTGTGTTCGAGCTTCGGCGCCACGGTTTCAGGCACGCCGGCCGAAGGCTTCGCTTCCGCGACCTTGGCCGGAGCCTCGGCTGTCGCGGGCTTGCCCGCTTCCGCGGTTGCGGTGGCCGGCGCCTTTGTCTCGACGGTCTTGGCCGCCGCCGACTTTGCCTCCGCCGACTGTGACCCCGCACCCTGGACCTGCGCGAGCTTGCCTTCGGCGGGCTTAGCCTCGTTCGGCGCGACAGCGGCGACAGACTCGCCGGGCTCGCGCTCGAACGGCACGGCGGCGCGGGCGACGACCTTCACACCGTCATCGGCAAGGCCATCGACATGGATGGTGTGGTTGCCGACCGGGATGTCGCGTGCCGCCTCGATCAGGAAATGGCCGTCGGGCGAGGTCTTGGCCTCGCCGAGCAGCATGTCGTCGGCATAGGCGCGTACCTTGCGGCCGGGATCGGCCGTGCCGGCGATGAATATCTTGCCGCCGTCGATCTCGACTGCCTCGACGGCGATCTTCGGTTCGTCTGCTGCGACCGCTGGCGTCTGTGCGGCAGGAGCGGAAGCCTGGTCGGTGGCGGCCGGAGCAGTCGCGGCCGGCGCCGGTGCCGTTGTGGACGGCGCGGTTGCGGCCGGGGCCGGTGCCGCTGGAGCGGCTGCCTGGTCGGTGGCTGCAGGCGCCGCCGGCTTGGCTTGTGGCTGCGGCACGGTGAGCAGTTCGGACGGCTTACCCGGCTCCTCGACCATCGCCAGCACCTGGCCGGTCGGGCTCTGTGGCACCGAGACGACGGCGGTCTGCGCCGACGCGACCGCAACACCGCCGGCGGTCGCGCGCAGCGTGATCGTGTAGTCGCCTGGCTTCAGCGGATTGTCGAGCACGATGGCGAAGGCGCCGTCGGCGCCGGCATCGGTCGAGCCGAGCACCGTCGCGCCATTCAGGATTTCGACCTTGGAATTGGGCGCGGCGCTGCCGGCGACGACGATCGAGCCATTGCCTTCGACGCGCACGACATCGAAGGTCGGCAGCGTGGGTCCTGCGGCGGCAGGCGCCTGGGCGGCCGGCGTGGATGCCGCCGGAGCCGTCGCGTTACTGGCCGGTGCCGTTGTCTTGTTGGCGGGCGCCATGGCGTTGTCAGAAGCCGGAGCCGTTGCGTTATTGGCCGGCGCCATCGCGTTGGCCGGGGCCTGCGGCAGGCGCCCTTCTGTGGTCGTGCTGCCGGATTCGGCCGGTTTCGATTCGGTCTGCGGAAGTGCCGCGACCTGCGCCGGCTTCCGGTTGTTGATGTATGGATCGAGCGCACCCGAGGCGTAGGCGATCGCCGCGACGACGGCAACCCCGCCCGCTGCAAACAAGAACGCCTTTGATGGGTTAATAGCCATAATCTTTTCTGCCCCCTTAGCCACCTAACGCCGATCTAGCGTGTTTTATCAAGTGCTACAAGAAAAAGCCCGCCTATGGGCTTGACCGCGCCAACCGTCCCCATCACCAATCATCGCCATGAACACGATTCGATCCGTCTGCGTCTATTGCGGTTCGTCTCCTGGCCGCGACGAGGCCTATGTCAAGGCCGGGCATCTGCTCGGCCGGTCGCTGGCGAAATCCGGCCTGCGCCTGATCTATGGCGGCGGCACCAAGGGGATCATGGGCGCTGTCGCCGACGGCGCGCTCAAGGCCGGCGGCAAGGTGACCGGCATCATTCCGCGCTTCCTGATCCACCGGGAGGCGACCGAGACCGCCCTCGACAAGCTTGACGAGCTCTTCATCACCGACAACATGCACGAGCGCAAGCACCGGATGTTCGAGAAATCCGACGCGTTCGTGGCGCTGCCGGGCGGCATCGGCACGGTCGAAGAGATCGTCGAAATCATGACCTGGGCCCAACTCGGCCATCACCGCAAGCCGATCGTCTTTGCCAACATCAAGGGCTTCTGGGATCCGATGCTGGCGCTCATCGAGCACATGTCGGACGAAGGCTTCATCCACACCGCACATAGAGTGAAGCCGCTGGTGGTCAACGACCCCGAAGCCATCGTCGCCGCCATCATGGTGGCGGGGTCCTCGGTCGACGCGCCGACGGAAGGCGTGCAGGCGGTGATAGATAAGATGTAGGTCTAGGGGAGTAAGGGAATAGGGGAGTAAGGGAGTATGTGGGTGACCGCCGGCTGATGAAGCGCCACCCTACTCCCCTATCCCCTACTCCCCTACTCCCCTACTCCCACCGCCCTCCCCAAATCCCCAATCACCGCCCGCTGATCATTGCGCCGCCAGGCGAGATGGATCTCAACACTGCGTTTGAACCACGGCATATCGCGGAAGACGATGCCGCCCGGTGCCGCGTCGCGCAGGCTCTGCTGCACGGTGGCGAGGCCTAGGCCTGCGCTGACCAGGCCGAGCGAAGTCAAGGGATCGGCCGTCTCATAGGCGATGTCGGGCACAAAGCCGGCCTCGACGCAAGCCGCCAGGAACTGGGCACGGTTGGTGTCGTCCGGCTGGCGCACGACGGTGATCCAGACGCGGGCGTCGAGATGGCTTGGCCGGATGTCGGCTATATCAACAAGCGGATCGCCCTCCGGTATTGCCAGCACCAGCGGCTCGCGCCGCACCAGCATGCTGTCCAGGTCCGGATCGCCCTTCGGCGCGGGCGAATAGACGAAGCCGAGGTCGAGCGCTCGGCTTCGCAGATCCTCGAACTGCGCCGCCGTGCGGCGGCTCCTGAGTTGCAGATGAAAATCCGGCCGCTCGCGGCGGAATTCCCTGAGCATGTCGGCGATCAGGCCGGCATGCACCGCGCCCTCGACATAACCGATGGCGAGGTTGCCGGTGGCTCCGCTGGCGAGGTTGCGGCCGAGTTCCTCCAGCCGCGCTGCATTGGCGAGCAGCGCGCGGGCTTCCGCAAGGAAGGCCCTGCCCTCGGCGTTGAGATGGACACGCTGCTTCGCGCGCTCGAAAAGGGTGACGCCCAACCGCTCCTCGAGCTGCATGATCTGGCGGCTCAAGGGCGATTGCGAGATGTGCAGCTGCTCGGCGGCGCGGCCGACATTGCCGGCCTCGGCGACGGCGACGAAATATCTTATTTGCCGCAGATCGAGCATTTTGCATCTAAGTCTCATGAGGTCTTAACTTTACCCTAATCAGTCTTGGACAGTCTGACCAGTCGGCGCGATATCTTCTGCATCAACCGGCCACGAAGGAGACCGCCATGCAGTTCTTTGCCCTGCTTACCCGCAACACCGAAAAGTTCAGCGACGCCGATTTCGCGCCTCTCCTGCCCGGCGAGGCCGAGCAGCGGCGCACGCTCTATGCACAAGGCGCCGTGCGCCAGATGTGGAACCGCGGCGACATTCCCGGCAGCGGCATGATGTTCGAGGCAGCCGACGAAAAGGAGGTGCGCGGCTATCTCGCCACGCTGCCGCTGGTCGAGCGTGGCATGATGGACATTGCGGCGGTAGTGCCACTCAATCCTTATCCAGGTTTTGGGCCGAAGCGCTGAAGCAGATGCAGCGCTAGTGCTGGCATCTACCCGCGACCGAAGAGACGGCCGAAAATGCCCGGGCGTGGCGCACCGCTATAGCGCTCGGGCAGAGGGCGAGTGAGCAGGAACTGTTCGTGGCCCTCGACGGTCTCGGTGCCGCAATAGCTGCATTGCAGCGAACGGGCCAAAGGAACGATTTCCTTCAACACCGCCCCAAAGCCTTCTCCGTCGATCGGCACGTTCTTTGTCATCCGCAATTCACGGGAGAACGCCTCGAAGCCGAGGAAGCGATAGCCGCGCTTTTCGAGCTCGGCGCACAGCTTTTTCAGTGCAGGCTCCGCGCCCCAGAACTCGAAGCGCGTTGGCCGGATGCGGGTGGCCGCGGCGATATCCAGATTGAGGTCGCCAATCCACTCGGTGGGAAGAATGAGCGGCGCCACCGCGGCAAGCGAGTGCTGTTCAATGGCGAGTGGAAAGGCTAGCGCCTCGGCGGCGGCGTGGGCTATCCGCTCGAAGCCGGCGACGTCTTCGGTCGTAAAGTAGAAATCCCTGCGCCCCTCACCATGCTGCTCCGCGATATAGCAGGCCGGGCAATTTGCACTGGCCAGATCCTCGCAAAGCCTTTCGAGAAAGGCGTAGTTCCGGGTCGATCCCTTGGGCGTCAGCAGAGCGTCGCGCGGCGTCAATTCTTGGCGCGCGGGGTGAGCTTCAGGAGCAGGATCGGATGCGAAGCGGCAGCCCGCAGAAGCTCCATGTTCACTCGCGTATGGATGAACAGCTCGCCGCCATCGGGGCGAAAGCGCAGGAGACGCGATGCGGTTCCGCCTCGCGGATAACCTCTTCCGTCTCATCGTTGGATATCTGTTCGCCGGTGACTGCGAATTGAAGCAAAGCCATTGCCTACCCCCCTGTCCGCCGGGCGCGCCCGGTGGACAGGCATCTTGCCAGTTCACGAGGCCGCAGCCCAGTCCTCACGGCCAGGCGCGTTGCATTGCGTCGAGAGCCAGGCGCTCAGCGGTAGCGCCGCCAGCAGCGCAAGGCGCACCCCAGTTACAGGGACGCGCCAAGGCCTAGCTGGAACTAGCGGCGCTCCGGCAGCAACCGCAGGACAAAGCCAACGATCAGGCCGAGCACGAAGCCGAGCGGGCCGGTGATGAAGATGCCGAGCAGCGGACCCTGGTTTGCCTCAGGCGTGAAGATGACCGGGCCGACGAAGCCGCCGAGAAAGCCGATGATGCCGAGTATCGCGCCCCATTTGAGCATCACTTCCCCCATAGCTGGCGCCCACTGCAGCAGATTCCCGCATACGAGCCAAGCTCTCGCATTAGCATTGCCTCAAACAACACAGCGGACGCGGGCATCCTCGCAGGTATCGGAGATCCGGATCCATGCCGCCTTCGACACGCTAACTTCGAGGCCACAGGCCGGCCTTGCGCTTCATCAAGCCACGCGGCACGCTGGTGACGGTCGGCGGGCTTGCCGGCGACAGATCGATGAAGGTGCAAATTGCGTTCGACTGACTATCTCGGCCGCCTGTTCGGCCTCGAAGGCAGGCATGCCTTCATCACCGGCGCCAGCCGCGGGCTGGGGCTTGCCTTCGCGGAGGCGCTTGCCGGCGCCGGGGCGCGCGTCACGCTCGGCGGCCGCAAGGCGGAAGAGCTGAAGGCTGCCGGCGACAGACTGCGCTCCGAGGGCCACAGCATCGCCGAATCGGTGATCGACGTGACCGACACGCTGTCGGTCGATCAGGCGATCGCGGCGGCCGAAGCCGGCACCGGCCCGATCGACATACTAGTCAACAATGCCGGCATCCAGCGCCGCGCGCCGCTGGAGACCTTCAGCGACGCCGACTGGGACGCGCTGATGGCCACGAACCTCGACGGCGTGTTCAAGGTGAGCCGGGCGGTTGTGAAGGGCATGATCGCGCGCCGCAAGGGCGCGATCATCAACGTCTCCTCGGTGCAGAGCGTGCTCGCCCGCCCCTCGATCGCCCCTTACGCGGCGAGCAAGGGCGCGATCACCATGCTGACCAAATCGATGGCCGGCGAATGGGGCCAGCACGGCGTGCGCGTCAACGCGATAGCGCCCGGCTATTTCAAAACCGAGCTCAATGCTGCGCTCGTCGCCGACGAGACATTCTCGGGCTGGCTCACCGGCCGCACGCCAATGCGGCGCTGGGGCGACGTCGAGGAACTGGCCGGTGCCGCCGTGTTCCTGGCCTCCGACGCCGCAAGCTTCGTGACGGGACAGACGCTCTTGGTGGATGGCGGGATAACGAGCGTGTTGTGAGGGGTGCGGCGCCTTTGCACCAGCAAGCTGGCCTACCCCAGCTACGAGTGCGACTCGGCAGGATCGACCTTGGCGCCTTCGCCACCCCTGCCCCTCATCCCGATCAGCACCCTGTCTACCGACAGCCGCCCCGCGCCGCTGAGCGCCAGGATAAGCATGCCGCCGGCGATCGCCAGGTCCTTCTCGAAATGCAAGAGCTCGTTCTGGCTGGCGAAGTTGGTGTGGAAGAGGCTTGCCGTCATCAGGCAGAACAGGCCGAGCGCTACCGCGCCGAGCCGCGCCACGATGCCGAGCGCGACCGACAGGCCGGCGCCGAGCTGCAGCGCGATGGTGGCAAAAAGCAGCGGCGTGCCGACGCCGAGCGCGGCCATCGCCTTCTGAGCACCCTCGAAATGGGTGGCAAGCTGCAGCCCCTCATGCACAAAGATCAGGGACAGGAGCAGGCGGCCGGCGAGCAGGACCGCGTCACGGATATGAAGCTTCTCGGCGAGTTCGGTCGGTGTCATGGTCGGCTCCAATAAAGTTGGCTTCAGCAGAAATTCGGAGGCGGTGCCTGCACTGAAACAAGGCAATCGCATTTGACGATTCCCCCCGGCGTCGCTGCCCCTCACCTGCCTGCCGGCATCCTCTCCCCGTATAGTGACGGTGAGAGGGGAGCTCTCGCCGACCGTTTCGCCAATCGCAAACGTGGCAGGAAAGGCGCCGAGGTCGCGATCAGCCTCCTTCTCCCCGTCACTATACGGGGAGAAGGTGCCGGTAGGCGGATGAGGGGGCAGCGCGGACCTCTGCGGTTGGCCGCGTTTCCGAATGCCGGTTGCTTCGCGACACAGCCTCCCCCACTTCGCGTGCGAGGAGCGCGGCGCCCTACTTCGTCGCCTTGGTGTCGATGGCCTGCTTGAGGTCGGAAAGCTCCTCGCAGCCTGCCGGGCAGAGCTTTTGCAGCGAGGCGAGCTGCTCGTTGGCCTTGCCCATGTCGCCGGTCTCGACATAGAGCTCGCCGAGATATTCGTGCGCCGCCTTGTGGTTGGGCTTAAGCTCCAGCGCCTTGGCGTAGTAGGTGAGCGAGGTCTGGTAGTCGCCGGTCTTTCGCAGCGTGAAGCCGAGCAGGTTGTAGACGTCGGCCTGCTGGGTGTCCTGCGCGAGGTCGCGCAGGTCGGCCAGCGCGCCCTTGTAATCCTTGGCGTCTATCTTGGCCTTGACGGCGGTCAGGTCCGGCGCGTCGGCGCCTTCGATGTCGTCCACGGCATAGGCCGGCACGGCAATCGCGATCGGGGCCGCGGTCAGTACCGCTATGGCGCCGAGCACCGCGAAAAGTGCGTGTTTCATTGGCGTTGTCTCTTTCTTCTCAGAATTCGATTCAGATCCTCGATTAGGGATCAGATCTGGGTTGGGGTGAAGGCGTAGGCGTTGCCGTCCTTGACGAAGCTGCCGGTGCCGGGGAACGGGAAGTGCGAGCCGCAGATGCGGACATTGTCGGCAATCACCTGGTCGATGATCTTGTGGCGCGTGGTTATCGCCATCGGCCCGTCCTGGTCGTAGGCGCCCTGCCATTCGGGATGCGGGGCAAGCAGCGCCGGCACATACATGGTGTCGGCGGAGACCAGGAACTGCTCGGAGCCCGCATCGACATGGTAGACAGAATGGCCGGGCGTGTGGCCGGGTGCCGCCATGATGCGGATGCCGGGCACCACGTCAGCGCCGTCGTCGACCAGCTTCCAGTTCTTCCATTTCGGAAAATTCTCGGCGATGCGCTTGCCCGCGGGCTTGCGGCCTTCGGGCAGCTTGGCGAGCCGGCTGGGGTCGGTCCACCAATTGTACTCGGCGGCGTTGACGATCAGCTCGGCATTCGGGAACACCGGCGCATTGGTGCCCTTCTCCATCAGGCCCCAGACATGATCCGGGTGGAAATGCGAGATCATGATGGTGTCGATCGCCTTGTAGTCGATGCCGGCCGCCTTCATGTTGGCCGGCAGATGCGTGGCGTTGGCCTGCCACTGGCCGACGCCGGAGCCGGCATCCATCATGATGGTGCGGCCGTTCATCTGCAGAACGACGACGGTGAGCGGGATCGGCATGAAGTCGGTGGTGAGACCGGCCTTGGCGAGTGCGGCCTTGGTGTCGTCGACGGACACGTCCTTGATGAAGGCAGGGTCGTGGGGCTTGCGCCAAATGCCGTCATAGACGGCAGTGACCTCGAGCGTGCCCACCTTGTATTTGTAGAAGCCGACCAGCGGCTCGACCGGGGTCTCGGCCAGGGCGGCGGGGGCGAATTCCAGCTTGCCGGCAATGCCGAAGGCGGCCGCGGCCGCGGCGGATCCAAGCACCATGCGGCGTGTCATGTTGAACATCGGAAGTCTCCTCTAGTGGCTGCGTGTAGCGGTGGGCTCCATGGAGCGAGCATTCCTCCGGGCTGGCGGCGCGAGGCCCGGGAGGGTTCGCCTCCTACACAGCAAGACCCGGAAGGCCCGGGCTTTATTCCCGGACGGACGAAGAATTTTTGAGAAGCGCGGAAAGAGGTCTCGACGCGGAACGACCGCCGAGATCAGGTCGCGGGCCTGCCCGCAGTCACCAAACTGTCACACGAAACTCGGGCGCGCGTGCTAGAAACTTCGCCCGGCCGCCCCCCCCCGCGACCCCGCATCAACAGCCGGCGACGCCGCCATGAACATCGCTGTCCCCAACGAAGGCACTGATCTCTCGCCCTATTTGCCCGACGAGCATGGGCTGTTCTTCGTCTATCACTTCACCTCGGACGGCCTGCGCACCAAGGACCCGGCCGAGGCGCATTGGACGTGGCGCAGCTACCAGATCACGGACATGCGCGCGCGCCAGGAGATCGGCGGCGAGCAGGCGCTGCCGGCGCCGGTGCGCGAGGCTTTCCTGTCGCCCAGTCATGGCTGCCACATCGATTTCGAGGACGACTTCCTCTACGGCGACCTGCCGGACCTCAGGCACGACTTTGCCGAGGCGCGCGGGCTCACGCATTTCCGCTTCGCCTTCAACGAGACAATGCTGATCGGCGCCCGCAAGCAGCCGCTGGAGTCGGTCGACAGGATCCGCAAGCTGGTCGAGAGCGGCACGCGCAAATTCCGCTCTCCGGCCGAGCTGATCGAGGCGGTGATGGGCCAGTCGCTCGACGGCATGTCGGGCGAGCTCGACAAAATGGGTGATACGCTCGACGGCATCGAGGACCGCATCGTCTGCGATGCATGGCACAATGAGCGCCAGGCGTTGGTCGACGCGCGCCGGCACCTGGTGATCATCCACCGGCAGATGGCGACGCTCACCAACCTCTTCCGCCATCTCGACCATTCGCACCGCGACGACCTGCCGGATCCGATCAATGACATGGCCACACGCCTCTCGCACCGGGCGCACACGCTGCACCACGACGGCGAGCAATTGCAGGCGCGCACCCGGCTTTTGCAGGACGAGCTGATGGCGAAGCTCACCGAGCAGTCGAACCAGCTGCTCTACATCCTCTCGGTCATGACGGCGGTGCTGTTGCCGACGACCATCATCTCCGGCCTGTTCGGCATGAATGTCGGCGGACTGCCGCTGGTCGACACGCCGATGGGGTTTTGGCTGGTGACGGCGGTTTCAGTCATCGTCGCCGGCATCGTCTATATGATCGTGCGACGGCTGGGGCGCGCGTGAGCGCTAAAGCATGTCTCCCGAAAGTGGGAACCGGTTTCGGGATAAAGACACATGCGTAAAATCAAAAACCTAAAGCGCATGGAGCGAATCTGAAAGATCGCGACGCGCTTTAAGCGGTGGTGCGAAAGTCCTCGATGATGGTGCCGGCGGCGTGGACTTCCGCCTCGTGGTCGGGCTCGCGCCAGGTCTCGGCAAGGCCGGCCGCGTACCATTCGCGCATGGCCGGCAGATCGAGCAGCCGCTTCGGATAGGCAGCGGCCGCACTTTCGAAAGTCAGGCCATAGGACTGGGCCCGGAACGCCACCGGCGCAAAGAAGGCGTCGACGGCGCTGAAGCGGTCGCCGGCCAGGAACGGACCGCCGAAACGGGCAAAGCCGTCGTTCCAGAGGTCGCCAAGGCGGAAGAGGTCGTGATTCAGCGCATCGGACATGGGGAACGGCTCGACGCGCACGCCGCAGCTCATCGGGCAGAGGTTGCGCAGCGCGGTGAAGCTCGAATGCATTTCGGCGGCGGCCGAGCGCGCCCAGGCGCGCGCCCTGGCGTCCGCCGGCCAGACACCCTGATGGCGCTCGGCCAGATATTCGACGATCGAGAGCGAATCCCAGACCGCCCAGCCGTCGTCGACCAGGCAGGGCACGCGGCCATTCGGCGAGAACGACCGGAAGAAGCTGAAACTCGATCCGGTCGGGAACGGCGTCAGCCGCTCCTCAAAGGGAATGCCCTGGGTACGCATTAGCACCCATGGCCTGAGCGACCAGGACGAATAGTTCTTGTTGCCGATATGCAGCACGTACATCGGATACCTCTCCCCGTTTGACACAAATCCGGACGGAAAACCGCGTCACACTTTTCCTGGAATTGCTTACCTCGTTGCGGGCGCCGGCTGGCGGACCTCGCGGCCCCTGAACATCGACCAGCTATACATCGCCAGCGCCGTCCAGATCAGCGCGAAGGCGCTGGCCTGGATAGTGCCGAACGGCTCGCCGAAGATCAGCACGGCGATCAGGAACACCATAGTCGGCGCGATATATTGCATGATGCCGATGGTGGAGAGGCGCAGCAGCCTGGCGCCGAAGGCAAAGAGCAGAAGCGGCACCGCCGTGATCGGCCCGCAGCCGATCAGCAGCGCGGTGTCCTTTGCGCTGCTGGAGATGAGATGATCCTGCCCGGTGGCGATCAGATAGGCGATATAGCAGAGCGCGGGCACCGACAGCAAAAGCACCTCGAGCAGGAAGCCCTGGCTCGGACCGATCGGCAGCGTCTTGCGGAAGAAGCCGTAGGCGGCGAAGGAGAAGGCCAGCGCCAGCGACACCCAGGGCAGCTTTCCGGCGTCGATGGTAAGCACCGCCACCGCGATCGCGGCCAGCGCGACCGCCGCGATCTGCAGCCGGTCGAGCCGCTCGCCGAGCAGCACGGCACCGACGACGACGCTGACCAGCGGGTTGATGTAATAGCCGAGCGCGGTCTCGACGGTGCGATCGACCGCGATCGCCCAGACATAGATGCCCCAGTTGATCGAGATCAGTACCGCCGTCAGCGCCGCCATGGCGATGCTTTTCGGCGTGCGGATCGCCACCTTGAAATCGGCCGTGCGGCCGGCCCAGACCAGCACGTAGGCTGCGATCGGCACCGACCAGACGACGCGGTTAGCGATCACCTCAGCGAGCGGCAGATGCGCCACCGCCTTCATGTAGAAGGGCAGAAGCCCCCACAAAAAATAGGCGCCGAGCGCCAGCAAGAAGCCGTGGCGGGCCTTGGCGTTTGCATCGAGCGGAGCTGTTTCGGTGATCATGGCCCAACGCTATGGCCCAGCGATGCGTCCAAGACCATCGCAAAATTATGATGGATCAATGGACTTTTGGTGATGGTTCAAACAGGCGGGACGCTGTTTCCTCGCCCCACGAAGTGGGAGAGAGGAAGGGCGCTACTCCGCCGCTACCAGCCCCGCCATCTCGCGGTTCTTCATCAGCTTGTAGACGATGGAATCCATCAGCGCCTGGAAGGAAGCATCGATGATGTTTTCCGAGACCCCCACGGTCCACCAGCGGGCGCCGGTGGAATCGTGCGATTCGATAAGCACCCGGGTGATGGCCTCGGTGCCGCCGTTGAGGATACGCACCTTGAAGTCGGCGAGCTCGAGGTCGACGATCTCGCTTTGGTACTTGCCGAGGTCCTTGCGCAGCGCGATGTCGAGCGCGTTGACCGGGCCGTGGCCTTCGGCCACCGACATCTTCTCCTCGCCGTCGACCATCACCTTCACGATCGCCTCGGAGACCGTCTTCAGATTGCCGTTGGCGTCGAAGCGACGCTCGACCATGCAGCGGAACGAGGTGACGGTGAAGAACTCCGGCAGGCCGTGCAGCATCTTGCGGGCGAGCAGCTCGAAAGATGCGTCGGCGCCCTCATAGGCGTAGCCTTCGGCTTCGCGCTCCTTGACGACGGCGATCAGCGCGTCGAGCCGGTGATCGTCCTTCGGCACATCGATGCCGCGCCGCTTCAGCTCGGCGAGGAAGTTGGCTTTGCCGCCCTGGTCGGAGACCATGACGCGGCGGCGGTTGCCAACCGCTTCCGGGGGTACGTGCTCGTAGGTCGCCGGCTCCTTGGCGAGCGCCGAGGCATGGATCCCGGCCTTGGTGGCGAAGGCGGAGGAGCCGACATAGGGCGCCTGCGCTTCCGGCGCGCGGTTCAGCAATTCATCGAAGGCGCGGGAGAGCCGTGAGATACCGGTCAGCGCCGCGGCCGAGATGCCGGTTTCGAAGCGGTCTGCGAAGGCGGGCTTCAGCGCAAGTGTCGGGATGATGGAGATCAGGTTGGCGTTGCCGCAGCGCTCGCCGATGCCATTCAGCGTGCCCTGGATTTGGCGCACGCCGGCCTCGACGGCGGCGAGCGAATTGGCCACCGCCTGGCCGGTGTCTTCATGGGCATGAATGCCGAGGTGTTCGCCAGGAATGCCGCCGGCGATCACCTTTTCGACAATGGCGCGCACTTCCGAAGGCTGCGTGCCGCCGTTGGTGTCGCACAGCACCACCCAGCGCGCGCCGGCATCATATGCGGTCCTGGCGCAGGCCAGCGCGTAATCAGGATTGGCCTTGAAGCCGTCGAAGAAATGCTCGCAGTCAACCATCGCTTCCTTGCCGGACGCCACCGCCGTCTCGACCGAGACCTTGATCGCTTCAAGGTTCTCCTCGTTGGTGCAGCCGAGCGCCACGCGCACGTGATAGTCCCAGCTCTTGGCGACAAAGCAGATCGCGTCGGATTTCGACTGCACCAGCGCCGCAAGCCCCGGATCGTTGGAGGCCGAGACCCCTGCCCGCTTGGTCATGCCGAAGGCGACGAATTTCGCGCTATCCGTCCGCTTCTCCTGAAAGAAGGCGGTGTCGGTCGGGTTGGCACCGGGATAGCCGCCCTCGATATAGTCGATGCCGAACTCGTCGAGCAGCTTTGCGATCGCGATCTTGTCCTCGACCGAAAAGTCGATGCCCGGCGTCTGCTGGCCGTCGCGGAGGGTGGTGTCGAAGAGGAAAAGTCTTTGTTTTTTCATGATGGCAAGGCGCTTGAGCACCCCCCTCTGTCCTGCCGGACATCTCCCCCGCAAGGGGGGAGATCGGCAGCTTTGCCGACGGCACTCGTCTTGCAACGTCGGCGATTGGCGAAAGCGAAGGCGACATCCATTCTCCCCCCTTGCGCGGGTGATGACCGGCAGGCCAGAGGGGGGTGGGACGGAACGCCGTACATCGACTAGTTTTTCCCCGCAAACTTATCCGTCGCCCGGATCAGCCGGTCCAATATCCCCGGCTCCGAATAGGCGTGGCCGGCGCCCTCGATCAAATGGAAATCCGCCTTCGGCCAGGCCTTGTGCAGCGCCCAGGCGTATTTCGCCGGGCACGGCATGTCGTAGCGGCCGTGGACGATGGTGCCGGGAATGTCCTTGAGTTTCCAAGCGTCGCGCAGCAGCTGCCCCTCCTCCAGCCAGCCGGCATGGACGAAATAGTGGTTCTCGATGCGGGCGAAGGCCAGCGCATAATCGTCCTGGCCGAAGGGCGTGCTGGTCTCAGGTTCCGGCAGCAGCGTGATCGTCTCGCCTTCCCAGATGCTCCATGCGCGGGCGGCCTCCGCCTGCGCCTTGCGGTCGGTGCCCACCAGCCGCTTGCGGTAGGCGGCCATCATGTCGCCGCGCTCGGCCTCGGGGATAGGCGCGAGAAAACGCTCCCACTTGTCGGGGAACATCTCGGAGACGCCGAACTGATAGTACCATTCGAGCTCGGCGCGGGTGAGCGTGTAGATGCCGCGCACCACGAGCTCGCTGACACGCTCTGGATGCGTCTCGGAATAGGCGAGCGCAAGCGTCGAGCCCCAGGAGCCGCCGAAGACCAGCCATTTGTCGAAGCCACACATTGTGCGCTGGCGCTCGATGTCGGCGACCAGATGCCAGGTGGTGTTGGCTTCCAGCGAAGCGTTGGGCGTCGACTTGCCGCAACCGCGCTGGTCGAACAGGATGACATCATAGAGCTTCGGGTCGAACAGTCGCCGGTGTTTCGGCGAAATCGTGCCGCCCGGGCCGCCATGCAGGAACACGGCGGGCTTGGCGCCCCTGGTGCCGCACCGCTCCCAGTAGATGGTGTGGCCGTCGCCGACATCGAGCATACCGCTCTCGAACGGCTCGATCTCCGGATAGAGCCTGCGCAAGGAACTGCTGTGGATCGTCATAGTTTCAGGCCCTGCTGCGGCCAGTTGGCCGTCTCGTGATCGGGGTGCTGGAAGGAGATGATCTGCTCCTGCCGTCGATAGTAATCGGGGTCGTCGAGGATCGGCGCCTCGAAGATTTTCTCCACCCAAGGAAGGCGAACCGAGTAGTTGACCTGGATCTGCGGCGCGAGGTCCGAGCGGTCGTCGAAGGCGCCGATGGCGATCTCCAGCCTGCCGGGCTGGCGGTAGGTCAGCGGCGTGCCGCAGCGGGCGCAAAAGCCGCGATCGATATTGACCGAGGACTGGAAATAGCTCGGCTCCTCATGGGTCCATTCGACGCCTTCCGTCGGCACCGCCACCAGCGCGCCGAAGAAATTGCCGAACTGTTTCTGGCACATGCGGCAATGGCAGATGGACGGGCGTCCAAGCTTGCCGTGGATGCGGAAGCGCACTGCGCCGCACTGGCAGCCGCCTGTTCGAACTTCGTCTGTCATGGTCTTTCCTCCGGCGGCCATTGGTCGGTGTCGTGATCGGGATGCTGATAGGAGACGAGCTCGGCAAGGTAAGGCGCCGACGAGACATCGCCCATCGTCTCCTCGGACGGCAGGTTCGGGATGCCGTCGACATAGGGAAGCTTCGCCTCGACGCCCCATTGGATGGTCGGCGCGATCCCGGCCGGATCGTCGAAGGCGGCGATCGCCAGCGCCACGCCATCCGGTGCCTCGAAGGTCAGCGGCGTGCCGCATTCGGCGCAGAAGCCGCGCCAGGCTGCATTGGACGAGCGGAAGCGTTTCGGCTCGCCGCGCGTCCAGTCGAGCCTGGCGCCGCGCACCGAGACCAGCGGCAGATAGAAATTGCCGCTCGCCTTCTGGCACATGCGGCAGTGGCAGACCGATGCATCGCCGAGCGCGCCCTCGACGCGGAAGCGCACGGCGCCGCACTGGCAGCCGCCAGTATAGACCGGCCGGTTATCGAGGCTCATCGCTCGCTCCGATTCTTAGGCTCACTCCGGATCATGGCACACCGCCTCGACATTGTTGCCGTCGGGATCGAAGACGAAGGCGCCGTAGTAGTTGGGGTGATAATGCGGACGCAGTCCCGGCCCGCCATTATCCTTGCCGCCGGCGGCGAGCGCCGCCGCATGGAAGGCATCGACCTCGGTGCGGCTGCGCGCGGTGAAGGCGATATGCTGGTGATCCTTCGGTTCTCCTTGCCCGCACTTAGCCAGAACACCGGCCGGTCGCGGCCATAGCCGCCGACCTTGGCGCCGCCGGTATATTCCTCCGGCACCATGTAGAGCAGCGAAGCGCCCAGCGGCGCCATCGCCTTGTCGTAGAAGGCCTTGGACTTTTCGAAATCGGAAACGCTGATGCCGAGATGGTCGATCATGGAACGAGCTCCTCCTCCGTCGGTGGCGCGGGCACGTCAGCCACGGCCAAGCTGGCCGCAATGACGATGTGCTGGCAGACATTGTCGATATCGCGGATCACGTCGTGGTTCCAGAAGCGCAGGATGGTCCAGCCGCTGGCGCCTAGATAAACGCTTTTTGTTCCGTCACGCCGTGAGTGTTCCGCGTCGGCATGCTGGCTGCCGTCGACCTCGACAATCAAACGATGGACCGAGCATGCAAAGTCAACAATATAAGGCCCTATCGGCACCTGCCGCCGAAAGCCCAATCCCATCAGCCTGTGAGCGCGCAACTCGTTCCAAAGCTTCAGCTCTGCATCGGTCATCGCGTGCCGCATGGACTTGGCGTTCTTGCGCTGACGGGATGGAACGAGGTCGTGACCCATGGCTACGCGACCCCACGCAGGAGGTTAGCGAAACCGAAAGCGAGAGCTGATCTCCCCCCTTGCGGGGGAGATGTCCGGCAGGACAGAGAGGGGTACTGTCGCGCCGACGTATCCATTGGAGATCGATGACCTTTCAGGAAATGGTTATTGCCGGGAAGGGCATTCGGGAACGTCGGCGTTCCTTCACACCCCCCTCTGTCCTGCCGGACATCTCCCCCGCAAGGGGGGAGATTGGCCGTCACGGGCGCTTTCGCCAATCGCCCAGGATCGCTCACCGCTTGATCTCCCACGTCGTCACGCGTCCGCCTGTGACCGGGTCCTTGCCGTCCTTGAGCTGGACGCCTTGCGCCAGCAACTCTTCGCGCACGCGGTCGGCCTCGGCCCAGTTCTTCGCCGCGATCAGCGCCAGGCGATCGGCAATGGCCTTGGCGATCGCGGCCTCGTCCACATCGGCCGCGCCGACTTCGAAGCCGAGAAAGGCGAGCGCCGCCTTCAGCGACGCGGCGGCGGCGTTCTCTCCGGTGCCGCTGTATTCGCTCGCCTCGCCGGCGAGCTGCGTCAGCCGCTGGAAGGCGGCGTAGGTGGCGAGGTCGTCGGACAAAGCCTCCACCATGTCGGTCGGCAGATCCTTTGCCGCTTCCGACGCAAGGTCCGCCGCGCGCTTCCATTTGCGCAGCGTGTTCTCCGCCTCCTCCAGCTTGCGCACCGAGAAGTCGATCGGCTCGCGGTAATGCGTCATCAGCATCGCCAGCCGCAGCACCTCGCCCGGCCAGGTGCGGCCGCCAAAAGTCTTCTCCTCCAAGAGTTCATGGATCGAGTAGAAGTTGCCGAGACTCTTCGACATCTTCTGGCCCTCGACCTGCAGGAAGCCGTTATGCATCCACACATTGGCCATGACCTTCGTGCCATGGGCGCAGCGCGACTGGGCGATCTCGTTCTCGTGGTGCGGGAAGATCAGGTCGAGCCCGCCGCCATGGATGTCGAAGACCTCGCCGAGATAGGCGGCCGACATTGCCGAGCATTCGATATGCCAGCCGGGCCGGCCCCTGCCCCACGGGCTTTCCCAGCCGGGCTCTTCCGGATTCGACAGTTTCCACAGCACGAAATCGCCGGGGTTCTTCTTGTGCGCGTCGACGGCGATGCGGGCGCCGGCCTGCTGCTCGTCGAGATTGCGCTTCGACAGCTCGCCGTAATCCGGCATCGAGGCGGTGTCGAACAGCACCTCGCCGCCGGCGACATAGGCATGGCCGCGCTCGATTAGCTGCGCGATCAGCGACAGCATGTCGGCCTTGCCGTCGGCGCGGGGCGCGACGAATTCGGTGGCGCGCGGCTCGAAGGTCGGCTCCAGGCAGCCGAGCGCCTTGACGTCTTTGTGATACTGGTCGGCGGTCTTTTCGGTGACGCGCCGGATGGCATCGTTCAGCGAGAGCTTTCCGGCCGCGATCTCGTCGCCGAAATCGCGGAGCGCCCTGGTGTTGATCTTGTCGTCGACGTCCGTGATGTTGCGCACATACGTGACGTGGCTTTCGCCGTAGAGATGACGCAGCAAACGGAACAGCACGTCGAAGACGATCGCCGGCCGCGCATTGCCGATATGGGCAAAGTCGTAGACCGTCGGGCCGCAGACATACATGCGCACGTGGAGCGGATCGATCGGAACGAAACGCTCCTTCGCCCGCGTTAGCGTGTTGTAGAGGCTGAGGCTCTTCGATGCGTCAGACATGCGGTCCCGGTCCTTTGGTTCTTTGTTTGAGCATGACCTTATCCGAAAACCGGCTTCCACTTTTCGGGGTCATGCTCGGGCTGAAACCAGGCTTGCGCCAAGGCGCAAATCGGGCTCCAGCCTGCTGGCCGGGGCGTTTGTCCAATCTGGGGAAAGATAAGGCGAAAACGTCCGGACCAGCGCGAGGCTAGCCAATAATGCAAATGCCACAAATGGCGAAAGACGTTTTCATGGGCGGCTTTATCGCGCCCGCCGGTGTTGCCGTCAAGTCGCTGCAGTCGGGAAAGACGTCGTCGGATCACAGGTAAAAACGGGCCGAAACATTTTATTAAACATGTCGGCACAGTGATGAAACATTCTCGGGCTAGACCGCCAAAACGACACGATTTGGTCCGAATCGACCATCAAACGCCGACACGTACCAGGGAAGAGAACAATGCCACGAAGCAAGCAGGAACAGAGCCGACCGCCGCAACAGCCGCTCACCAAGCACTACCGCGCGATCGGTCCGGCGGCCATCGTCGCAGCCCTTCTTCACACTGCGAAGAAGAAGAAGCCGGCGCAGAAGATCGTTTCGCCGCGCGCCGCCTGAAAAGGCACGACCGGCGCGGTCTTCGATCATAAGAGCGCCGGCGATGAGGGTGCCCAAGCGCACCTCTTAGTTGAGCATGATCTTGCCCGAAAACCGGTTCCCACTTTTCGGGATCATGCTTAGAACAAGGTCATCTGGTTTTCGTCCGCGCCGGGCTTCTGGCGCCTGACCTTCTCGGGTTGCGGCCCGACGACGCCCCGCTCCTGAATCTCCGGCCCGGTGTTGGCGACCTTGTTGACAAGGTCGGAAACCGGGACAGCCTCGAAGAAATCGGGCTCGGCGGGCTTGAGGAGATTGAGCACGTCACGCGGCTCCTGCGTGCGGCAATCGAGCCAGCGGGCGAAGTCGCGTTCGTCTATCACCACCGGCATGCGGTCGTGGATATGGGCGATGCCGGCATTGGCCCGTGTCGTGAGGATCGCGCCGGTGTCCAACTCGGATCCGCCCGGCTCGGCATAGGTTTCGACCAGGCCGGCGAAGGCGATCACCCCGCCCCGGCGCGGCCGGATCCAGTAAGGCTGGCCCTTGGCGGCGCCGGACTGCTGCCATTCATAGAAGCCGGAGGCCGGCACCAGGGCGCGGCTGTGACGCATGGCGGTCTTGAACGAAGCCTTTTCCAGCACGCCTTCCGAGCGGGCGTTGAAGAGCAGCGGAAATTCCCTGGTGTCCTTGACCCAGGCCGGGATCAGGCCCCAGCGCACCAGCATCGCCTGGCGGTCCGGCAGGTTGGAGCCGGGCGCGCGCGGCGGACCGGCCAGCGCCATCAGTACCGGCTGCGTCGGCGCGATGTTGTAGCGGGCCGGAAACGCCTCCAACTCCGCCAGGCCGAGATGGGCGGCGGTCTGGTCCGGCGTGGCGGTCAAGGCAAAGCGTCCGCACATGAACTCGGCTCGTGGATCGGGACTTTTTCTCGAAGGTGGCGATGGAACGTGGCCCCTGCAACCGGTAAAACCAATCTTGGCCAGTCGGTCCACAACAGGTTGCGAGAACATTCGGCATTCCATGGAATCACGCAAGATCATCCCTGCCGTCTCCGTCGCCGTCGTGCGCGGCAGGACGGTGCTGCTGGTCAAGCGCGCACGTCCGCCCTCGCAAGGGCTCTATGCCTATCCCGGCGGCAAGGTGGAGCCTGGCGAGACGCTGGCGCAAGCGGCAGCGCGCGAGCTCGAGGAGGAAACCGGCCTCCGGGCCGAGGACTACCGCCCGCTGCGCGACATTCATATTGACGGCCGTGCTGAGAATCACGCGGTCGACTATCTGTTGACGGTGTTCGGCGCAGCCCATGCCGGCGGCGAGCCCGTGGCCAGCGATGACGCCGAGACGGCGGCTTTCTACACGCTCACCGAAATGGCGGAGCTGCCGCTGGCCGATGATGTGTTCTCGGTGGCGGATGAGTTGCTCGGCCCTGCGCAAGGCGCCAAGCAGTGACCACCAAGAATAGCCTTGCAGGCGCCAAAATGTTTCGCCACAAAGCCTTGCTCCTCCATTGCAAGGCCCTAATGACCCGCGCCTCTCCCCTCCTCGCCGCATGCCTTGCCATCAGCGTGGCGGTCTCGGCGCGGCCGGTGCTCGCCACCGAGGCGCCGTTCGAGCCGGGGCTGATGCGGCTCGCCGAGGTGCTGGGCTCGCTGCATTTCCTGCGCAATCTGTGCGGCGAGAAAGGCGACCGGTGGCGGGTCGAGATGGAAAAGCTGCTCGAATCGGAAAATCCCGATCCTGAGCGGCGCGCCCGCTTCATCGCCTCCTTCAACCGCGGCTACCGGTCCTTCAGCGGCACCTATACGCAATGCACGCCTTCGGCCACTGAAGCGATTGCCCGCTACATGAAGGAAGGCGAGACGCTGTCACGCGATATCGCTTCCCGCTACGGGAATTGAGTACCGCACTATTTGTGTTAGTGGCAGGGGTCAGCCCTGCCCTCATCCGCCTGCAGGCACCTTCTCCCCGTGAATGATGGGGAGAAGGAATGCCAACTTTCCCTCTCTGCTTGTCTCCCGCCGCGCCTACATGCAATGATGTGTTGCGCTTGTGCAACAATGTTAATGAAACGTTAGTGCACAAATGCGGAATTAACTCAAACTGAAGGTTTTGATGCCGCAAGCTGGTCTAATCGGCTAAGCTTGGCACGGATTGAGCGCAGCCTTACTCGAAATGTAGATCGCGACCCTAAAAATGTCGTATTTACAAATACTTATTCCGGGCTGCAGATGAACCGAAAGGTCGAGCCCCGATCCTCGTCGGATCGCCGCTTGAAAAAGGTGGACATCGCAATGGAACATGGTGTCAGCGACATCGACGCATTGGTCAGGGAAGAAAAGCGCCTGACCGCCGTCGAAAGCCACAGCGAAGCCTGGGCGGAAGGTTTGTCGGCCGGCATCGAGCCCGAGATCATCGCTGAAGCCGCCCTCGAGACTGCTTTCGGCGAAATGCTGCGCGCCAATGGCGAGACCTCGGCGCTCGCCCTGCTCGACCGCATGCGCGAAAAGGTGATCTCCGGCGCCTTCGAGCCGGAGCGGCTCAAGCACTAGGGCGTGTTGAGAGTCAGGTGATGCCGGCCTGACCTGAATATCAACACGCCTTCGCCCGCCCGCTTTCTGACAGCGACTTTTGACGGCGACGCGCCGTTTGGGCATCATGCCCACCGCCTAGCCATTTTTTTTTTCGCAATTCCGGGCGGAAAACCGTTACACACTTTTCCTGGAATTGCTCTAGCGAGCCCGGGAATCATGGAGAGGCAACGGGTGAAATTTTCATTAGCAGGGCGGTCACGCGCCTGGACAGTCGGCGCCTGGATCGCCGCGTCCTGCCTGGCGTTGCCGCTTGGCTTGTGCCTCGCCAGCACCCCTTCCTATGCGCTGAGCGAGATCCAGCGCGAGGACCTGCCTTCCCCTGTCGTGCCGCCCACCAATGACGGCACGGCCGCACCGGGAACCACCGTGCCGATACCGGACCCGCTCGGCAGCAAACCTTCCGACGGCAGCCAGCCCGCCGACGACACTGACAAGAGCGAGCCTGCGGCACCGTCCGGCAGCGGCGGCATCACCAGCCCGCGCGCCGATCCCGATCAACCGCCACCGCCGGTGGTCTACGACCTCGACAAGCTGCCGGATCCGGTCAAGCGCATGCACGGCCTGATCATCGAGGCCTGCAAGAGCGGCGACATCGAGAAGCTGAGGCCGCTGATCGGCTCGGGCGATGCCATGACGCAGCTGTCGCTCGGCGACATTGAGGGCGATCCGATCACTTTCCTCAAGGGCCTGTCCGGCGACAGCGACGGCCAGGAGATCCTCGCCATTCTGGAAGAGGTGCTCAGTGCCGGCTATGTCCATGTCGACACCGGCACGCCGCAGGAACTCTACGTCTGGCCGTATTTCTTCGCGCTGCCGCTCGACAAACTCGAGCCCAGGCAGCGCGTCGAGCTGTTCAAGCTCGTCACCGCAAGCGACTATGACGACATGAAGCAGTTCGGTGCCTATATCTTCTATCGCGTCGGCATCACGCCCACCGGCCAATGGCTGTTCTTCGTCGCGGGGGATTGAGGCGCGCTAAACCACCAGTGCCTCGGAAAACTCCACCGCCCTGCCCTGGCCGGGCGTGACGATCTCGCCCTCCCACATCACCCGGCTACCGCGCACGATGGTGCCAACCGGCCAGCCGGTGACTTGCATGCCGTCATAAGGCGTCCAGCCGGCCTTGGAGCCCGCCTGCGCGTTGGTGATGGTCTCGCGGCGCTTGAGGTCGACGATGGTGAAATCGGCATCGTAGCCGCCGGCGATGCGGCCCTTCCTCGCCATGCCGAAGATGCGCTGCGGGCCGTGGCTGGAGAGGTCGACGAAGCGCTGCAGGGTGAGCCGGCCGGCATTCACATGGTCAAGCATGATCGGCACCAGCGTCTGCACGCCGGTCATGCCGGACGGCGAGGCCGGATAAGGCTTTGCCTTCTCGGCCAGCGTGTGCGGCGCGTGGTCGGAGCCCAGCACGTCGACAATGCCTTGCGAAATGCCATGCCAGACACCGTCGCGGTGGTGTGCCGCCCGCACCGGCGGGTTCATCTGGATCAGCGTGCCCAGCCGCGCATAATCGTCCGCCGTCAGCGTCAGATGGTGCGGCGTCGCCTCGCAGGTGGCGACATCCTTGTGCTGCTCGAGGAAGACGATCTCCTCGGCCGTCGAGACGTGCAGCACATGGATGCGCGCGCGCGTTTGCCGGGCAATACGCACCAACCGCTCGGTGCAGCGCAGCGCCGCGATCTCGTCGCGCCAGACTGGGTGGGACGACGGATCGCCCTCCACACGCTCGCCAAGCCGCTCGCGCAGGCGGAACTCGTCCTCCGAGTGGAAAGCGGCACGGCGTCGTGTGTTTTTCAGGATCGAGGCGACGCCTTCGTCGTCCTCGACCAAGAGGTCGCCGGTGGACGAGCCCATGAACACCTTGATGCCGGCGGCGCCCGGCAGCCGCTCCAGCTCGCCGACATCGCCGGCATTGTCGCGCGTGCCGCCGACCCAGAAGGCGAAGTCGCAATGCATGCGGCCGGTGGCGCGCCCCACCTTGTCGGCAAGGGCGGCCTCGCTGGTGGTCAGCGGATTGGTGTTGGGCATCTCGAAGACGGCGGTGACGCCGCCCTGCACCGCCGCTCGGGATCCCGTCTCCAGATCCTCCTTGTGCTCCAGCCCCGGCTCGCGGAAATGCACCTGGCTGTCGACCACGCCGGGCAGGATATGCAAGCCCTTGCAGTCGATCGTCTCGCCGGCCGATGCCTGGCCGAGATCACCTATTGCCGCGATGCGCCCTGCCCGCACGCCGACATCGCGCCGGCCCTCGCCGTCATGGTTGACCACCGTGCCGCCTGTCAGGATGAGGTCGAAGGTGCTTGCCATGGCAGGTCCAATCTCTTGCGAGGGGAGTGTGGCCGGCTTACGTAATGACCATCATATTTGCAAGACCAGGCTGACTCCACGCTTATGCCCTTTGCCCTGCTGAAAGACCGAGCGATCATTTCCGTGTCAGGCCCGGATGCCGAGCATTTCCTGCAGAACATCCTCACCACCGATCTCGATATGCTCGGCGCCGGCGAGGCGAAGCCCGGCGCGCTGCTTTCGCCGCAGGGCAAGATCCTGTTCGACTTCCTGATCTCGCGCGCCGGCGAGAACGCCTTCCGGCTGGAATGCCGGGCCGACATCGCGGACGATTTCGTTCGCCGCCTGATGCTTTACAGGCTCAGAGCAAAGGCCGAGATTGCCAAGCAGGATCAATCACTTGTCACGGTCGTGTGGGGCGACGATTCAACCGCCTCACATTCTGATTCAACGGCGCTTGCCGATAGCCGCTTCCGCGATGTGGCAGTGCGGCGCGCCTATGGCGGCGCGGCACAGGGCGGCGGCGACGCCGACGCGTGGCAAGCGCTGCGTATCGGCAACGGCATCGCGGAGAGCGGTTCCGACTACCAACTGGGCGACGCTTTCCCGCATGACGTTCTGCTCGACGAGACCGGCGGCATCGGCTTCAAGAAAGGCTGCTATGTCGGGCAGGAAGTGGTCTCGCGCATGCAGCATCGCGGCACCGCGCGACGCCGCGTGCTGATCGCCGCTGCCGCCGGCTCGCTCCCCCCGGCCGGCACGGAGGTGACCGTCAAGGGCCGGCCCGTCGGCACTCTGGGTTCGGTAAGCGGCGGACGCGGCCTCGCCATCGCCCGCATCGACCGCGTCAAGGCAGCGCTTGATGCCTGTGATGCGATCATGGCCGGCGAGACAGCAATCATCCTCGCCATCCCGGCGTGGGCGAAATTCACCTTCCCGCAGGATGCGGTCAGCGCGGAGGAGGCCTGATGGCGGCCGATCGGGCAGGCGCGCCGCCGCGCGCCTGGCAACGCATGCTCTCCGGCCGCCGGCTCGACCTGCTCGACCCCTCGCCGCTCGACATCGAGATTGCCGATATCGCGCATGGGCTCGCCCGCGTCGCTCGCTGGAACGGCCAGACCAGCGGCGAGCACGCCTTCTCGGTTGCGCAGCATTCGCTGGTGGTCGAGGCACTGTTCGGTGAGCTTTCCCCTGCTGCCTCTGCCGAGGCGCGGCTGGCCGCATTGCTGCACGATGCGCCGGAATATGTCATCGGCGACATGATCTCGCCGTTCAAGTCGGTGATGGGCGGCTCCTACAAGGACTGCGAGTCGAGGCTGCAGCGCGCCATCCATCTGCGCTTTTCGCTGCCCGCGGAACTCAGCCCGGGCCTGCTCAAGGACATCAAGCGCGCTGACCAGATCGCCGCCTATTACGAGGCAACTTTGCTGGCAGGCTTCTCGACGGCGGAGGCGACCGAGTATTTCGGACGGCCGCGCGGCTTTTCCGCCGACCGCTTCGACTTCACGCCGCGCTCGGTGACCTGGGCGCAGGCGGCGTTTCTGAAGCGTTTCACGGCGCTTGAGTCGAAGCGGCAGACTTTTCCTGCCGCCAATTCAACTGTGTAAAAGAACGCTAAATTAACCCGTGACGGACACAGTAACGTGTTCAGTCACGGTCTGCAGGCGCGCTCATGCCCGTCGAACATGTCAAGACTGGTTCGGCCGCCAGCAGGCGGAAAGCAACCGGTATTGGCCCGGCTCGACGAATAGCGGAGGAACTGCGCGCGCAGAACGAGCGCTTCTCGGCCGCTGTCGAGAACATGTCGCACGGGCTGTGCATGTTCGACGCCGAAGAGCGGATGATCATCTGCAACCGAAACTACATCGACCTCTTCCGCCTCGACGCCAGGCTGATGAAGCCCGGCATCCGTTTCTTCGACATCCTGCAGCACAGTGTCGATATCGGCATCGCTTCGCAGAGCGCCGAGGAGCTTTATGCCATCCGCAAGCCCTATATCGACGGCGCCAAGCCCTCGACCTATGAGGAGACGCTGGCGGACGGGCGCATCATCGTGATCTCGCACCGGCCGCTGGCTTCCGGCGGCTGGGTGTCGATCTACGAGGACGTGACCGTGCAGCGGCGCGCCGAAGAGGAGCTGAAGGAGCAGCACCGCCGCTTCGACGCCGCTTTAGCCAACATGTCGCAAGGCCTGCTGATGTACGACGCCGACGGCAGGATGATCGTGCGCAATCAGCGTTTTCTGGAACTCTATCATGCCACCGCGGCCGATTTCCCGTTCGGGACGACGCATCGCGACGCTCTCGAACGGCTGTTGGAACTTGGCATCTACAGCAAGATCGACGTCGACAGCGAAGTCGCCAAGACCGCAGCCTGCCTGCGGGCGGGGAAGATGCATTCGACTTATCGCTATCTTGCCGACGGCAGAACGTTTCTGGTTGTCCGCCAGCCGATGAGCGGCGGCGGCTGGGTGGTCACCTTCGACGATGTCACCGAGCGTCGCCGCGCCGAAGAGCGCATGACGCATCTTGCGCATCACGACACGCTGACCAACCTGCCCAACCGCTCGATGTTCCGCGAGCGGCTGGACCAGGCGCTGAGCGAGACCAAGGCCGCGCCGCTGGCGATCCTCTCGCTCGACCTCGACCGCTTCAAGGCCGTCAACGACACGTTCGGACACCCGGCGGGCGACTGGCTGCTGAAATGCGTGGCCGAGCGCCTGCAGCGCTGCCTGCGCAGCGACAAGGATGTGGTGGCGCGTTTCGGCGGCGATGAATTCGCCATCATCCAGTTCAATCTCAGAGGCGCGGCCGATGCCGAAAAGCTTGCCAAACGCATCGTCGAGGTGATCGGTAAGCCCTATCGCGACAAAGGCCGCGAGATGCATGTCGGGGTGAGCCTCGGCATCGCGCTCTACCCCGGCGACGGGCAGGACGCCGATACGCTTTTGACCAATGCCGACATGGCGCTCTACAGGGGCAAGAGCGAAGGGCGCAATATCTTCCGCTTCTTCGAGCCCGGCATGGACGCCATGGTGCGGGAGCGCCGGGCGCTCGAAGCCGATCTCGAAGCGGCACTGCCCAGGCGCGAGTTCGAACTTGACTACCAGCCGATCCTCGACATCGCTTCCGGCGACATCGTCGGTGCGGAAGCGCTGATGCGGTGGCGCTCGCCGTCGCGTGGGCTGGTGTCACCGGAAGACTTCATCGCGGCGGCCGAGGAGACCGGGCTGATCGTGCAGCTCGGCGACTGGGCGCTGCGCAAGGCCTGCAGCGTGGCAGCGGGCTGGCCGCGGGACGTACGCATGGCGGTCAACGTATCGGCGGCCCAGATCAAGAGCGGCGGCTTCGCCCGCAGCGTGATTGCCGCGCTCGCTTTTTCCGGCATGCCGGCCAACCGTCTGGAACTCGAAATCACCGAAACGGTGATGATGGACGAGAGCGATAGCGTGCTGAGGACGCTCGGGCAATTGCGCGGGCTGGGCGTTCGCATCGCGCTCGACGATTTCGGCACCGGCTATTCCTCGCTCGGCTATCTCAGGCGCTTTCCGGTCGACAAGATCAAGATCGATCGCTCCTTCATCCGCGACCTCGACAAACGCGACACGGCGGCGATCGTACGCACGGTGATCGGGCTTGGGACCGAGCTCGGCATCACCGTCACCGCCGAAGGTGTCGAGACCGAAGCGCAGCTCGACATGCTGCGCAAAGCCGGCTGCGGCGAGGCGCAAGGTTTTCTGATCGGCGTGCCGGCCAAGGCAACCGAGATCAGCCGGCTGCTGCGTTCGCAGGAAAAGCTTCGCCGATCCGGCTGACGGCAGACGTTTCTGCCGACGGGTCAGCGCAGCGTCTCGATGTATTTCTCGTGGAAGCTCACATAACCGGGCTCGACCACTTTGAGGTGCCGCTCGATCAGCCGATGGAATGCCGGCAACTGATGGAACGGCACGCCGGGATAGGCATGGTGCTCGGCATGGTAGGGCATGTTCCAGGCGAGCTTGCGGACGAGCCAGTTGGTCAGCGTCGTCCTGGAGTTCTCGAGCATGTTGGCAACGAAAGGGCAGCGGCCATGCTCGGCCAGCAGATAGAGCCTGAGGAAGGGCTGCCCGAGCAGCGCCGGCACGATCCAGACATAGAGCAGCACGCTTGCCTTGAACCAGACGGCGAGCGCCAGGACCACGATATAGAAGGCGATCATCGCCCGCGCCTCGGCCTGTACTTTCGGCAAGCCCTTTGGCGGCACGTAGCTGTCGCGGCAGTGGCCGGTGGCGTTGGTGTAGAGCGTCTTGAAATGACCCCACCACACCGGCAGGCCCGAGACGTGGACGATATACTGCCGCAAGGTCTCCGGCTTCGGGAAGGCCAGTTCAGGATCGTTTTCCGGATCTTGGGTGAAGCGGTGATGGGCGAAATGAAAATAGCGGAACCAGTCGGCGGGCAGCGCGATCGTCAGGCTGCAGAGCCGCGCGACGGCATCGTTCAGCCACTGGGTTTCGAAGGCCGTCCTGTGCACGGTCTCATGCAGCAGCGTGAACAGGAACACGATCAGGATGCCCTGCGGCAGCATCAGGATCGGCCAGAACGGCACCCTGGCCGCGACCAGCACGCCGAGAACGATGATGGCGCCGAGATGGACGGCGAACTGGACGAGGCCAGGCCAATCCGACTTGCCGGTCAGCCGGCTGCGCTCCTCATTGCTCAGCGAGGCGATGAGATCGCGGTGGTCGATGGTTTCGGTGCGGTCGATGGCGCTCATGGGCTACCCTACTGCAGAAAGAAACCTTTCGAAAAACGAGGAATTCTGCAAAATAGATAAGCTCATCTTATCTTTTGGATCGCCATGGTCGCGCTTCCATCGCTCAGGGGACTTCAGGCCTTCGAGTCGGCTGCGCGCACCGGGAGCTTTGCCGCGGCGGCGGAGGAGCTGTCGGTTTCGGCAGCTGCCGTCAGCCAGCTTATCCGCACCGTCGAGGAGCAGATGGGGCGAAAACTGTTCCACCGGGTCAACAGGCGCGTCGTGCTCACCGAAGCCGGCGTCGAGATGCTGCCCAGGCTGACCATGGCCTTCCAGGAGATCGGCAGCGTCGCGCGCGATGTCGGCGGCGATGCATTCCGGCCAAGGCTCGTCGTGTCGGTGCCGCCTTCGATGGCGATGGGCTGGCTCTCGGAGCGTCTTGCAGGCTTCATCGCCAGCCATGGCGCCGCCGACATTTCGCTCAGAGGCGACGACGACCCGGTACCTTTCGACCGCGAGCTGATCGACATCAGGCTGTCCTACGGGCCGCACTATCGCGAGCATCCGACCGAGGACATCGTCCGCGACGCCGTCTATCCCGTCTGCGCGCCCAGTCTTGCCGGCGCGATCAAGCCGGAAAGCCTTGCCGGCCTGTCGTTGATCCACACCGATTGGGGACCGACCGGCGCCGCCTTTCCCGCCTGGCGCAACTGGTTCGAGGCGGCGGGTATCGACCCCGGCCGGGCGGCGCAGCGCGGCCTTTCGGCCAACTCGTCGCGGGCAGCGCTCGACCTTGCCGTTTCGGGGCTGGGTGTGGCGCTGGCGCAAGGGATCTATTGCGCCGAGGCGCTGGAAGACGGCCGACTGGTCCGCCCCGTCGCCCGCGCGCTGGAGCTGCGCCAGCCTTACTGCCTGACGATCCCCGAGCGCAGCGCGAGGCGCGATGTGGTGGCGGCGTTTCGCGAATGGCTGATTGCGGAATGTCGGCGGGCAGTCAGATCGCCAGCGCTGATCCCTGCCCCATCGCCTGACGGCTCGTGACCATGGCGCGGGTCAGAGGTGGTCGCTCAACGCCGCCACCATGTCCTTGTTGGTCGCCACGGGAACGATCTCGAACTCCACCAGATCCGCCCATTCGATGACCCAGCGCTGCAGGAGCGTGACATCGTCGGCCTCCACCAGGAGGAAGCAGCGGCTCATGTCGCCCGCGATCCAGCTGTGATGCACGACGAGCTGATCGGGTTTCAACCGGCCCCGGTCGCGGAAACGCCGGTAGATTTCTTTGCGGTCGCAGCCGCTAAAATCCTCGATCACGAAAAACAGCATCTCGCCCCCATTCGGATGTTTGTCTTAGCCGCATTTCAGCGACGCCAGGCGATCCCGCCCGGCTGCAAATGCTCTAGCGGCCAGGGCGCTCCAGGCGCTCCAGGAACCATTGCGTCAGCCGCACCCAGACCTCGTCCTTCTCACCGGAATCCTCCCAGCCATGGTCGAGATTGGGATTGTCGTTGACCTCGATGACGAAGACGCCGTCCTTGGTTTCCTTGAGGTCGACGCCGTAGAGGCCGTCGCCGATGCAGCGCGCCGCCTTGACCGCGGTCTCGACGACATGCGGCGGCGTCTCCTTCAGCGTGAAGGTCTTGATGCCGCCCTGGTCGGGCTTGCCGTTGGCCTTGTGGTTGACGATCTGCCAGTGCTTCTTCGCCATCAGATAATGGACGGCAAACAGCGGCTGGCCGCCGAGCACGCCGACGCGCCAGTCATATTCGGTCGGGATGAATTTCTGCGCGATGAGGAGGTCGGAATCCTCCAGCCACTCGGTCGCGAGCTTTGTCAGCTCGGCGAGGTTCTCGCATTTCTTGACGCCGCGGGAGAAAGAGGAGTCCGGGATCTTCAGCACCAGCGGGAAGCCCAGCGTCTGCGCCGCGAGCTCCAGATCCGAAGGGCCGGCGATCATCACCGTCGGCGGCACCGGCACCTTGTTGTAGGTCATCAGCTCGTTGAGATAGACCTTGTTGGTGCAGCGGATCATCGACAGCGGATCGTCGATCACCGGCATGCCTTCCTGCTGGGCGCGGCGCGCGAAGCGGTAGGTGTGGTTGGAGATCGACGTCGTCTCACGGATGAACAGCGCGTCATAATTGGCGAGCTTGGCGAGGTCCTTCCTGGTGATCGGCTCGACTTCGACGCCCATCTTCTCGGCGATCCGCGCCCAATAGCGCAGCGAGGAAATCTCCGAGGGCGGCAATTCCTCATGCGGATCGACCAGCGTCGCGAAAGTGTAGCGCGCCGGCGTGCGGCCCTTGGTGTCGCGCCATTCGCGGTTGGTATAGGTCTCCAGGCATTGCAGGAAGACTTTTTCCTCCTCGTCGGTCATGCGGGCGAGCGGCAGGAAGCCGATCTTGCGGATCGAGGCCCATTCGGCGCTGTCCTTGATGTGGACCTCGAGCGCCGGCGCGCGGAACCAGTCGAACAACAGCTTGGTGAACCGGTCCCAGACCTTCGACGGCCCGATGCCGAAGAAGACGGCGACCTTGGACGGGAAGGCTCCGCCGAGATCCTTGCGGCATTTGCTGAGCGCGAGCTCCAGTTCCGGCAGCGCGTGCTCGTAGAGCTTGCGCTCCGAGAGATCGATCATGGTCTCGACGGTCGGGATCACCTTGTGGCCGCGCGACCCGGCGAGAAGCGAGGCGTAATAGCCGCGGCTCTGGTAGCCGTAATTGTTCGACAGGTTGATCACCTTCGGCCGCTGGCCGCGAAACAGCGCCGGATGCGCCAGGTAGTCGCGATTGGTGATGATCTTGTGCGGCGTCGCCACCTGGTCGAGGTCGTTCTGCCTGCCTGTGAGGATGACCCAGGTCATTGTTTCAGCGTTTCCCCAGAGTGATGGCGGCGCGCAATCCGTCGCGACCGAACTGCGCCATGTTCATGAAGATGCCATAGGGCACGGGAATGTTGGCGGCGTCGAGGATCGTCTCCTGCCTTTCATCCTCGACCCACGGATCGTGGATCAGAATATGGTCGCCGTCGTCGCCGATGGCGAGCACCCAGTGCGGCACCTTCTTGCCGAACATCAGAAAGCCGCTGATCAGCACCAGCACCAGCTTGCCCTCGGCGAGCGCGGTGCGGATGTCGTCGATGCCGAACGGACGGTAATTCACCGGGATGCCATAAAGTTCGGCGCGGCGGCGAAAGTCGACCTGGGCGAGCTCCATCACCCGGCGCTTGTCGGCGCTTCGCACCGACTGCAGGAAGAGCGCACCGTAGAAGGAAACGAAGATCTCGGCGGCAAGCCCGCTTTCATAGCCGGCAACCGCCAAGCCGAAGGGCTCGCAGCCGCCGGGCCCGGACATCATGAACACCGTGGTCGCCTCGCGCCACAGGCGGATTTCCATAATCGGGTCGGGCACGAAGCCACGGTCGAAATTGGCCATCGCCATCATCAGGCAGCACGGGCCGCAGGTGAATTCGCAGGTCTGCTGGTAGAACGGCACCTTGGTGGCGATCGGGATATCGCCGCGCAGCGTCTTTTCGTAGCGCAGCGCGGTGGCGCCGTCCTCATAGTAGTCGGGCTCGCGGCCTATCTTTCGGTAGCCCGCCTGCTCGTAGATGCGGATGGCGCGCTGATTGTCTTCGCGCACCTCGAGCCTCAGCATCATGCGGTCGTGCTCATAGGCCGCCTCCTCGGCGGCGGCCAGGAGCTGGCGGCCGATGCCGAGGCGGCTGAAGAAAGGACCGACGGCGATGGAGTAGAGCCGGGCTACGCCGCTGCCCTTGCGAAACAGCACCACCGCGTAGCCGGCGATATGGCGGTCATTCTCGGCCACCAGCATCTCGGCGGTCTCGCGCTCGATGAACTGACGGAAGGAGCGGCGGGAAAGCCGGTCGCCCGAGAAGACAGCCTTCTCGATGGCGGCGAGGTCATCGACGTCTGACGCGCGGGCCTTGCGAATCTCGGCAGGCATGCGGGCTTGGGAGAACCTCGATTGGGTTTAAGGAAACGGCCCCGGTCAAAAAGCAACACCCCGGCCGAAGCGCCGCTATCCATCAAGCGCTATCGCTCCTTGATTAGGGCCGAATTGTGACACCTTCTGCGACGGCAAGGAAGCGCGAAGTATTTGAACAAGATCACTGTTTGGATGGGCTGCCGGCCGCGAAAAACGCAGCCGGCCTCAACTCGAAATACCGGCCAGAAGCTGGCCGTAGGCGCTCTTGGCGACCTCCGACAGGCGCTCGCGCGGCAGCGAACCGACGACGGCGCAGCCATAGCCTTTGTCCAGCCAATAGACCGCCTCGGGTCCGTCCGCCTTGGCCGCATAGGTACCCTTGACGGTCTCGGACGATTCGGCGGTGACGAAGAGCGAGATGCGCTCGCCGTTGGCGTCCTCGTAGAGCAGCATCGCCGCCGCCTTGCCGTGCTCGCCCGAAGGCAACAGCCGGCCGCCGACAAGATCGAAGCCCTCGGCCGTGAGGTCGGGCGCCACCAGCCTCAGACCAACCCGGTTGGACAGCCAGGTCTGCAGATGGTCCTTGTCGCTCGCCGGCACCTCGACCGCATGACGCTTCTCGCCGGCGTAGATGACATGGGCGGCGATCGCCTGCTCGGCGAGCTGCTCGTCCCTGTCATCGCTTCGCCCGATGCCGCCGATGCCGGCGACATAGCCGCCGAACCCGCCGACCATCAGCACGGCGGCGGCCGCCGCCGAAAGCCACCAGCGCGAACGCCAGGCAGGCGTCTTCGTCGGCGCATCGCCAAGCACCGCCGCCTTGAGTCGCGCCGGCACCGGCTCGTCCATCACGCCGGCCAAGGCCGCGCGCAGCGCTGCGCGGTCCGCGATGTAGCGGACGCTCTTCGCCTTCATCTCGGGATTGGCTTCAAGCCAGGCGTCATAGGCCATGCGCTCCTCGCCTGGCAGCTCGCCATCGAGGGCCATGTGGATATCGCGTTCGGTGAAATCGCGCCGGGTCATCGCTCGACGATCCTTATCGAGCGGCGGCGCGAGGAGTCGTCCAGCAGGCCGCGCAGTTCCTCGCGGCCGCGTGCGATGCGCGACATTAGCGTGCCGGCCGGCACCCCGAGGATGTTGGCGGCCTCGGCGTAGGAAAAGCCTTCGATGGCGACCATGACCAATGCCGCGCGGCGATCGGGGCTGATCGCCTGCAGGGCATCCATGATCTCGCGCGAGGCGATGCTTTCGACCTGATCGGCGGGCGCAGCCTGGGCTTCGCCGGCTTCGAGCGGCAGCATCGCCGACTCGCCACGCCGGTTAACCTTGCGCATCTGGTCGATGAACAGATGATGCATGATCGTAAACAGCCACCTCCTAGGGCTTTCGCCAGTCTGCCAGTTGTCGAGGCGCACAAGCGCCCGCTCCAGGCAGTCCTGGACGAGATCGTCGGCGGAATCGCGGTCGCGCAGCAGCGAGCGCGCATAGCGCCGCAGACGCGGTATCTCGCTCAGGATCGCTGCCTTCTTGTCGTCCATGACCGCTTGTTTCGAGGTCGTTTTCCATCCGATTGAACGCGCCTTTCCGGCGCGGCGCAAGCAGCCAGCGCGAAGCGGACTACCGCTCCGGTACCCAAGCACCTTAACAACGCCGGCGGCTGCCAGTTTATTCCCGGCTTGGGCTGAAGCGCAAACCAAGCTTGAAAACCGGCTTCGGCCACTGTATATTCATCCTTGAATATCTTGAATATTCGCCTCGGAATATACACTGGTGGGAGTTTGCTATGTCTTTGTACATCCGCGATAACGAGGTCGACGCGTTGGCTCGTCAGTTGCAGTCCGCGATCAAAGCGCCCACGAAGACGGAAGCCGTACGGATCGCGCTCAAGCGTGAGCTCGAACGGGCGCACGCGGTCCTCCCACTAAGCGAGCGCATCAAAAAGTATCAGGACGCAGTGAGGGCGCTCGGTCCAGATAACCCGGACTTCGACATGAAGAAATTCATGGACGAAGGATGGGGTGACATCTGATGTTTCTCGATGCTTCCGCCATCATCGCGATCATTTCGGAAGAAGCAGATGCCCACCGTCTTCTCAAGAGAGTGGAAGCTGCCGAGAAGCTCTATTTCTCGCCGAGTTCCTCATTTGAGGCGATCGTTGGGATCGCTCGCAGGAAATCCGTAGCGGGAAACGGCGAGCAGGTACCGACACCGCCGGCCCTGATCGAAGAATGTCAAACGATCGTCTTAGGCTTCCTGGCCGAACTCAAGGCCGTCGAGATTCCGCTGGACACGAAGATTCGAGAACTCGCTGTCAAGGCCGCTCGCGATTACGGTGGATATGTCGGCCATCCTGCCAAACTGAATTTCGGCGACTGCTTCAGTTACGCATGCGCCAAAGCCTACCGCGTACCTCTGCTATACAAGGGCAATGACTTCGCGCAGACCGATTTGGCCTGACCTTATCTGGTTTCGGACCTCGCCGCCCGGGTCAAAAGCCGCTGATAGAACAAGCCGATGCCGATCAGCACGGCGCCCAAGCCGATGAAGGACAAGGCGCGCAGCACGCCTTCCAGCTCCGACATGTCGAAGAGGAAGACTTTCAGCACCGCGACCGCGATCAGCACCGCCGAGGCAATGCGCAGCACCTGCGACCTCAGCCAGACACCGGCGGTGAGCAATGCCACGCCGATGACCAGCCAGAGCGCCGAATAGGTGTAGGTCTCGAGCTGACCGAGGCCGCTCCACAGGCCGATGAACTCGCCCTTGAACAGGCGCCGCACCGACAGCGTCGCATAGGCGAAGGCAAGCAGCGATGCGACCAGCGCCAGCATCGCCGCATACCATCTCGGGCGCTTGTCACGGACGTAAAGCGCCAATGCGCCGGCGGCGACAGCCGGCAGCAGATAGGCCAGGAACAACAGATTGAAGAACGCAATCTTGCCGGTCGATTCGTCCGTCACCAGCGGGTTCAGCACGACGAAATGCTGGACGGCGATCATGGCCGCCGAAACCACGCCGGCAGCCATCGAGCCATAGCGCAGCACTGAGCTCGGCGAACGCATGTCGATGGCGACGAGGATCGCGCCTGCGCCGAGCGCGATCAGCGTGTAGATCGCCTGCTCGGCAAGGGTGACGGGCCCGGTGTCGATGACGCCGCCATGCATGGCGTGGCGCACCAGCATCGCAACGGCAAGCAGCGCGAACAGCGCCGAGGCCGCCTCCATCGCAAGGCGCGGCCGGCCATTGGTGGTGCGCGCCAGCTGCCAGGCGGCGAAGCCGAAGGCGAGCGCCGGCACGCCGTAGCCCGGCAGCAGCCAGTTGAAGACCGGCGTCCTCGACAGCTCTGCTGCGCCGACAATGGTCGGATCGAAGGCGACGCGGCCGAGCACGGCAACCGCCGCGCCCACCGCGATCCAGCCCAGCACCGGGTAGGAGCGCCAGCGCGTCGCCAAGGCCGGAACGATAGCGGCGGCGCCAAGCATCACCGTCGTCCAGCCCGAGCCGAACGCCATGTGCAGCATCAGCAAGCCGGCGACACCGGCGCCGGCGAACGCGAAGGAGACGGCGGGACCGCCGCCGAGCGGCGGCTCCTCGGCGCGCGCGATCCACTCGCCGCCGGCGGCAAAGACCAGCACCAGAAGCAGCGCCGGCAGCGCGTAGCCCAAGTCGCGGTCGATATCGCCGAAGGTAAGCCACAACGCCGTGAGCACGACCAGCGGCGCAATCACGCCCCACGCCGCCCAGGACGCGGCGCGGATGGGCGCCGCGGCGGCAGAGCGGCGCGCGGCCCAGAAGCCGGCGGCAATGAAGATCAGGCCGAGCGCAATGCCGATGCGAAAGGTCAGCGTGTCGGATGTCGCTAGCGGTTCGGCGCCCAGGCCGGCATTGAGCGCATCGGCGCCGATGGTGGCGGGCGGGATGATGCCGAGATAGATCAGCACCGTCGCCAGGCCGGCGGTGAAGACGAGCGGCAGAGCGCGCGGCCGGTAGAGCGCCACCGCCACGAGCGCGGCGAGCAGCACCGCGCCATGCAGGGCGTCGCCCGCCTTGGCAAATACCGGATCGACCGACAGCCCGAGCGCGGCCAGCGCGACGAAGAAGCCGGGCGCGATCGACGGCCAGTCGAAGCTTGGCTCCGCCTCGTCGCGCCGGGCGAGCCAGACGAAGGCCAACACGGCAAGCGTGGCCAGGCTGATGAACAGTACGGCGGCAAGATTCACCTCCAACGCATCGGTCATATAGATGATCGTCCAGATGCCGGTGCCGGCGAAGGCCGCGGCAACGAGTGCCCTCCAATCGCGGATGTGGGCGATGGCCGCCGTGGCGGCAAGCACGATCGCCAGATAGACAAACAACGCCCACGGATTGGGCGCCTCGGTAGCGACGAGCGCCGGCGTGACCATGGCGCCGAGCAGGCCGATGCCGGCCAGCGCCAGGCCATGGACCAGCGAGGCGGCGATGGTGGCGATGCCGATGGCGCCGAGCAAGGTGAAGGCGAGCGCCGGGCCGATGAAGCCATAGATGCCATGGGCGGCATAGACGGTGCCGAACAGGATGAAGGCGCCGGCTGCCGTCAGGATCGCCGGAATATAGGCGCCGGCCGCACCCTGCACCGGCACCCTGAAGCCGGTGCGGCGGATGAACTCGGCGCCGGCCACCAGCACCAGGCCGAGAATGCCGGCCATGGTGAGGCGCACGCCGGGGCCGAAGATGCCGGCCTCGATCGTGTAGCGGATCAGGAACAGGCCGCCCAGCGCCAGCGCGATGCCGCCGACCCAGACCGCCCAGCGCGTGCCGAGCGCCGTCTCGACATCGCGCGCGGCCATTGCAGGCGCAGCCGCTTCGGCCGGCGCGGCAGGTTGTGCCGGGCCGGCGGGTTCGGACGGTGTCCCCTCGCCCGCTTGCGCCGACGCTTCGGCTTTGGGTTCGTCAGGCGTAGCGGCAGGAGCTTGCGGGGCGGCTTCACTCGCCGGCGACGCGGCAGCCTCGGCGGCTGCGGCGGGAGCTTCGCCTTCCGCCGCCTCGCCTGTCTTGGACACGGGCTGCGGGATACCCGAAAGCACCAGGCTGCGCAGCGCGCCAAGCTCGCGCTCGATCAGGCCGATGCGGGCTTGCTGGCGTGAAATGATGACGAATAAAGCGATGACCGCGGCAATGATGATCAGGTTGAAAAACATGGCGGTTCCCCTCAAAACCGTGCCAGTCGTGGCCGACAAATGCGGCGATGGGACGGCTATTGAAATCAGCACCTTGCCGGCCTGCAAGATCGAGCATGTTTCGGCGCCGATTGCCAGCGACTTGGGGCCTTATCCGGCGGCGACACGTCGAAACACTGGAACTTGGCGGCGAAATTATCTGCCGCCTGGCGCGAAATACTCATGCTATTCTCGAACGCCCGCACTAATTTCCAAGGGGATAATCGATGCCGCAACGAAGCGCGGGCCTGCTGATCTACAGGCGAACCGCCGGTGTTCTCGAATTCCTGCTGGTCCATCCCGGCGGACCGTTCTGGGCAAGAAAGGACGAAGGCGCGTGGTCGATCCCGAAAGGGCTGATCGGCGACAGGGAGGATGAGCTTCAGGCTGCCCGGCGCGAGGCCGAAGAAGAACTCGGCGTCGCCATCGACGGCCACTTCCAGCCTGTCGGCAGCTACAAGCAGCCGGGCGGCAAGATCGTGATCGCCTGGAGCGTGGAGGGCGATCTCGACACGGATGCCATCAGGAGCAACATGTTCACCTTGGAGTGGCCGCCCAAGTCGGGCGCCATGAAGGAATTCCCCGAAGTGGACAAAGCCGGCTGGTTTTCGCTGCCCGAGGCCGGGGTGAAAATCCTGAAGGGCCAGCGTCCCATCCTCGACGATTTTCTGGAACGGCGGGGAGCCGAATAGGCGACTGCCTTATTGCCCAACAGTCTCCCCGGCAATGGCCTTCACCGCCGCCTGATGCCGGCGCAAGGCCGCGAGAAAGCCGGCGCGGGCGTCGGGCGCCTCGATGCCGCGCGGCTCGTAGACATGGCGGGCGAAGAAGAAGCCGGTCAGCCGGAACGCATCCTCGAGTGCTGCAGGATCGGCGCGCAGGCCGGAGCCGCGCTGCAGGAAGGCGGGCAACGCCAGCATCTTGTCGCGCCAGGGCTCGCCGGCGGCCCGCGAGACGGCGCGCCCCGATTTCGGCGAGACATAGGCGAGATCCTGCCTCGATCCGGTCGCCGCGCATTGGCTGAGGTCAAGGCCGAAGCCGAGTTCGTCCAGAATGAGCAGCTCGAAGCGCGCCACTAGTTCGCCCGCGGCATCGGCATCGTCGAGATGGGAGATCATCACGGCAAGAGCCTCGTAGAGGCCGCCATGGGCATCGCGCTCCGGCAGAAGCCTCAGATGCGCCGCCATGGTCTGCAGGCCGTAGACGGCGACGGCGCTGTCCATCAGACGTGCGGCGTTCATCTCGATCGCTTCGGCCTGGAAGACGCCGAGATGCTCGTCAAGGCGGGCCCGCCACAGAAGGTCGACGCGGTTGCCGGGCTGCAGCACCGGCTGCTGCTTGCGCGAGCGGCCGCCGCGCACCAAGCCGAGATGCCGGCCATGGGCGCGCGTCATCACCTCGAGGATGGCGCTGGTTTCGCCATGCTTGCGGGTGCCCAGAATGATTCCCTCGTCGCGCCATTCCATGGGTCGAGCTTTTCACCCGTTGGGTAGCGAAATCAAGATTTGCTGCTCTAGTTGTACGTATCGCGTGCGTACATTATATCTGACACAGAGGAACCTGCTATGCCCAAGTCAGCCAGCGACAAAACCGAGCGCTTCAACATCCGTATAAGGCCCGCGCAAAAGGCGATGATCGCCCGCGCGGCGGCACTGTCGCATAAGGACATGACCGACTTCATCCTCGACAGGGTGCTGCCCGAGGCGGAAGCCGTGATCAAAGCGGTCGAAACGACCGAGGTCACTGAGCGCGATTTCAAGCGCATCCTCGACTTGCTCGAACACCCGCCCAAGCCCAATGCGAAATTGCGGGCTGCCATCGCGGCCCTTCCCAACGCGATATGATCCTGCCGCTATGGCAAGAGGAGCCGATCTCGAAATCGCACGATCGCGCGTCTTTTGATTGCGGCGACGAGCGGATGAATGATTTTCTGCGGCGCTTTGCTAGGCAGAGCCATGAACAGAACGCTTCGAAGACGTTTTGCGCTGTCGAAAGCGCGAACCCAAGCCGCATTCTTGGCTTCTACACGATCGCACCCTCGGCCGTAGCTCATGAGCAAGTGCCCGCGGCTATAACAAAAGGGCTGGCCCGACACGAAGTGGCCGGGTTCAAGCTTGCCCGCCTGGCGACAGATCTGACGGTGGCCGGGCATGGGCTCGGAGGCCAGCTCCTCGCCGCGGCAGCCTTACGCTGCCTGCGTGTCGCCGCTGAAGGCGGCGGTCTGCTGCTCATCATCGATGCCAAGAGCGATCGCGCCGCGAACTGGTATCGTGCATATGGCGCAGAGCCGCTCGCGGGATCGCCGCTGACCCTCGTCATGCCGCTGGCGACCTTCGCCGCTGATCTCAGGGCCAAAGGCCTGTTGTAATCCGCGTCACTGCCAGCGTTCGTGATCAGCGAGCACGTCGTCGATCACCCGGCGCTGCCTTCCGACCTCGGCTTGGTTGGCGTCGTGTCCGGCAACAACAATCAGTGCCTTCAGGACATTACTCGTGCAGCCCGGCCGTGCCCGCGCAGGGGCATCACTCCGGCATGCCCGCGATCCGCATGTGTTTGAGCCAGCGTTCGAGTCCTCCGGGGGCGGTATATACCTTCTCCCATTGCTTGCGTAATTTGTGGATGGATTCGCCCGGCGAGTCTTTGAGGGAAACCGCAAGCGCTTCCCTTGCCTCCCGCTCGTTTCCCAGACAAGCGTGGATCTCCGCAAGCGTTCGGTATGCTCCGTTCGGGATTCTGGACATTCTCCGCATCCACGCCAGCGCAGCCCCGCAATCGTTCTTTGCGTAGAGCGCCCAGCCCATCTGCCAGTTGAACCAGTCCGGGTAGAAAGGATCGATGCCCATAGCCTGCTTGATCCGATCGATCGCTTCGTCTGTACGGCCAACCCAGACCAACGAATCCGTACTGCTGACGAGGATCATCGAGTTGCTGGGATTCAGGGCGATCGCCTGATCGAACCGCGCAAGGGCCTGCTCGACCTCGCCGGCGTCAGCATGCACGCGGGCGCGGGCCCATTGCGACTCGGGATCGTCCGGAGCGAGCAGGATGGCCTTGTCGGCGTATTCGGCAGCACGCTTCAACCCCTCGTCACGGTCCTGCTCGTGCCACGCGTAATCCGCGTCGATGCGATAGGAGTGGGCCAGCCCGATATAGCCAAACTGCGAGTTCGGATCCGCTTCGATCGCCTTGAGGCTATACTGCCGCAGCAAGGCGGTCCCCGCGGCAGAGAAATCCTTGTCGATCTCGACAAACCCCATCAGATAATAGTGGAGTGCGCTAACCCGGGCGGCATCGCTCTGAGGCCAGGGTCGCTCGATCCTGTGCCAGACCCGTTCCGCAATAGTGCGGATGATTTCCTCCTGGACGACGAAAAGATCGCCAATCTCGCGGTCGTAAGAATTGGCCCAGAGATGTGATCCGTCATGCGCATCGAGCAGTTGAGCAGACACTTTCAACCGGTCTCCGATCTTCTGCTGGCTGCCCTCGAGCAGGTAGTCGACACCGAGTTCGTCGCCAATCCGCCTGGCATCGGTGGGCTTGTCACGGTACCTGAAGCTCGAATTCCGCGCGATGACGGCATAAGTCTTGCTCCGCGCCAAATCAGTGATAATCCCCTCGGCAACGGCATCGCTAAGATATCCCTTGTCCGCACCGGTACTGAAGTCCTCGAACGGAAGGACGGCAATCCTCGGCATGTCGCTTGAGCGAACCGGGGTGGCTCGCCATATTTCGGCGCCGTAGTACGCGCCGGTCGCCGCGACGACGAGAACGAGCGCGGCAAGAATGAAGCCGGCTCGCGGGAAGCGTGACTTCGCTCGTTCCGTGCCGGCTGCGGCGCCAGAAGCAGCGGCCGACGGATCGGCATTCAGCCGGTAACCCCTCTTGGGGAAGGTTTCCACGATCGCGTGCGCGTCTTCGCCCAACGCGCGGCGAATGTCGGCAATGCATTGCGTAAGGCTGTCTTCGGTAACGAAGGTATCGGGCCAGACGGCCCGCATCAGCGCGTCCTTGGACACGATCTCGCCCGCTCGCGCAGCGAGTGTTGAGAGCACCTCTGCGGACTGGCTGCGAAGATCTATCGCTCTGCCTTCAGCGGTCCAGAGTTCTCTGCTTTTCGTTAGGAAAACAAAACCGCCGAAAGTGACCGTTTCAGCAGATTTCGGGTCAATTTCAGGAGTCTTTCGGGACATTTCACGCCCCTGACGCGCTCCCTCAGCATAGCCAATTCGGCCGTCGCTTCCAAGCGATTCAAGCAGCACCGGATTGGAAAGGAGGACGACATGAAACCCACCAGACTCATCATCTCTCTTGCCCTTCTTGTGTCAGCGCAAGTAGCTGCGGCGGCGGATCCCGACATCGCGAGGCTCTGTGGCCCCGACCATGTCAACGAGGTTGCCTCAAGCGACGACGTCCGTCCCAACCCCCGCGGCTATTACGTCACCAGCCTCAGGGAGCAGGTCTATGAAGGCGATCCTCGCATCTTCCTGACTACGAACGACGATTTCTATCTCTGCACCCGACCGGCCGCGACCCCCGATATGGACTCCACAAAGGCGCTGCTGCTGATGAAGGAACGCGTCGTGAAGTACCTCTTCGTGCCAGTCATTCGGCGCGACACGCGTCGGCCATCCTAAAGCATGTCTCCTGAAAGTGCGCAGCGATTTTGGGAGAACGACATGCATCGAAACAAAGACCTAATGCGTGCCGCCTCAATCCACTTCAGCGCGGCGCGCTTTAAAAGCATGTCTCCCGAAAGTAGGAACCGGTTTCGGGCGACATGCATCAATGGGGAAACTCCAGTCCCATCTCGCGGTAGCGCTCGGGGTCGTCGCCCCAGTTCTCGCGCACCTTCACGAACAGGAAGAGGTGCACCTTCTGCTCGAGGATCTCGGCGATCTCGGCCCGCGCGGCCTGGCCGATGGCGCGGATCGTCTCGCCCTTGTGGCCGAGCACGATCTTCTTCTGGCTGTCGCGCTCGACATAGATGACCTGCTCGATGCGCACCGAGCCGTCCTTCTTCTCTTCCCATTTCTCGGTCTCGATATGCGAGGAATAGGGAAGCTCCTGATGGAGCCGCAGATAAAGTTTTTCACGCGTGATCTCGGCCGCGAGCTGGCGCATCGGCAGGTCGGAGATCTGGTCCTCCGGATAGTACCAGGGACCCACGGGAAGCGTCTCGGCCAGATAGTCGAGCAGGTCCTTGCAACCCGAGCCGGTCAGCGCCGAGACCATAAAAGTGCGCTTGAACGGCACTCTTTCGTTTGCTGCCGCTGCCAGGGCCAGGAGCGTCTCCGGCTTGACGCGGTCGACCTTGTTGAGGACGAGCAGCATCGGCTGCTGAACGTCCTTCAGTCGCTCGAGGATGGCGTCCGCATCGCCCTTGATGCCGCGCTCGGCATCGATCAGGAGCACCACGACATCGGCATCCTTGGCGCCGCCCCAAGCGGTGGTGACCATGGCCGTGTCCAGCCGTCGCCTCGGCTTGAAGATGCCGGGCGTGTCGACGAAGACGATCTGCGCGTTGTCATGCGTGGCGATGCCGCGCACGATCGCGCGGGTGGTCTGCACCTTGTGGGTGACGATCGACACCTTGGCGCCGACCAGCTGGTTGACCAGCGTCGACTTGCCGGCATTGGGCGCGCCGATCAGCGCGACGAAGCCGGATCGCGTAGCGGGTGCCTCGGGAGTTTCGGTAATGGTCATGCCGCGCTCCAGACGCCTTCGCGCAGCAGAAGGGCCGCTGCCGCCGCCTGTTCCGCCTCGCGCTTGGAACGGCCGCTGCCGATCGCCGGCGCAAAGGAGCCGACCTTGACGCTGACGGTGAACAGCGGGTCGTGGTCGGGGCCTTCGCGAGCATCCACCCGGTAGGCCGGAACAGCGCCCGATGCCGCCTGATGCGCCCATTCCTGCAATTCGGTCTTGGCGTCGCGGCGGGCCGCGCCGATCGCCTGCGAGCGCGGCTGCCAGTAGCGATGGATGAAGGTGCGCGCCGCCTCCAGCCCGCCGTCGAGATAAAGCACGGCAATCAGCGATTCCAGCGCATCGGCACGCAGATTGGTGCGCTTGCGGCCCTCGAGGTTACGCACGTCGGAGCCGGCGCGGACCAGCTCCGGCAGGCCGATCTCCTCGGCGATCTCGGAGAGCGCCTCGGCATTGACCAGCGCGTTGAGGCGCAGCGACAGCTCGCCCTCGGCGGCCTCGGGAAAGGCTGCGAGCAACATGTCGGCCACGACAAGGCCGAGAACGCGGTCGCCCAGGAATTCGAAACGTTCATAGTCGACGCCGGCATGGGTCGAGCGCGCGCTGGCATGGGTCAGCGCGCGCTGCAGACGCTGGCGGTCGGCAAAGGCGTGGCCGGTGCGCTCGACAAGCGCTTCGGCGATGGCATCGGCGGTCAGACGCTTGGCCGCCATGACCTTAGTGGACGAAATGGAACAGGCGCCCGACGCGCATCAGCGACGGCCACTTCCAGATTTCCAGCGGGCTTGCGCCGTCGCCGATCGAGAAGAAGATGACGTTGGCACGGCCGACAAGGTTCTCGGCCGGCACAAAACCGACGGTGAAGCGGCTGTCGGAGGAGTTGTCGCGATTGTCGCCCATCATGAAATAGTGGCCGGGCGGCACGTCGAACTCACGCGTGTTGTCGCCGATCGAATTGGGCGTCAGGTCGAGCGTGTCATAGGTGACGCCGTTGGGCAGCGTTTCGCGATATACGTCGACGGGACGGTCGACCTCGGTGATATCGGGATTGTCGATCTGACCGACCTTTTCGCGCGGCACGGCGGTGCCGTTGATGAAGAGCTGGCCGTCCTTGACCAGGATCTTGTCGCCGGGCAGGCCGACGACGCGCTTGATGTAGTCGACGGACGGATCCGGCGGGAACTTGAACACCACCACGTCGCCGCGCTTGGGCTCCGAGCCCCAGATGCGGCCTGAGAAAACATTGGGGCCGAAGGGCAGCGAATAGCGCGAATAGCCGTAGGACCATTTGGTGACGAAGAGATAGTCGCCTTCGAGCAGCGTCGGACGCATCGAGCCGGACGGGATGGAGAAGGGCTGGAACAGCAGCGTGCGGATCACGAGCGCGAGCAGCAGAGCCTGGATGATGACGGAGAAGGTTTCGCCAAGCCCGCCGGATTTCTTCTGCGATTTTTCAGCCACGCTCATGTCGTCCTCGATTGTGCTTGGTTGGTATAGAGTCTCGGCGCGCGCTGGGCAACGTCATGCCGCCCGTGGTCAGATGGAATCAATGTGGCGCTTGTTCGGCGGGCACTGCCTCGATGATCACAAAGGCTTGAGCAAGTGGAAAATCATCGGTGATGGTGAGGTGGATCAGCGCACGATGGCCGCTGGGCAGGATTTTCTCCAGCCTGGCGGCAGCACCGCCGGTGAGCACCATGGTCGGCGCGCCGCTCGGCAGGTTGACCACGCCCATGTCGCGCCAGAACACGCCTTGCGCCATCCCGGTGCCCAACGCCTTGGCGCAGGCCTCCTTGGCGGCGAAGCGCTTGGCGTAGGAAGCGGCGCGGGCCGCGCGGCCTTCCGACTTGGCTTGCTCGATCTCGGTATAGATGCGCTGGACGAAGCGCCGGCCGTGCCGTTCCAGCGACTTCTCGATGCGTCTGATGTCGATCAGGTCGCTGCCGATGCCGATGATCATTCCGCGGGCACTTCCCGTCCGCCCTGTCTCGCCTTCTCGGCCCTTTCGGCCATGCGCTTCTTCCGCTGCTCGCGGAAGGCAGTCATCCCCCAACGCGTGATGCCATAGAATACGAGGCCGAAGATCACGCCGAGGGGCACCGCGCCGATCAGCATCGGCTCCAGGACCGGATGCCAAAGCTTCGCGAAGGACAGCGTGTGCATCATTTCACCGAGATGCTCGGGCGGGCCATGCCTCGGCAGGTGATCATGCAAGATCAGTTTGCCGGTTTCCCAGGACGCGCCCCACAGCAGCGGAAAGGTTAGCGGATTTCCGAAGAACAGCGCACCAAGCGCTGCCGCCACAAGATTGCCGGCGATCACCCAGCACACCACGGCGGCTACAACGAAGTGGAAGCCCAGCGGGAAAAACGAGGCGAAAACACCTGCCGCGACACCGGCCGCCACCGAATGGGGCGTGGCTCTCAGCCGCAGGATGCGCTTGGAGAAATATTGGAACGAACGTGAAAAAGAGCGGCGCGGCCAAAGGTGAATGCGCACCCGTTCCAGGAGGCCGTCAGGCTCTCGGCGTCGAAAAAGCACTCTGTTTCAGTTCCCGGTCCAACACACGCTCCCCCGCCCCCCGGGTCGCGCCGACATATCTTGCGCTTCGAAGGCGCAGGAAGGCAACAAAACTTTCATATAGCGACAGCTTATATAGCGACGGCTCGGCCACGAAACAACAAACGCGCCAGCGATTGTCTGCCGCAGGCTGTAACAAGAGCGCCATTCTGGCGAAACTGAGGAAACGAACCGGGAAGCAAGGCCGATGATCATCCACTCACCCCTTTTCGAGCACGCTCGATCACGCTGCAATATATTGAAGTGTAACGATTTTTCGGCTTGTCGTGGAGCCGGATACCTATTTGGGGCCCGCCGGCGATGATAAACGCGCTCAATACGATAACAGGGGCAAAAGTGGTGGCGGTCAGGCAGCAGAGCGGCAGTTGACGATGTTTGGCAGGCATTGGATTTGTGGAGCATCGTCGATTGCGAGGCGGGCACCGAGATAGTCCCAAAAGGAGATGCCGAGCTTTTGGCAGGTTTTGCTAAGGCCGAGGAAGGCATCGCGACAGGAGCGCCCAGCCTGAGCGGGTACCGCCGGAGATCTTGCGCCTGATCGCCTGGCAGCGGATGTCATTCTCCGAGCCGTTGGTGTGAGGCGGGATCTCAGGCCGATCGAGAACGGTCAACAACTCGGCCTTGTTGGCATGCAGCCTGGCTAGCAGGAGATCAAGCATGGCAAAGCCGGTGCGGCGTTTGAAGAAGCGGTCGAAACGGGCCAGCAACTGGGTCTTGCGGCGGCGTGAGGGTTGGCTGCGCGGCGACAAACAAGGTGAGACCCAGCGTCAATCAGGATGAGACTCTGCGGTGGGGGTGTGACGTAGGGAGGGCGCAGCCCGACCGGAGTTGCACCCCCACCGCGGCGCAAATTTTCGGCGTCTCTGATCGCGGTCGGTCCGGTAGTTGGTGATTTTCTGGATGGAGAATCACCTTTGTGGCGGGTCGCCAGGTAACCGATCATAAGACGAGGCTTTTATGAAGTACCGACAAAATCACTCTGTCGAAGTCGCCGCCGCGAAGGCGTCGATCAGCCGAGCGACAGCCTACCGCATCGAGCACCATCCCCGACTTCCCTCGCAGAAGAAGCAGCCCCCGTGGGTGCCGTCGCCCGATCCGTTCGAGCATATCTTTGGCGCCGAAGTCGCTCCGCTTCTCGAGGCCGCTCCCGGGATCCGGGCGGTCGCGGTTTGTGACGAGATGCTGCGGCGGCATCCGGAGATTGTCCGAAGGCATTCGCCGCACGCTTGAGCGGCGCATCCAGTCATGGCGAGCCGAGGATTTTGCTGCCATCAGCAACCTCGGCGTGACGATCGCCGATCAGCCGCTCGATCATCTGCTCTATCACTTCCGGCTCGTCTGGTCGGGCTTCGAGCACACCCATGTCATCCTTGGCGGCGAGAGCTTCGTCGCTCTGGCGGAAGGCCTGCAGAACGCGCTGTGGTCGGTCGGCGGCGCGCCGCTCTATCATCGCAGCGACAGCCTATCGGCCGCCTTCCGCAACCTCGATGCCGATGCCAAGGCCGATCTCACGCACCGCTACGAGGAACCGTGCACCCATTACCGGATGACCGCGACCCGCAACCGCCGCGCAGCGCCGCTGGCGGCAATGGCCACGCCTTCACCTATCCGGCATGGGTGCTTCCTATATCCTGATGTTGACGGCTTTCCTGGTGGACAATGGACAGTTTCTACCGGGGTGGCGGGAGCTTCCCCACACTGCCCTGTGGTTTGAGCCAAGCGTGCTCGGGCTGCCGTTTTTGATCGATGTGCTGTTCAGGCATCTGCTGGTCGTTGATTACGACCAACTCCGCTGGCGACAGAACCCAAATTGAGGCAATACCCATCTCCGTCTTTGCATGACGATCACTATCGCCCAAGGCCAGACGTCAACCAATCGCCGGCGGAACGCACATTTTCAGATTGTGAACGGGGAACCCCCATTTCGGCCCGTAGTCTCCGTGGCGATTCCACAATTTTTACGGCTGAGTTGTCCGACGGCAGAGTGCACAGATATCTATCTATTGTGTTGACTTCTGTTTCTTCTCCATCTCGAAATACTCATCAATTGCACGGTCGTACTCTGCGCGATCTTCTCGGCTCATATTCCTGTATCCGTCTTCATTTACAATAATGCCGGTCTTTTTATAAGCGTAGACAAGGTGTTGAGGAATACATGCGGCCAACATAGTCCTCTTTATTGTCGACTCTATTGCTTCTTCGCTCAGCCCGATGGAAACATACGTATTATCACCAAAGAAGACTTTGTAATCTCGACTGGATTCCCGGAAAAGCTTATTTATGAAAGCTTTCTTTTCCCGCAAAATTTTCTCCACTGCAGAATTCAACCTTATTTTTCGACACATCTTTTCCTCCTATCAAACTGGGTTCCCGACCGGAATCTTTCGCGACGTTCAGGTCCATGTCTGAAATTGGGGATAGAGACACACGGGCCGGCCGGCGGGCGGCGCGCCGGCTTAAGCGGCCCCGCCACCATGTGAGTCGATCCATTCAAGCTGGTCCCGGGCCGAATTTGTCGAGTGTCTCGTGCATAGTCGCTCTTGGTCTTCTCCTTGAGGCTCTGCGTTGCGAACTTATGGTCAAGCAGGGCGAGCAGGTCCAATCCCCACCGCCCTCACCCTCCCCTTCCGATGCGGCCTTCTGAGAACCATGACCTTTGTTGTCGTTAGCCGCCTGCGATTCCTCGAAATGCTGTCGCGCAACCTGCCGGCCGAGCAGGCGGGCAATGGATAGGAAAGCTCGTTCTGCTATGTCCCGTTCCGACATGTCGGCGCCGCCGCCAACATTTGCCTTGTCACTCCCAGCTTCGGCGTCGTCCACCATGGCTTGCCTGTTCTTCGGTGAAGATCAGGAGCATTGAGCGGCGAGATGATCAGCAAGGCAAGTTCAGCTGCCGCGCGGTCGTAGTGTGGCGTGCAAATACTTGCGCAATGCGGTCCGGAGGTTTTGCCATTCCGAGCACTTGGAGGTCTCCGGTCTATCGGTTGAGGACGTGAACGCGCTTCCGTCGCGGCCGTGGCCGAGCCGGTTCGCCTTCTCTTTCTCTGGCGACCCGCCGTTCGCGACCCGGATGACGACATTTTGCTCGAAGCGGCGGTGAACGGACAGGCTGATGCTATAGTGACGTTCAATCTGCGCGACTTCGGCAACGCGGCACAGCGCTTCGGAATCGCGATCGTCCCGCCGGGAGAAGCACTGAAACGATTGGAGGCAAAGACATGAGGAGAAGCAATTTCGCGTGGCGGCTGCAGCCCTCGCTTCTGGACGAGGCCCGTAAGGTGGCGGAAAGCGAAGGCGTGCCAGTCAACCAGCTTATCAACGTGGCCGTTGCCGAAAAGCTCTCGGCGCTGCGGACGGAAAGCTACTTTGAGGAACGAGCTTCCCGCGCGGACATCCCCAAGGCGCTCACAATCCTGAAGAAAGCCGGCAAAGGCAAAGCGCCGGTCAAGGGTGATGAGCTTCCGGAATAGGACGACAAGGAATAGCGCCGTCCTGCTCATTTCGGCACCTGGTCTGTTTCCCAAACCTGCGCCGAGCCCGCGGTGCCCTGTCAGGGACGCCCGCGGCGGCGAAGCGGAACAGGGCCCAACTCTGCATGGTGGCAATCAATGAAAGGAACGCTGGCGAGCCTTTGCCATCATGCGTTCAGGTTCGGACTCCGACGAGCCCGCTGGAAGACAATCAAACACTTGAAACGAGAAGCGATATTTCGGCATCGCCTCGCAATTCGCCGCCAGGGCGCCCCAGGCGATCGCTGTTACTGCCAAATCGCTCCACAACGCTCTTGCCGCGTCGGCAATTTCGATAACGGACCACTCGCCAAGTAACGCGGCACTATCTGCAGTCTCCAGGTGACAACGAGAATCGTCGATTATAATAGGCGATCCACCGGCTGGCTTTTTCATGCTGGGCCTCCATCCGCCTCGGTCCAGACGCGCAAGCTTCTACCTTCCCGTTTTCGAGCCGGTTTCGATTGGAGCATCTCGCTTGCAAGCATCTGTTCAGGAAAGAGCCGCTGGCCGATGCGGATGACATCATCGAGTGCCGAGCGGATCTGCGGACAGGGAAACTCATCGCTGCCTTCCGAAAGATCTCCTTCCCTCAGCACGGCATCAAGCTTGGCTGCCACACCGGCAAGGGAAGCAGCGGGGGTTTCGGACAACATCTCAAGCAGGTCTTCCGCCCGGTCGGCTGCCTCGCGTTCTGCGCGCAATGTCGCCGAGTAGCCGATTTCCTTATCGAGAGCATCCCAGCGTGCCTGATGTGCCGCAAAATCGGTTTCAGCCTTGGCACTCATTGCCACGTCTTCAGGATTAAGATCGAGTACATCGCGAAGCGCGCGAAGGGAATACAACGTCACGCTCTCGCCGTCGCGCAACAGGATGGTCGCACATGGAAACCCAACGGTTTCGGCCAGTTTCCGCTCTAGGCGCTGCTGCTGACGGCACAGTCGTTCGGTCTCTTCGTGGGCAGCCTGCCATTTGCGCCACACCGCCACTGCAGAATCGGTCGACCGGTCCTTCTCTAAATCGTTGCGGGCAACCGCCGTTGACTGCCATGCCGCCATTGCAATTGCCGTTCCGGCAAGTACCCTCCTGCGGGTGACGAGAGGCAAAGTCGTGATATTGTCGGAATCACCCATGATCCGAGCTCCCAATAGCTAGGGTTGTGGTCAGGCTGCTGGGGTGGTCGTAACACCATTAGCAGCCGCTTTTAGCCAGCCTGTAATCGTATCAAGGATACGATAATTCGACATAAAGCCCGGATCAACAAAAATCGTATCAATGTTACGAAATGAATGTAATTCAATGTAAGATGGCGCGTGTGGCGCTCGGTTGGGGAACCAGAGACTTGGCTCGTAACGCAGGTGTGTCACCAGATACCATTGCCCGTTTTGAGAGGGGCGAAGAACTCAAAACGTCAACCATTGCGACGATTCGAGCCACGTTCGAGGCGGCTGGAATCGAGTTTATTCCAGAAAATGGAGGTGGACCTGGCGTCCGGCTTTCCCGTCGCCAGGATGGCAAATGATGCCTAGCAGTAGTTGCTGCTCCTTGTCCCATGGAACAGATTTGCTGTGAGTGGTATTGGCCGCGAAAGCAGATAGGCTCTTGTCGGGACAGAACTGGCAGAACGCCGCCATTATCCATAAGCTGCCCCTCGTCTCCCCAAAGTGCTGCAGTGCTCAACGACAACCTCCGAGCGCGACGTAAGACCCTATCACCAAGGAAGCAGCCACAAACCCCAAGTAGCGGCACCAATCTTTCAACGTTTTCAATTTTCCATAGAAATATCAAACGCTTATGCGAACGGCAAGAGTTTGCTGCACAATCTCCATTCGACAGGCGTTGCGCTATGCGGCTTGGTCTGAATTGACCGAAAAGAAGGCTATGCCAGATACTCGCTGACCTCGACCAGATTGCCGTCAGGATCGCGGAAATAGACCGACATCATCGGGCCGCGGGCGCCGGTGCGCTCGACAGGACCGACTTCGGTCGCCACGCCATTGGCATCGAGGCTGGCGCGGATATCGGCAAGAGGCACCGCCGCGACGAGGCAGAAATCGCCGGAGCCCGGCATCGGCGCCTTGGCCTTGGGCTCGAAGGGGCGGCCGACCTCGTGCAGATTGATCTTCTGCGATCCAAACAGAAGCGCGGTCGGCCGGTTCGGTTCGTCCAACCGGCGCATTCCGAGGACACGCTGATAAAAGTCGCAGGTCGCGTCGACCGAGCGGACCGTCAGCACGAAATGATCGATGCCGGCGATCATTTTTGCTTCTCCGTTTTGCATGTCGTTATCCCAAAACCGTTGCGCAGTTCTGGGCGACATGCATCCTCAAATGTTCCGGCTGCCGGGCTTGACGGCCGGGATGGCGGCAAGCTCCGGCGGCAGGCGGTCGGGCGGATAGGCCGGCACCTCATATTCGGCCAGCGCGATTAGCGGCACACCGACGTCGGTCTTGCCGGCAGAGCGGTCGATGATGCAGGCGGCCGCCAGAACCTCGGCGCCGAGCTCGCGCATGCATTCTATTGTCTCGCGGATCGACAGGCCGGTCGTGACGATGTCCTCGACGATGACGACGCGCGACCCTTTGGCGATCTCGAAGCGGCGCAGCCTGAACTCGCCACCTTCCCGCTCGACCCAGATCGCCGGTACGCCGAGATGCCGCGAGGTCTCGTAGGCCGGGATCAAGCCGCCGACCGCCGGGCCGACGACATAGTCGATCCTGCCCGCCACATCTTCCCGGATCTTCTCGGCCAACGCCTTGCACAGGCGCTCGGTCTTGTCGGCATGCATGAAGACCCGCGCCTTCTGCAGGAAGACCGGGCTGCGCAGCCCCGACGTCAGGATGAAATGCCCCTCCAGGACCGCGCCGGCCTCGCGGAAAATGCCCAGCACTTCGTCGGTGTTCATCTCGTTCCCCAGTCTATTTTTCGAACCATCATCCCGCAAACCGGTTCCCACTTTGCGGGATCATGGCCTTGTTTCCTTTAGACCATGATCTTGTCCGCAAACCGGTTCCCACTTTGCGGGACCATGGTCAACCGTTCACACGTCGCGCATCGCTGACGCTTGAATTGTCCTTGAGCTGCGACAACAGCCGGTTGAGATGCTTGAGGTCCCAGACTTCGAGATCGATCAGCATCTCGGTGAAATCGGGCGCGGTGCGCACCATCGACAGCGTGTGGATGTTGGCGTCATTCTGGGCGACGACCTGGGCGATGTCGGCCAGCGATCCCGGTGCATTGATGGCGGTGACCGAGATGCGCGCCGGGAAGCGCTCCTTGGTGCGCTCGTCGATATCCCAGCGCACGTCGATCCAGCGCTCGGGCTGATCATCGAAGGCCTGCAGCGCCGGCGACTGGATCGGATAGATGGTGATGCCGGTTCCCGGCTGAATGATGCCGACTATGCGGTCGCCGGGCACCGCCCCTTCCGGCGCGAAGCGCACCGGCAGGTCGCCGCGCACGCCGCGGATGGGCACGGCGCCGTCGCGCTGCTGATCCTTGCCCTTGCGCGCGGCGCGGCCGGGCATCTGGAACAGCATGCCGGCGGCATTGCGGATCTTCGACCAGCCCTCCTCGCGCTGCTTGGGCGCCGCGACCGTGACGCGCTCGTCCTTGTAGTCGGGGAAGACAGCCTTCATGACGTCGGTGGAGGCAAGCTCGCCGCGTCCGACGGAGGCCAGAACATCCTCGATGTCCTTGCGCGCCAGCCGGTGCAGCACCGGCTTTAGGCTCTCCTTGGCAAAACTTTTTCCGGCGCGCTCGAAGGCGCGTTCGAGGATGCGGGCGCCGAGCCCCGAATATTGCTTGCGGATTGCGTTCTTGGTGGCGCGGCGGATGGCGGCGCGCGCCTTGCCGGTGACGACGACCGATTCCCAGGCGGCGGGCGGCACCTGTGCCTTCGAGCGGATGATCTCGACCTCGTCGCCATTCTTCAATTCCGTTATCAGCGGCATGATGCGGCCGTTGACCTTGGCGCCGACGCAGGTGTCGCCGACATCGGTATGGACGGCGTAGGCGAAGTCGATGGGCGTGGCGCCGCGCGGCAGCGCGATCAGCATGCCCTTGGGCGTGAAGCAGAACACCTGGTCCTGGAACAGCTCCAGCTTGGTGTTTTCCAGGAAATCCTCAGGGTTGTCGCCTTCGGCCAGCTGCTCGATGGTGCGACGCAGCCAGGCATAGGCATTGGTCTCCTTGGAGATCGTGTGCGCAGCGCCATTCACCTTGCCGCCCGTGTCCTTGTAGATCGAGTGCGCGGCGACGCCGTATTCGGCGATCTTGTTCATCTCGCGGGTGCGGATCTGCAACTCCACGCGCTGGCGCGACGGACCGACGATGGTGGTGTGGATCGAACGGTAGTCGTTCTGCTTCGGCGTCGAGATGTAATCCTTGAAGCGGCCGGGCACCATCGACCAGGTGGTGTGGATTGCGCCGAGCGCGCGATAGCAATCCTCGACCGTGTCGACGACAACGCGGAAACCGAAGATGTCGGAGAGCTGCTCGAAGGAGAGCGCCTTGGCCTCCATCTTGCGGAATACGGACCACGGCTTCTTCTGTCGGCTTTTGACGCTGGCCTTGATGGCATGTTTTTCGAACAGGCCCGACAGGGCCTTCTCGATCTCGTCCAGCACGCCCTTGTTGCGCTCGAAGATCTCGGCCAGCCGCGCGGTGACGGCGCGATAGGCTTCCGGATTGATGTAGCGGAAGGCGATCTCTTCCAGCTCCTCGCGCATGCCTTGCATACCCATGCGGCCGGCGAGCGGCGCATAGATGTCCATCGTCTCCTCGGCGATGCGCAGGCGCTTGGACTCGGGCATGTGGTCGAGCGTGCGCATGTTGTGCAGGCGGTCTGCAAGCTTGACCAGAAGAACGCGAATATCCTCGGAGATCGCGAGCAGCAGCTTGCGCAGATTCTCGGCCTGCTCGGCCTTCTTGGAGACGAGATCGAGCTTCTTCAGCTTGGTCAGGCCCTCGACCAGCTTGCCCATCTCGGGGCCGAACAGCTCATCGATCTCGGCCCTGGTCGCGGTCGTGTCCTCGATCGTGTCGTGCAGCAGGGCGACGGCGATGGTCGCCTCGTCCATATGCATCTCGGTGAGGATGGCCGCCACTTCCAGCGGATGCGAGAAATAGGGATCGCCCGAGGCGCGCTTCTGGTGGCCATGCTTCTGCATGGCATAGACGTAGGCCTTGTTGAGCAGCGCCTCGTTGACGTCAGGCTTGTAGCGCTGCACGCGCTCGACAAGCTCATACTGACGCATCATGGGCGGAATCTCGCGGTGATGAAATGATTGATGCGCCGCACTGGCGTGCGACGCATCCCATAGATAGCCACGAAACTGACGATACGGAAGTCCTGGATGCTTGATCCAGGCCCGTGTCTAAGAGCTTAGTAGTCGTCGCTCTTTTCCGGGGGAACCAGACCTTCGATGCCGGCGAGCAGGTCTTCCTCGCTCATGCGGTCGAAGGCGATGTTCTCCTCGGCATCGTCCGTATCCGCAGCGGCGGTGGCGGCGCCGGTCTGATCGGCGATCGCCTCGCCGTCGGCCTCCGGCTCGTCGACCTCGACATGCTTCTGCAGCGAGTGGATCAGGTCCTCCTTGAGGTCGTCGGGAGACAGCGTCTCATCGGCGATCTCGCGCAGCGCAATGACCGGATTCTTGTCATTGTCGCGAGGAACGGTGATCTGCGCGCCCTGGCTGATCTGGCGGGCGCGGTGGCCGGCGAGCAGCACGAGCTCGAAACGGTTGTCGACCTTGTCGATACAATCTTCAACGGTTACGCGGGCCATGGACTGCCCCTTTCATGCGTGGATTTGATGGAAAACAGGCGGGCTCCATAACCCGGACGCCACAGAAATACAAGCTTTATGGCGGCAGCGACCGAAGCACGGACCTTTGCCCGGCTCAATGTCCGGACATCGCCCTGACCTGCCGCTCACATAGTGCCGATCACAATTGCTTGCAATACGCACCTGCGCCCTTGGATATCCACAAATCTGGCGTTATCTCGAACGAGGCGGCAAAAGGGACCATTACCCAGCCTGCCCGTCACGTCCATTTAGACGACAGACATTTTCGAAAAGGGATATTTTTCAATGTTCGATCCCCGTGAAAAGATCGCTCTTTTCATCGACGGTGCCAACCTCTACGCCACCTCGCGGGCGCTTGGCTTCGACATCGACTACCGCAAGCTTCTCGCCAGCTTCCAGAAGCGCGGCTACCTGCTCAGGGCCTACTATTACACCGCGCTGGTGGAGGATCAGGAATATTCCTCGATCCGGCCGCTGATCGACTGGCTGGACTACAATGGCTTCAAGGTGGTGACCAAGCCCGCCAAGGAATTCACCGACTCGACCGGCCGGCGCAAGATCAAGGGCAACATGGACATCGAGCTCACCGTCGACGCGCTGGAGCTTGCCGATGTCGTCGATCACTATGTCATCTTCTCCGGCGACGGCGACTTCCGCACCCTGGTCGAGGCATTGCAGCGGCGCGGCCGCAAGGTTTCGATCGTCTCGACCATGGCCTCGCAGCCGCCGATGATCTCCGACGATCTGCGCCGCCAGGCCGACCACTTCATCGATCTGATGACGCTGAAGAACGAGGTCGGCCGCGACCCGTCGGAGCGGCCGATACGCAGGCCGGAGCCGGCTGAAGCCGACGAGGACGATTATTGAGAGCGACGGCCTTGAGCGCCGCGCCCTCCCCCGAGCCTGACCGCGACTGTCCGCTCTGTCCGCGGCTGCACGACTTCATTGCAGCGTGGCGCCAGCGCGAGCCGGGCTGGTTCAATGCGCCGGTGCCGACCTTCCTGCCGCCGGACGGCGAGGAGTCGGTCAAGCTTCTGATTGTCGGGCTGGCACCCGGCCTGCGCGGTGCCAACCGCACCGGGCGTCCCTTCACCGGCGACTATGCCGGCGACCTGCTCTACGGCACGCTGATTGCCGAAGGCCTGGCGCGCGGGGAATTCAAGGCAAGGCCGGATGACGGGCTGGAACTGATCGGCACGGCGATCACCAATGCGGTGCGCTGCGTGCCGCCGGAGAACAAACCGATCGGCGCCGAGATCGCCACCTGCCGCACCTTCCTCAAGCCGACCATCGCGCGCTTTACCAATCTGCGCGCCATCCTGACGTTGGGCTCGATCGCGCATCAGTCGACGGTGCGGGCGCTGGGAGGACGTGTTGCCGCGCTTCCGTTCCGCCATGGCGGACGGCAGGAGGCCGGCGGCATCACGCTGTTCTCCAGCTATCACTGCTCGCGCTACAACACCAATACCGGCGTGCTGACGGAAGAAATGTTCGTCAATGTCTTCAAGGAGATTGCGGCGTTCCTGAAGAGCTAGGCGTTCCTGAAGAGCTAGCTTCAGGTGCCGGCGCAAACAACTGCGTGAGCCTCGCCGGTCCGCCCTTCAGCACGTTCAGATCGACATCGCCGTCGATGCCGTCGACGCGGCCTTTGTCGAGATATTGCCAATAGACCCAATCGTCCCCCTGCGGCGGCATCGCCACTGCGCGCAGCCAGCGCTGGCGAACCGCGATATGAGCAGAATAGGTCGGCGCCGCCTCGTCGGTGATGTAGATGATGGCTGGCTTGCCATAGGCGGCCTCGACCGGGCCCAGGAATGCAACGAGTTCCGCGTTCAGTTCGGCGGGCGAAGGCCGGCGCGGGCAATTGCCGTGGAATTCGATATCGACGACCGGCGGCAAAAGTGGCTCGCCGCGCGGCACGGTCGAGAGGAAGTTCTTCGCCTGGTCGGCGCCCGGGCGACAGAAGGTGAAGAAGTGATAGGCGCCGACCGCAAGGCCCGCCGCGCGGGCCTGGCGCAAATTCTCGGCAAAGGTATCATCGACATAGTCGCCGCCCTCGGTCGCCTTGATGATGGCGAAGGCGACATCGTCGGCTGCCACGCGCCGCCAGTCGATCTTGCCCTGGTGGTGTGAAACGTCGATGCCTCTCAGGGGGAATTGGGTGCGATCCGGCGGGAAAGCGCGAGGCCGGAAAACGCTCTCTACCCAGACGGCAAGCGCCAGGAAGACAAAAGCCAGGGCCACGACGATCAAGCGGTTCCTCAAGCCCTGACCCCCTGCTCGCCTTGCCCGGATATTGCGTTTTACCCGCGCTCCTTAAGCAGCCGCCCCTTCTCGCGCGACCAGTCGCGCTGCTTCTCGGTTTCGCGCTTGTCGTGCAGCTTCTTGCCGCGGGCGATCGCCAGCAGCAGCTTGGCGCGGCCGCGATCGTTGAAATAGATTTTCAGCGGCACCAGCGTCATGCCTTCGCGCTCGACGCTTTGCGCAAGCTTGGCCATCTCGCGCTTGCTGACGAGCAGCTTGCGGCGCCGGCGCGGCTCATGGTTGAAGCGGTTGGCCTGGAGATATTCCGGCAAATAGGAATTGATCAGCCAGATCTCGCCGTCCTCGGCCGAGGCGTAACTGTCCTGGATGTTGGCCTGGCCCTGGCGCAGCGATTTGACCTCGGTGCCGGTCAGCACCAGGCCGGTCTCGATCGTGTCGAGCACCTCGTAGGAAAAGCGCGCCTTGCGGTTTTCGGCGACCGTCTTGTTGTTGGGGTCGGCTTTCTTGACTTGATTCATAATGCGGAGAGGTGGCGCCTCATCCCTAGTTAATCAAGCCGGCATGCTTCATGGCCGCATCGATCTTCTCGGCGGTCGAGGCTTCGACCGTCACCAGCGGCGAGCGGACCACGTTCTCGACCTTGCCCAGCTTCGAGAGCGCGTATTTGGCGCCGGACACGCCGGGCTCCATGAAGATCGCCTTGTGCAGCGGCAACAGCCGGTCCTGCAACTCGAGCGCCTTGGCGCTGTCGCCGGAGAGGGTCGCCTCCTGGAATTCCGAGCACAGGCGCGGCGCGACATTCGAGGTCACCGAAATGCAGCCGACGCCGCCATGCGCGTTGAAGCCGAGCGCCGAGGCATCCTCGCCGGAAAGCTGGATGAAATCCTTGCCGCAGGTCATGCGCTGCTCGGAGACGCGCTCGACCTTGCCGGTCGCATCCTTGACGCCGATGATGTTCTTGAAGTCATGGGCGAGCCTGCCCATCGTCTCGGGCGTCATGTCGATCACCGAGCGCGGCGGGATGTTGTAGATGATGATCGGCAGCCTGGTCGCCCGGGCGACGGCGGCAAAGTGCTCGTAAAGGCCGCGCTGCGTCGGCTTGTTGTAATAAGGCGTCACGACAAGTGCTGCATCAGCGCCGGCCTTTTCGGCATATTGCACCAGGCCGACGGCTTCCTCGGTGTTGTTGGAGCCGGCGCCGGCCACCACCGGAACCCGGCCGTTGGCCACCTCGATGCAGACCTTCACGACATGGCGGTGCTCGTCATGCGACAGCGTCGGCGACTCGCCGGTGGTGCCGACCGGGACGAGACCCTTGGTGCCCTCGGCGATCTGCCATTCGACAAAAGCGCGAAAGGCTTTCTCGTCGAAACGCCCGCTCTTTTCGAACGGTGTGACGAGCGCGGTCAGCGAGCCTCTCAGCATATGTCCAAACTCCTTGGGACTTTGTTGGCTTATGCATGTCGTTGCCCCAAAGCGGGCTGCATGCATTGCGCGCCTTCTAACCGAAAGCGAAGCCGCGCACCATAGTCTCGACATGGTTCAGCGGCAAGCATCGCGATAATGCCAGCAAGCGCAATTCGCACGGCCTCGATAACCTTTTGTTTACGAGCCTTTCACGACCTTAAGTTTGGCGTCGGGACCAAGCTTTGTGGGTCCGCGCCGGCTGAAGATGTGGTAGGGTGGAAAGATGCCGACCAGGGGGACTCACCTCTTCGCGCTTTTCAGCGCTGTCGTCGCGCTGATGCCGGGGATGGCGATCGGCGGCAGCGTCGATGTGGGCGCGACGGCGGCCATCCCCGCGCCCGGCGCGCCGCAGGCTCCGGACCAGGCGCAGCCCTCCCAGCCGCCGGCCGGCATCACGCAATTGAAGAGCGGGCTCGACGCGCTCGCCGCCAACAACATCGCCGGCGCGCGCACCGCGCGCGACTCGCTGCCCGCCATCTCGCTCGACCGGCACATCCTGGCCTGGGCGATCGCGCTCTATGGCGGCGACCAGGTGCCGAGCGGCGAGATCGCCGATGCGGCCAAGATGCTGCCCGGATGGCCGGGCACGGTCGCGCTGCGCAAGAACAGCGAGCGCGCGCTCTATCGCGAGAACCCGCCGCCGCAAGTGGTGGTGCAGGCCTTCGGCCGCAGCCAGCCGCTGACGCCGGAGGGCGTGATCATCCTCACCCGCTCGCAGGTCGCGCTCGGCAACCAGGCGGCTGCGCGCGCGGTGCTGGTGCCGTTCTGGCGCACAGAGAAGCTGGAAGAGAAGGACGAGACGGCCATCATCAAGGAGTTCGGCGCGCTGCTTCCGGCGGCCGACCATCGCTACCGCATGGAGCGCATGTTCTATGCCGAGCGGCCGGCCTCGGCGCTGCGCGTCGCCGGCCTTGCCGGTGCGCAGCAACTGGCGGACGCCTGGGCGGGAGCCGACAAAGGCGACAAGAACACGGCGAAGCTGCTCAAGGCCGTGCCTACCGCGCAGCGTTCGGCCGGCTATTTCTTCGCCGAGGCCGAATATCTGCGCAAACAGCAGAAATTCGCCGAGGCCGCGGCGGTGGTGATGAAGGCGCCGACCGACCGCGACGCGCTGGTCGACCCCGACGCCTGGTGGGTGGAACGCCGTGTTCTATCGCGCGAGCTGGTCGACCAGGGCGACATGAAGACCGCCTACAAGATCGCTTCCATGCATGCGGCCGAAAGCCCGGCCAGCGCCGCCGAGGCCGAGTTCCATGCCGGCTGGTATGCGCTGCGGGGTCTCAACGACCCGGCGGCCGCCGCCACGCATTTTTCGCGTATCGCCAGCCTCGCGCAGGGGCCGGTGTCGCTGTCGCGCGCCTATTACTGGCTCGGCCGCGCCGCGGAAGTCGGCGGTCCAGGCAGCGCCAAGGATTACTTCACCCGCGCGGCCGCCTATGGCACCACCTTCTATGGGCAGCTCGCCGGCGAGCGCGTCGGCTTCAGGACCCTCAACATCGCCTATCCGAATCCGAGCGACGCCGACCGCCAGAGCTTCGAAGCCAGGGAGGCCGTCAACGCCATCAAGCGGCTGCAGGAAGCAGGTTACGACCGCTATGCCGAGACGCTCTACCGCGACCTCGCTGGACAGTTGACCAGCCCGGGCGAGTTGGCGCTGCTTGCGGTGCTCGCCGAAAAGCAGGGCAACCATTTCATGGCGCTGAAGGTTGGCAAGATCGCCGCCCAGCGCGGCATCGATGTCGGCGCGCTGTCGCATCCGCTGGGCGTCATCCCCGATTCGGCCAACATCTCCGGCTCCGGCAAGGCGCTGGCCTATGCGATTGCCCGCCAGGAGAGCGAATTCAATATCGGCGCGATTTCCAGCGCCGGCGCGCGTGGCCTGCTGCAACTGATGCCGGGCACCGCCAAGCAACTGGCGAAGAAGGCCGGCATGATTTTCTCGGCGGCGCGGCTCACCACCGATGCCGGCTATAACGCGACGCTAGGCTCGGCCTTCCTCGGCGAGCAGCTCGACCGCTTCAGCGGCTCCTATGTGTTGACCTTCGCCGGCTACAATGCCGGCCCCAACCGCGCCGCCCAATGGGTGGCGAAATACGGCGATCCGCGCGGCAAGGACGTGGATGCGGTGGTCGACTGGATCGAGCGGATTCCCTACACGGAAACAAGAAGTTACGTGCAGCGCGTGATGGAGAATTACGAGGTCTACAAGATGCGTATTTCAGGCAAGTACGACATCGTGGGCGATCTCGTGAACGGGAGGGGTTGAGGCGTTCTTCCCTTCTCCCCTTGTGGGAGAAGGTGGCCTTGTGGGAGAAGGTGGCCGCGAAGCGGCCGGATGGGGGGCGTTCCAGCTTGGCAATGCCCTTTTCCAGCCAGGATATATGGCGACAGATCGCCGACGCCGCATTCTTTCCAACACCCCTTATCCGTCTCGGCGCTGCGCGCCGATCCACCTTCTCCAGGGGGGAGAAGGGAGGGCCCTGCATTTGACGCCCCCTGCCCTCGCCTGTAGCTGTCGGGCAATCAGCGAGGAGCAGCATTGCGATGCCAAACGACGAAGGTTTTTCCGACTTCTTCTATGCCGCGCCCGACGGCCCCAAGCTCCATGCACGGATCTACGGCGAGACAATCACCGGTGCCTGGCCGGTCGTTTGCCTGCCCGGCCTCACCCGCAATGCCCGCGACTTCCATGAGCTCGCGCTCTACCTTTCCAGCAACGCGAAGACGCCGCGCAAGATCGTGGCCTTCGACTATCGCGGGCGCGGGCAATCCGGTTACGATCCCGACATCGGCCACTACAATGTCGGCGTCGAAGCGGGCGATGTGCTCGCTGGCTTGTCTGAGTTGGGCATCGAAGAGGCTGCCTTCATCGGGACGTCGCGCGGCGGGCTGATCATCCATGTGCTCGGCGCGCTGAAGCCGTCGGTGCTGCAGGCCATCGTCCTCAACGACATCGGCCCCGTGATCGAGGCGGAAGGCCTTGCCCATATCCGCTCCTATCTCGAACGCAACCCGAAGCCGAAGACATTTGCCGAGGCGGTCGAAGCGCAACGGCGCGTGCACGGCGCCGGCTTTCCCGCGCTTGCCGATGCCGACTGGGCGCGCATGGTGAGAGCGATCTGCCGCGAGACGGAGTCCGGGTGGGTGCCGGATTTCGATCCGGCCCTGGTCGACACGGTGGCCAGCGTCGACGTCACCAAGCCGCTGCCGGATCTGTGGCCGCAATTCGACGCTCTTGCCGCCGTGTCGCTTCTCGCCATTCGCGGCGGCAATTCGAAGCTTTTCTCCACCGCGACGCTTGAGGAGATGGGAAGGCGTCATCCCGGCATGGAGACGATCACGATCGAAGGCCAGGGACACGCCCCCTTCCTCGAAACCGGCGGGGTGCCGGAAGAGATCGCAGCGTTCATTGACCGAACGGAGCGGGTTCAGCAAAAGTAAAGCCGAAGAACAGAAGCGGATCTTGCGACGCTGCGGCAGTATTGGCACCGGCGAGCAAGCGCATGCCTCCCCTTCTCCCCTTGTGGGAGAAGGTGGATCGGCGCGCGGCGCCGAGACGGATGAGGGGTGTTCCAGCGGAATGAGACGTGGGTGTTCCCTGGAACACCCCGCGCCTTCGGCGACACCTTTTCCCCCCAAGGGGAGAAGGTGTGCCAGCGCTACTTCACTTGGAACTCTTGCCGACCGCCTTGACAGCGGCCGCTTCGCTCTTTGGCTTGCGCGTCGATTTCGACGGCGACGGCGTGGTCAACGGCGACGCAAACACCGAAGTCTCCGCCTGGCGCGTCGCCTCATCGGCGCGCGGCTTTTCCAGCACGACGACGCAGCCGTCGAGGTCGTTGGTGGCGAGATGGGCGTAGCGCATGGTCATCGCCAGCGTCTGGTGGCCGAGCCACATCTGCACGCGCCTTATGTCGATGCCGCCCTGGACAAGGCGCGAGGCGCAGGTGTGGCGCAGGATGTGCGGCACCACCTGCTCGTCGGCGCCGAGACCAACTTCGGTCTTCGCCTCGTTCCAGATGGCGCGATACTGCGCCTGGGTCAGCATGGCGAACGGGCCTTTCGGCCGGCGGCCTTCGGTGGTCGGCGGCAGCTTGATCACCTCCTTGACCCGCTCGGTCATCGGAATGGTGCGGCTGCGGCCGGACTTGGTGATCCAGAAGGAGACGCGGTGGTCCTGGATGTCGTTCCAGATCAGGCCGAGCGCCTCGCCGAGGCGGCAGCCGGTATCGACCAGGAAAACGGAGAGCCGGTAAGCGTCCTCGCTGCGACTCTTGATGGCGGCAAACAGCCTTGCCTCTTCGTCCCTTTCGAGGAAACGAATCCGTCCCGCCCGCTCCTTCTGGCGGCGGAATTCGGGCAGGCTGTGGATATCTCCCATCTTATGAGCCTTGCGCAGCAGCTTGCTGAGGGCAGCCATCTTGCGATTGATGGTTGCGTTGCTGTTCCCGCGCTGGCGCAAGGTACCGATAAGATTGTCCAGGGTGTTCTGGTCAAAGGTGCTGAAACGCTCTCCCAGAAGGATCTCGTCTATTTCACCGATGAAAGAGCTGACATTGTATTTATGCCGCCCATCATCCCAGAGTATATCCCGGTATGCTGCAAAGAGTTCCCCGATCCTGCACGATTTTACTTCCCGGATCTTGTTGTAGGTGTACCTAAACTTCGAATTCTGAGAAGAAAAAACCGCAAAATGACCAGAGGAGCCCCCCTCTTGAATCGCTTCGTTCGACATTTTTAGCCACACCCCCGAGTGGAAAGGCGACACCTAACCGCTTGGGAGCGTCCTTTCAAGAGTTTTAAGTCTGACAAATCAATTTCATCCCGCCAGGAGCGGATCCCACGAAACAGTTCGCAGACTTCAGCTACCAGTACCCCCTTCTCCTTTTTCGCTCGCCCTTACCCAGTCACGAAAACAAAACGGCCCGGACATTAAAGCGCCCGGGCCGGATTTCATCTGTAGCAGTCCAGCCCTTAGAACGAGCGCTGGAAGCGGAGGAGGCCGCCGACGCTGTTCTTCTTGTCGGCATTGGTCCAGTTCACGTTGGTGAAGCTGGCCGGATCGTTGAAGTGACCATAGTGGTCGTAGTCAACTTCGGCCGTGACCGTGAAGCCGGGAACGATGTCGTAGGCGATGTTCGCAGCCACGCCATAGTTCTTGTCGTCGTCACCCGACACCTGGAGGTTGAACGAGGTCTTCTCGTTAAACTTGTAGGTACCGCCGGCCCACCAAGCCCAGTTGCCGCCCCACTGCTTGTAGAAGCCGCGACCGCGAGCAGGAATTGGGTTGGTCGGATCGTTGAGGTTGTCGTCCGAACCGTAGCCGAACATGGCGAACAGCGAGATTGCGTCGTTGACGTTCACGTCCACGCGAACCTTGCCGGCCACTTCCTCGTAGTTGCTGTCGTAAGCCACGACGCCGGTGATGGCGCCCCAGCCCTGTGTCCACTTCACGCCGCCGACGACATGCGGAACGTAGCTGTCGATGGTGCCCTTCTGGCCCGAGCCTTCTTCGAGCGACACTACAGCCGAGAAACCGTTGCCAGCGTCGAAGTAGTACTGCACGACGTTGGTGTCGAAATCGCCGTAGGGGACGATCGTATCCTGGATGACGTTGCCGGCGTAGCCGATGAACGTGTTGAAGGCCGATTCGTCCTTACCGACGCGGAGACCACCGAGCTGGATCCAGGCGAAGTTCAGCGAAACGCCCTTAAAGCCGGCACCTTCGTGGGTAAAGTTAGTGGCGGCGTAGGCGTTGCGGTTACCGAAGTTGAAGCGGGTCTCGGTGTAGGTCTTCAACGTGCCGAGCTCGGTTTCCTGGCCGGTCCAGGTCTTCAGCGTAAAGCGGGCCTGCTTGTAGTAAGTGCTCCGCTCTTTCACGGGCACATCCATATGATCGAACGCCTTCGCACCGTCGAACGAGCCGACATCGCCAATGCCGATGTCATAGCGGACATAGCCGCCGATGCGCAGGCAGGTTTCGGTGCCGGGGATGTAGAAGTAGCCCGAGCCGTACACGTCGCAGATCTTGACGTATTCAGCCGGTTCCGGCTCGGCGACGGTCACCGCGTCGGCGGCGCGAGCACCGGAAACTGCGATCAGGGCCGCAGCTGAGCCGAGAAGAAGGCTCTTGATGTTCATTTTCTGACCTCCAGTCAGAATCGGACGCAAGAGCCGAACCTGCGACAAGCATTCTTGCGGCAATGAATTGATGTTGCTCTACTTTTTCGGAAAATAGTGCGGCTTTGGGGAGCCCCGACAGAGCAATGCGAATGTCACAGCACGCATTTGTGGGGGCGAAAAAGCGTTGCGAAAGATGCGTTGCAAGTGGTGATCGCGGACCTTGGAGATTGGCCGAAGCATTTCTCCCTTCGTCATCCTGGGGCGGAGCAAGAAGCGAAGCGACGCGCGCAGACCCTGGGATCCTGTGTGTTGGTTTCGGTGTATGGTTTGAAGTGGGAAGGAGACCGAGTGGATCCTGGTCGTCCTTTCGGACAGGCCGTGGCATGGCCCGGTCCCTTCCCACCGGTG
>NZ_JAVIIW010000036.1:0-68590 GCF_033977205.1 Mesorhizobium album | reverse complement strand
AAGCGCGGTCGATGCACCGAAGGCGCTGGCGAGAGCCAGGAATTCGCGCCGGTCCATGCGGCCTTCGCGCGCTTCTTGTGCCATCGCCTCGATGGCGGCGGGGACACGATCACCGTTGCTTTTGAAAATCGTCATTTTCTTCTCCCATTGGCTTCTCCGGGTCTTCGCCCGTTTTCTCTCAACTAACGCTGTCAGGCAGCTTTTCCTCGCGCCGGGCGATCAAATCCTTGAGACCTTCGGCAATGCCTTCGTCGAGCTTCGGCTCCTGATAGTCGGCCAGCATGGCGCGTGCTTTCTCGCGGCCACGCGTATCATGATCCTTCGCCCCTTCGGCTGTCCACTGTTCGAAGGAATTAAAGTCCATGATGGTCGGCATGAAGAAGGCCTTGTCGAAATGGTCGAGCGTGTGCTGGGTGCCAAGGAAATGGCCTTGCGGACCGACCTCGCGGATCGCGGCAAGAGCGTCCTTGAAATCGTCGAAGGGAACGCCGCCGGCATACTTGTACCAGCCGACGAGCTGCTCGCAGTCGGTGGCGAATTTCGAATAGCCGCAGGTAAGGCCCGCTTCGAGCCAGCCGGCCGAGTGCCAGATGTAGTTGGCGCCGGCAAGAATGGCGGCATGCATCAGCATGTTCGCCTCGTAGCCGGCCTGGGCGTCGTTGAGCTTGGAGCCGACATGGAAGCCGGAGGTGCGCCACGGCAGCTTGTACTTCCGCGCCAGCGCGCCCATCAGATACATCATCTGCGCGGCCTCCGGCGTGCCGCCCATCGGGGCGCCGGTCTTCATGTCGACGGTGACCATGAACTGGCCATAGATCTGCGGCGAGCCCGGACGAATGAGCTGGGTGAAGGCGACGCCCGCAAGCGCCTCGGCATTGACCTGCGCCACCGCACCGACGGCCGACGCCGAGGTCGAGGCGCCGCAGAGTGCGAAGGGCGCCAGGATCAGCGGCTGGTTGTGGCGCGCATAGACCTTCATGGCATCCAGCATGGTGGCGTCCCACACCAGCGGCGAGTTGCAGTTGGTGATCGACACCAGCACGGAATTGTCGCGCACGAACTCCTCGCCGAAGACGATGCCAGCCATCGCCATCGTGTCTTCCGCGCGCTCCTTCGATGTGACGATGCCCATGAACGGCTTGTCGGAATGCTTCAGCGCCGAATGGATGATGTGAAGGTGCCGCTTCGGCACCGGAATCTCCATCGGCTCGCAGATGATCGAGCTCGACGAATGCAGCGCCGGCGCCATGTAGGCGAGCTTGTGGAAATTGTTGAGGTCGTTGAGCGTGCCGTAGCGCCGCTTGTTGTCGAAGTCACGCACATAGGGCGCGCCATACATCGGCACGAAGATCGAGTTTTTGCCACCGACACGGACGGTGCGCTCGGGGTTGCGCGCATTGAGCGTGAATTCCGGCGGAACCTTCGAGACGAGCTCCATCAGCAGCGTGCGGTCGATGCGAACACGGGTCTCCGAAACGTCGGCGCCCGCCGCCTTCCAGAGGGCGATCGCCTCGTCATCGCGGAATTCACAGCCGACCTCCTCGAGAATCTTGAGCGACTCCTCGTGGATCAGCTCGATCGCCTCGTCGGGAACGATCTCGTAGGCGGGGATCTGTCGGACAAGCGTCGGGAAGGATGCGATCGGCGCGCTTCTCAGCGCCTTGCGTCCAAGCCGGCCGCCGCCGCGTCGGTGGGTCGGTTCAGTCATTTCAGCGGCCGGTGCGTTCATAGAGCCTCCTTGCTTCCCGCCCGGTCAAGTTAGCGAGACAAAATATGGCTGTGACGGTGGAAAATCCTGATCTGTTGTATAAACTCTGCTTATGCGAAGCCTGCGCCACCTCCTGCCCTCGGCCGGCAGCCTGATCGTCTTCGAGGCGGCAGGCCGGCTATCGAGCTTCACCGCCGCCGGGCGCGAGCTCGGCATGACCCAGGCGGCCGTCTCCTATGCCGTGCGCGGGCTGGAGGAACAGCTCGGCGCCAAGCTCTTCCAGCGCCGCCACCGCCAGGTTGTCCTGACGGAGGCCGGCGAGCGCTTCCATGCCGATGTCTCGCTGGGTTTGTCGCATATCCGCAAGTCGGCCGAGGACCTTCGCCTGCAGGCGACCGGCGGCCATGTGACGCTTGCCGCCTCGACCGCCTTCGGCTCGTTCTGGATGATGCCGCGCCTGCAGCAGTTCCGTGACGAACTGCCCGGGATCGATCTGCGCATCCAGACGGCCGACCGCGACCTCGACATCATCGCGGAAGGGATTCCGCTCGCCGTGCGCGGCGGGGATCCGAGGGACTGGGCGGACTATGATTCACTGCCGCTCGCCGACGAGGAGATCTTCCCGGTCGCGGGCCCCAGCTATCTGGCGAGATTCGGCCGGCCGGAGACCGTCGCCGAACTCGCCACACACCGGCTCATCCATCTCGAGGAGCCGTACCGCGAGGCCGCAAACTGGGACGAATGGTTCGCATCCGCCGGAACCAGCCTGCGCAACGCCGAACGCGGCCTGCGCATCAACGATTATGCGCTGGTGATCCAGGCGGTGATGGAGGGGCAAGGCATCGCGATCGGCTGGCGCCATCTGGTCGAGCGGCTGGTGGCATCGGGCCTGCTGGTTCCGGTGACCGATCATGTGATGAGAACCGGCATGGCGTTCTACGTCATCTGGCCGAAGAACCGCGACCTCAGCGACAATGCGCGCAAGGTGCGGGATTGGCTGGCGGCGCAGGCGTGAAGTAACCCCTCCCCCACGTTGTTCGAATCCGCCTATAATCGCCGCATGCCCATTCGCCAACTTTCCGAAACGATGATCAACCAGATCGCGGCCGGCGAGGTGATCGAGCGTCCGGCGAGCGTGGTGAAGGAGCTGGTCGAGAATGCGCTCGACGCTGGTGCAAGCAGAGTCGAGATCGTCACCGCCGGCGGCGGGCTCAGCCTTATCCGCGTCACCGACGACGGCTCGGGGATTCCCGAAAAAGAACTGGCGCTGGCGGTCGCTCGCCACTGCACCTCAAAGCTCTCCGACGACATCCACGATATCCGCTCGTTGGGTTTTCGCGGCGAGGCGCTGCCTTCGATCGGCTCTGTAGCGCGGCTTTCGATCCGCTCCCGTACGGCCGGTGGCGACAGTGCGGTCGAGATCAGCATCGAGGGTGGCCGTGTCTCCAATGTAAAGCCGGCGGCGGCAAACCGCGGTACCACCGTCGAGGTGCGCGACCTCTTCTTCGCAACGCCTGCACGGCTCAAATTCATGAAGGGCGAGCGCGCCGAAAGCTCGGCGATCAACGATGTGGTAAAGCGCATCGCCATCGCCTTCCCCGCCGTGCGCTTCACGCTTGCCGGCTCCGACCGCTCGACGCTGGAATTGCCGGCGACCGGCGACACGCCGGAAGGCCGGCTCGCCCGCGTCGCGCAAGTGATGGGCAAGGATTTTCCGGACAACGCGATTCCCATCGATGCCGTGCGCGACGGCGTGTATCTTGCCGGGCACGTCTCGATCCCCTCCTACACTCGTGCCAACGCGCTGCAGCAATATGCCTATATCAATGGCAGGCCGGTGCGCGACAAGCTGATCGCCGGCGCGATCCGCGGCGCCTTCGCCGATGTGCTGCCGCGCGACCGGCATGCGGTGACGGTGCTTTTCCTGACGCTCGATCCGGCGACCGTCGACGTCAATGTCCATCCGGCCAAGGCCGATGTGCGCTTCCGCGATCCCGGCCTGGTGCGCGGGCTGATCGTCGGCGCTATCCGCGAGGCGCTGGCCAGCGCCGGCGTCCGTGCGGCGACCACCGGCGCGGCCGGCATGATGGCGGCATTCCGGCCGGGTGCAGCGCCCTTTGCGCATCCCGGCCCCGCCAACGGACACCGCAGCTACGAGGTCGCCCATCGCGCGTCCGGCTTCAGCGGCTTCGACCCGGCACGCTCGCCGCAGCGGCCGCTCGACATGGGCGAAGCGCGGCCGCGAAACGGGTTTGCCGAGAACGAGCAGGCAGCGTTCGAAACCGGACCGCTGGCCAGCGCCGACGCGCGAGCGGGCACCGCTGAGCCGGCCGAGGCGTTGCTCGGCATGGCGCTGGGCGCCGCGCGCGCGCAGGTGCATGAGAACTACATCGTCGCCCAGACCAGGGATTCGCTTATCATCGTCGACCAGCACGCCGCGCATGAGCGGCTGGTCTACGAGGCGCTGAAGAACGCGCTGCATTCCCGCTCCGTGCCCTCGCAGATGCTGCTCCTGCCCGAGATCGTCGACCTGCCGGAAGAGGACGCCGAGCGGCTGGCAATACATTCGCAGACACTGGCCAAATTCGGCCTAGGGCTTGAGCGCTTCGGGCCGGGCGCGGTGGCGGTGCGCGAGACGCCGTCGATGCTCGGCGAGACCAATGTGCAGCAGCTGGTGCGCGACCTTGCCGACGAGATCGCCGACAACGACACGGTCGAGACGCTCAAAGGACGGCTGGATAAGATCGCCGCCACCATGGCCTGCCATGGCTCGGTGCGCTCCGGTCGCCTGCTCAAGGCCGAGGAGATGAACGCGCTGCTGCGCCAGATGGAGGTGACGCCGGGCTCCGGCACCTGCAACCACGGCCGCCCGACCTATATCGAGCTCAAGCTGGCTGACATCGAAAGGCTGTTCGGGCGAAGGTGAGCCAAAGGCCCCTCACCCAGCCTCCGCTTCGCTCGGCTGACCTCTCCCCACCGGGGAAAGGAGACTTTCAGCACCGGCGCCAACCTCTTCTCCCCGGCGGAGAAGTTGGCCGCATAGCGGCCGGATGAGGGGGCAAGAAGAGAGCCGCTCGAAGCGGCTCTTTTCTTGAATACAGAAACGGCTTCAACCCACTGACTTACCGCTTCAAATTCACCACGATCACGCCACCCAGCGCCAGCGCGCCGCCGAGGATGCCGAGCAGGCTCGGCACTTCGCCCAGCCAGAAGAAGCCGATCAAAGCGGAGGTCGGCGAGACGAGATAAAGGAAGTTCGAGGCGCGCGCAGCAGGCAAACGGGAGAGCGCGGTCGCCCAGGCGGCATAGGCGATCATCGAGGGCACGATGCCGAGATAGATGACGGCGCCGAGACCGGCGGTATCGGCGACCGCTGCCTGCGAGAACGCTTCCGGCAGGAAGGGCGACAGGCAGAGCGCGCCGAGCACCATGTTGGAGGCGGCGATGGTCAGCGGATGGTGGCGGGAAAAGAGCGGCTTCTGGACGATGGTGTTGACGGCCGAGCAAAGCGCCGAGCCCAGCACCAGCAGCGCGCCGGCGTTGAAATGCAGGCCGTGCCCGTCGGCTACCGCGATGATGCCGATACCGGTGAAGGATATCGCCGTGCCGACCCAGGCCATGCCGGAAAAGCGCTCGCCGAGCAGCGCCATCGCCATGATGGCGGTGAAGATCGGGCTGACGTTGATGATGAAGCCGGCAGCACCCGCCGAGACGGTCAGCTCGCCGAAATTGAGCATGGCAGTGTAGAGCGCGACGAAGATGGCGCCGCCGAAGGCGAAGCGCCACATCTCGTCGACCCTTGGCAGCGCCGGGCGCTTGACCGCGAGGAAGATCGCAGCCGGCACGGCGGCGATGGCGAAGCGCAGCGCGCCCAGTTCCAGCGGCTGGAAGGCAGCAAGGCCGGCGCGGATCGCCGGGAAGGCCGAGGCCCAGCCGGCCACGGTGAGCGCCACCGCGATCGCGGCGGCGGTGTCCATGCGCTGTGTCTCATTCAACGTGCCGGTATAAGCGCTCATTGCCGTATCCTCGTCCTCCAGTGCCATGGGACGAGAAGACCCGATTGCCGGCCGATTGACAAACGAGCAATTCGAGGGTCAGCTGTGAGCATGGATCACAGCTCGGACCAGATGCTGCCGCTGGAAACCTTGCGCGCCTTCGACGCGGCGGCGCGCACCGGAAGCTTCTCGGCGGCGGCCGAAAAACTCAACCTCACCCACGGCGCGGTCAGCCGCCAGATCGCCAAGCTGGAAGGCTGGCTGGGCCTCAAAGTGTTCGAACGCAATGCGCGCGGCGTGACGCTGACCAACGAAGGCAACCGGCTGCACCTTCGCACCACCGAGGCCTTCGCGCTGATCTCGGTCAATTCCGACCGCTGGGTCGAACCGCGCGGCACCGCCGTGGTGCGACTGGCTTCGATCCCTTCGGTCAGCGGCCTCTGGCTGATGCCGCGCATGGCGGCGCTGGAAAACAATCCCACCCGGCTGCGCATCGTGCTCGATGTCGACAACCGCCAGGCAGACCTCGCCGATGAAGGCATCGACCTTTCGGTGCGTTGCGGGCGCGGCCGCATCCCGGGCCGCGTCTCGGTGCAGCTTTTCGAGGAACAAATCTTCCCGATCGCCTCGCCGGAGCTGGCGAAGGAGATCGGCAAAGGCGACCCGGCCCGGCTGCTCAAGTTCCCGCTGATCAACGATTCCGATGCGTCGGGCTGGCGCGCCTGGTTCGCGGCGCAGGACATGGACTACCGCCCTCGCCCGCAGGACCGGCGCTTCGAGGACTATAATCTCGTGCTCGACGCGGCGGCGCATGGGCTGGGCATCGCATTGGCGCGGCCGCCGCTGACCAAGGACCAGCTCAAGTCCGGACGGATCGTCGCCGTCGACGAGCGCGTCGCGCTCAATCCGGTGTCCTATTGGCTCGATCGCCCAGTCGGCCGCCCGCGCGCGGCCGCTGCGGACCTCGCCAGGCGAATCGCCGAACAGGCCGGACTTGCGCCGGAAAAGCTGGAAGCGTTCCTGCAGGACGACAATTAGGCCGTCAGAGTCAGCGAAGCAGCAACAGCACGATCGTCGTGGTCGCGGCCGAGACGATGGCCGTCACGATCGATATCATCCAGAGCGGCGTCTGGCCGGGTTCGGATCGCGGGGCATAGCCGGGGCGAGCGCCTCCGCGCGGCGGAGCATTGGCGTTGGCCGCAACCAACACCCCGGAAGCAATGGTAGGGGAAAATGAAGATGCCGGCAGCGTTGGCGCGACCCTGGCCGTGTTGTCGGCAACCGGCGGCTGGGCCTGGGTCACGGCTCGCGCAGGCTGATCGGCATCGGCCGCCGGCCTGCGTGCCGAGGCCCTTGCGGAGGCGTCGTCCGTGCCGGCTTCCGATTCCATAATGGCTCTGTAAGCATTCTCGATCTCGGCCGAAGACAACCGCTGCGACGATTGGGCGGGCGGCTTGGCCAGCGAGCCGTTGAACGTCTGCGCCGCGAACTGCGCCGACTGCACCGTCGAGGGCGCCGGCGGCTGGATGAGCGCTTTGACCAGCGCGGCGGTCGCCGGGTCGGGTTTGGCCGACGGCACCGGCTGCGGGGTCAGCGCTTCTTTCAGCAGCGACGTCAGGCGGGTCGGGTTGATGTCCATGCCGGCTCCGGAATCATAGTGCGGGCCAAGCGATACTATATGAGCATTGCGTCAAGCTTGACCTTGCCGACGATTTGTGGCGATTGAACCCACATGAACCCAAGCGCAATTTCATGATGAACCGTTTTGAAGGCCCCGGCGGCAAGGAAGCGCGCATCCGCTATCTCGACGGCGACTTCCAGGTGACGAGCCCCGGCGCGTTCGTGCGCTGCGCCGTGACCGGCGAGAGCATTCCGCTGGACGAGCTTAAATACTGGAGCGTGGCCCGGCAGGAGCCTTACGTGAACGCGGCCGCGTCGCTGCGGCGCGAGATCGAGATGCACCCTGAGCTGCGCAAGCGGGGGTAGACCCTCTTCTTCGTCACCCCCGCATCTTCCGCAGCCGCCAGGCATCCAGCGTCTCGCCGATGATTCGCTCCGGCACGTGCTCGATGTCGAACACGGCGTCGATCTCCAGCACGTCGAGCTGGTCGAGGAAGCCGGCTGGTGCCGTGCCGTGGCGGAGCCGCGCGGCGTCCTTGGCGGTGGTGACGAGGCGCAGTCCCTCGCGCCTGGCAAGGGTCGCCAGATCGGCGAGCTCGTCCGCGGCGTAGAAGTGATGGTCCGGAAAGGCGCGCGACAGCGCGACCTCGCCGCCGGCGCCGCGCAGCGTGTCGAAGAATTTTTCCGGATGACCGATGCCGGCAAAGGCGAGGAAGCGGCCGCCAGCGAAGCGCGCCGGGTTCGCGGGCTCGACATGCGCGAGGAAGATCGGCCGGCCGGCGCGCGCCGCCTGGCGCACCACGGTGTCGGCGGCACTCCCCTCGCCCATCTTCAGCAAGCCGCTGGTGAAGACCAACTGGTCGACCACCTTGGCCCTCAGCGGCCCGCCCGGAATGACGCGGCCGTTGCCTATGCCGAAGCGCGCGTCGACCACGACCAGCGCATAGTCGATATGGATGCGCGCCGACTGGAAACCGTCATCCATGATCAGGAAGTCGCAGCCATGCTCTTCCATCAACAGTTTCGCGCCGGCGGCGCGGTTGGCCGTCACGGCGACGGGCGCATGTTCGGCAAGCAACAGCGGCTCGTCGCCGACATGCTTGGCGGCGTCATGATGGGCATCCACGACATGCGGCTTGGCGAACGAGCCGCCGTGGCCGCGCGACAGGAAACCGGGGTTGAGCTGCATGAGCCTTGCCTGTTTCGCCAGCGCGATGGCCACCGGTGTCTTGCCGCTGCCGCCGACGGTGAGGTTGCCGACGCAGAGCACAGGTGCCGCGACCTTCTCGCGCGGGGCGTGCCGCATGCGGCGACCCGCCACCATGCCATAGAGCGCCGATGCCGGCGACAACGCCAGTACCCGCCAGTCCGGCTTTTCCCACCAGAAGGGGGGCGCTTCACTGGTCATAGCGCCTGTCTCCTGCGCCCCGTTCCTGCGCATGATCCTTTCCAAAAATCGGTTCCGATTTTTGGGGTCATGCGCTAGCGCCCATTGGCGCCTTTCAGGCGCGCCTTGACGACCAGCGGCTGGATATAGGGCTCGAGCGACTTAAGCGTTCGGGCAAGCGCGCCGCGCATTTCGTCGACGGTCGCGGCGCCCGCCGCCATCATCTCGTGGCGCGCCGCTTCGTTGGTCAGTAGGAAATTGACGGCGCCGGCCAGCATATCGCGGTCGCGCACCAGCTTGGCGCCGCCGCGGTCAAGCAGGCGCTGATAGGCCTCGCGGAAATTCTGCACGTTGCGGCCGGCAAGCACCGCCGTGTCGAGCATCGCCGGCTCGAGCGGATTCTGACCGCCTTCCGAGGTGAGCGAGCGCCCGACGAAGGCGATCTCCGTCAGCCTGAGATAGAGCCCCATCTCACCGATCGTGTCGCCGAGCAGGATGTCGGTATCGGGCGAGATGCGCTCGCCCTTGCTGCGGCGCGCGACCGTCAGCCCCATGCCGGAAATCTGCGCGGCAAGCGCGTCGGCGCGGTCGGGATGGCGCGGCACGACGATCGTCAGCAGGCCATGGTGGCGCCTGTGCAAGGTCGCATGAACTTCCGCCGCGACGACCTCCTCGCCGTCATGGGTTGAGATCGCCGCCCAGGTCGGACGCGCGCCGATCTGGCGCTGCAGCGTCGCCAGCGCGCGCTCGTCGGCCGGCGGCGGGTTGGTGTCGACCTTGAGATTGCCGGAGACGGTGACCGGCCGGGCGCCAAGGACGCGGAATCGCTCGCCATCGACATCCGACTGGGCAACGACATGGGCAAGGTTCTCGAACAGCGCCTCGGCGACGCTGGCACGCTTTTTCCACGACCGGAAGGAGCGGTCCGACAGGCGTCCGTTGACCAAGACCTGCGGCACATTGCGGGCGCCGAGCTCCAGGATGGTCATCGGCCAGATCTCCGATTCGGCGATGATGGCCAGTTCCGGCCGCCAGTGGTCGAGGAAACGGCTGACCGCGGGCTTGAGGTCGAGGGGCACATACTGGTGGATGATGCGGCTGCCGAGCCGCTCGTCCGCGACTTTGGCCGACGTGACCGTCCCGGTCGTCAGCACGACGTTGACGCCGTAATCGAGGATCGATTCCACCAGCGGCACGACAGCGATCGTCTCGCCGACGCTCGCGGCATGGATCCAGATGATCGGCCCTTCGGGACGAGCCCGGCCGGCGACGCCGTAACGCTCGCGGCGGCGGACCCGGTCTTCCTTGCCGCGCGAGGCGCGCCAGGCGACATAAGGTCCGATCAGTGGATAGGCGACAGCCCCCGCGTAACGATAGGCTGTGAGGGCCGCCCGCGCCCAGCGCTCGCTCATTTGGCGCCGTCCACGAGGCGATAAGCCTCGGCCGTCGCGGCGTTGAGCGAGGCCGTGACCTCCTGGCGCTTGCGCTCCATCTCGGCGTCGTCGGCGTTGGCCGGCACGAAGACGGGCGTTCCGACGACGACCGCGGAGCGGCCGAACGGCAGATTGATCGTGGTCTTGTCCCAGCTCTTTTCCAGCACCTTGCGGCGGCTGGTGGCGATGGCCGAAGGCAGGATCGGCCGGCCGGACAGCCTGGCCAGCAGCACGATGCCCAGCCCCGCGTCGCGCGGCGTGCCATGCGGAATGTCGGCGATCATCGCGACATTCTTGCCGGCGACCAGCGATTTCTTGAGCGCGATCAAGGCCTTGGCGCCGCCTTTGTCGAGATGCCTCGAACTGTCGCGGCCACCCGAGCCGCGCACCGCCTCGATGCCGAATCTGTTCAGCATCAGCGCGTTGAGCTCGGCATCGGCGCTGCGCGAGACCATGGCGACCAGCGGCCGGCCCTTGGGATAGAAGGCCGGCGTCAGGAGATGCTGGCCGTGCCACAGCGCGATGATGCCGGGTTCGAGATGCGCATGGGCGCCACCGGCGACCTGCGTCGATCCTTTGACCAGCGGGCTGGTGATGCGAATCAGGCGCACGAACCAGGCGAACAGGCTGGCGATGAAATTCTTGACGAATCGCGACTGCGCTAGCGGCTCGCGGATGCGGCGCCACAACGTGCGCGTCCCACCATGCCTGGCGGCGCGCCTGGTCGCCCCCTTCACCGCTTCATGCTCCATCGATGTCAACCGGCTGCCTTCGCTTCCGGGTCGAGCAACCGGTGCAGGTGAACGACGAAATAACGCATATGGGCATTGTCGACACTGGCCTGCGCCTTCGCCTTCCATGCGGCGTGCGCCGATTGATAGTCGGGATAGATGCCGACGATGTCGAGCGCATCCAGATCACGAAACTCGGTTCCACCCAGCTTTTTCAGCTCGCCGCCGAACACCAGGTGCAAAAGCTGTTTCTTTCCGTCTTCCACGGCCATGCCGATCCTTCGCAGATTCATGAGTTTTGTGAATGGTCTAGACCAAAGCCGCCGGTTTTGGAACCGTGGACAGGCTCACCCTTCGTCAGCTTCGGCGATGACACCGGCAAGGACGCCGAGCAGTTCGCCGCTGCCGGCGGCAAGTGCGCCATGGTTGATCACCTCGCCGGCATAGCGCGGCGGCTTGCCGCTGCGGTCGAGCAAAGCGCCGCCGGCCTCAGTGAGGATAAGGTCGGCGGCGGCGATGTCCCAGTCATGCGCGTTGGGCTTGACGAAGGTCGCGTCGATCCTGCCGCTGGCGATCATTGCCAGCCGGTAGGCCAGCGAAGGGATATAGGCGATGCGGCGCATCCGGCCCTGCCAGGTCTCGGGCATGCGGTCGACCAGCGGCTTCGGCCCACCGATATCGACTGTCTCGCCCTGCCTGCGCACCTGGATGCGCTCGCCGTTGAGGAAAGCGCCCTCGCCCGGCAGCGCCCAGTAGGTCTCGCGCTTGGCCGGGCATTCGAGCACGCCGGCTAGCGAGCGGCCTTCCTCGACCACGGCGACGCTGACGCACCAGGAATGCAGGCCGTCGAGAAAGCCGCGCGTGCCGTCGATCGGGTCGACCACGAAGGTGCGGCGCGCCGACAGCCTGGCATGATCATCGGCGGTCTCCTCCGACAGCCAGCCATAATCGGGCCGCGCCCTGAGCAAGGTGTCGCGCAGATAGGCGTCGGCGGCATGGTCGGCTTCGCTCACCGGCGAGGTGCCGCCCTTCATCCAAACCTGCGGGTTGTTGCCGAAGTAGCGCATGGCGATCGCGCCGGCCTCACGGGCGGCGTCGCGCAACAGAGCGAGGTCTTCGTAAGCCCCGGCTGAGATGACCATGTCAGGCGCCGGCAAGGGTCATCCCCTCGATCAGGAGCGTCGGCGCGGCGGTGCCGAAATTGCGGTCGAGGTCGCTCGCCGGCACCATGTTGAGAAACATGGTCTTCAAATTGGAGGCGATGGTCACCTCGGCCACCGGATAGGCAAGCGCGCCGTTCTCGATCCAGAAGCCGGATGCGCCGCGGCTGTACTCGCCGGTCACCATGTCGACGCCCTGGCCGAAAACCTCGGTGACGTAGAAGCCGCGCTTCAGCGCGCCGATGATCTCCTCCGGCGTGCGCTCGCCGGGCTCGATGGCGAGGTTGGTCGAAGACGGCGAAACGGAAGAGCCGCTGCGCGAGCCGCGCCCGTTGGTGGTAAGGCCGAGCTCGCGCGCGGCCGAGGTCGACAGGAACCAGTGGTTGAGAACCCCCTTCTCGACCATCAAGAGCTTATCGCCTTCGACGCCTTCGCCATCGAAGGGGCGCGATGCCTGGCCGCGACGGCGCAACGGCTCATCGGTGACGGTGATCGCGCCTGAGGCCACCTGCTTGCCCATCATGTCGCGCAAAAAACTCGTCTTGCGCGCAACCGCTGCGCCGTTGATGGCGCCAGCGAGATGGCCGGCAATGCCGCGCGCCACACGCGGATCGCACACGACATCGACCGGGCCGGTCGCCGCCTTGCGGGCGCCAAGCCGACGCACGGCGCGTTCGCCGGCCTTGCGGCCGATGTCTTCCGGCGCGTCGAGATCAGCGAAATGCTGGCGGGACGAAAACTCATAGTCGCGCTCCATCGCCGTGCCTTCGCCGGCAATGACGCTGGTCGAGCGCGAGAAGCGCGAGGCGACGTACTGGCCGAGGAAGCCATGCGAGGTGGCGAGCACCAGGCCGCCAAGGCCGGCGCTGGCATTGCTGCCGGAAGAATTGGTGACGCCTTTGACGGCAAGCGCCGCCGCTTCGGCGGCAAGCGCCGCTTCCTTCAGCTGATCGGCCGAGACCTCGGTCGGATCGAAAAGGTCGAGATCGCGCAGATTGCGGGCAAGCAGCGCCGGATCGGCGAGCCCCTGATAGGGATCCTCGGGCGAGACCTTCGCCATGGCGACGGCGCGCTCGGCGAGCGCCTTCGGGTCGGAAGCGGCGGTCGCCGAAACGCTCGCCACCCGCTGGCCGACGAAGACGCGCAGCGAGACATCCTCGCTCTCCGACGATTCGGTGCCCTCGACCTTGCCAAGCCGCACCGACACGCCGGTCGAACGGCCACGCACGGCGACCGCGTCGGCAGCGTCGGCGCCGGCGCGCTTGGCCGCCTCGACGAGCGCCGCGACGCGGTCGGTCAGTTTCGCTGCGTCGAGCGTGTCGGTCATGCGGGTTGTCCTGTTTGTTCGAGCCGTCCTGGAGAGCAGACGCTGCCGCACCATCCATGGATGCTGTCGCACCATCTATTGTTCCACTGGCGCTTGTGCAATGGGCGAAGGCCAATCAGGATGCCGCGACCAAATCGCCCAAAGGCGCCGGAACGGCCGCTTGCGGCACAATTGCCTGTTCGGAGCTTGCGCATGACGCCTTTCCACCTCGCCTTCCCGGTCCGTGATCTCGACGAAACCCGCGCTTTCTATGGCGAGGTGCTGGGCTGCGCGATCGGCCGCTCATCCGCCACCTGGGTCGACTTCGACCTCTATGGCCATCAGATGTCGGCGCATTTGCGGCCGCAGATGACTGACGCGGCCCGCGACGGCAAGGTCGACGGCGTCGCGGTGCCGATCCCGCATTTCGGCGCGGTGCTCCTGATGGACGAATGGGAGCGGCTCGCCGCGCGGCTGGAAGCCCGCTCCGATATAGACTGGCTGGAGCGGCCGATGGTGCGCTTCAAGGGCGAGCCCGGCGAACAGGCGACGCTGTTCATCCGCGATCCCTCAGGCAATGCCTTGGAATTCAAGGGGTTCCGCTCGCTGGAGCAGGTATTCGCGCACTGAGAGCAACTCCGGGAAACTGTCTAGCGTTTTCCGTCCGGGATTGCATAGAACAAGAATTACCCGATCAGAACCGGTCCGCTGCAAAGGGCGCCGCACGCGTTTGATCGCCGCGTCCGGCGATCACGTCGGCAACCAGCCGCGCGGTGATCGGCGCCAGGGTCAGCCCGAGATGGCCATGGCCGAAGGCATGGATGACGCCGGGGCTGTGGCAGGACCGGCCGATAACCGGACGCGAATCGGGCAGCGACGGCCGGAAGCCCAGCCATTCGGATGACGGGCGGCCGAGTTCAGGAAAGAACTGCCGCACACCGCGATCGAGCAGCGCCAGCCGGCGCGGGCTGGGAGGTGCAGTAAGTCCGCCGAGCTCGACGGTGCCGGCAACTCGCAGTCTGCCCTCCATAGGCGTCATGTAGAAGCCGAGGTCGACCGGGCATACTGGCCGGTTGAGCAAAGGCGCGGCGGTCGGAAATTCCAGATGATAGCCGCGCTCGGTGTCCAGCGGGATCCTATCGCCGGCCTGCGCGGCCAGCGGTCGCGACCGGGCGCCGGCCGCGATCACCACCGTTCGCGCGACGGCGGAAAAACCGGGGCCGCTTAGTCGGACGCCGACGGCATCTGCCGCGAGACCGGTCGCGGTTGCTCGCAGCATCTGGATGCCACGGGCTGACGCGACCGCAGCCAGCCGCTGCATCACAGTCTTGGGGTCGCTGACATTGATCGAATCCGGGAAAAGGAGGCCCTGGGCCTCGGCCTTCGCCAGTCGCGGCTCCAGCGCGGCCACCTGCTCTGCAGTCAGGACTTCCTGGTGGACGCCAAGCTTGTCACGCATGGCCCGTCCGGCGGCCGCGGCGGCGAAATCGCCTTCATGCCGATAGATATAAAGGCAGCCATTGCGGCGCAGCAGGTCGGCGAGGCCAGCCTCCGCCGCCATCTCCTCCCAGGCCGGCAAAGCCTCAGCAAGGAGTCCGGCGAGCGCCATTGCGTTCGCGCGGGTGGCCGCCGGAAGAGATTGCCGGACGAAGCGAACCAGCCATGGCGCGAGCTGGAAGAGTGCCGCCCAGCGCAGCGCGAATGGACTGTCGGGATCGAGGAGCAGCTTCGGCAGCGCGCGCAGGACCCCTGGATTGCCGACCGGCATGCAGGCGTATTCGGCGATCGTTCCGGCATTGCCGAACGAGGCGCCGGAGCCCGGTTCATTGGGGTCGATGAGCAGCACCTCGCGGCCTTCGCCGGCAAGGCGCAATGCCGTCGCGAGGCCGACGACGCCGGCGCCGACAATGGCGATTTCGGCGGTTTTCGGCGCCGCTCCCGCCGCGGATCCGGGTGTCATGGTCTAGACGAAGCCCGGGAGTTGCAGATGACCGGCCGCAAGCAGCTCGGCCATCGTGGTGAGCGCGGTGCGGAGGTCGTCCTGCGAACGCGCCGCGCCCACATTGATCCGCACGCCGTGCTGCACCGGTTCGCGCCCGACGGCAAAGGCGTCGCCCGGCAGCACGGCGACACCGCGCTCCAGGCAGGTGCGGGCGAAGCCGGCGCCGCGCCATGGCTCAGGCAGGCGCAACCAGGCATGCGTCGAGGTCGGGTGGCTCTGGACGTCGAAGCGTCCCAGGATCTCGCTCAAGATAGCCTGGCGCTGGCGCAGCTCCTGCTTCTGGATCTCGATGATGCGGGCTGCCGCCCCCTCCTCGATCAGCCTTGCGCCGATCAGCGCCGTCAGCGGGCCGATGCTCCAACAATTGATGCGCAGCGCCGCCGCGATCTGGCCGGCGATCGGGCGCGGCGCGATGACGAAGCCGAGGCGCAGGCCAGGCGCCAGGCATTTCGACAACGCGCCGAGATAGATCGTCAGCTCAGGCTCAAGGCTGGCGAAAGACGGCGGCGGATCGTCGGCGAGCGGACGGTAGACGTCGTCCTCGATGATCAGCACGTTGTGGCGCCGGGCGACAGCGGCGAGTTGGTGCCGGCGCTCCTCGCTCAGTGTGATAGTCGTCGGATTGTGCAGCGTCGGCACGAGGAAAACCGCGCGCGGACGCAGTTGCGCGCAGGCGGCTTCGAAGGCGTCGGGACGCATGCCGCCGCGATCCATGGCGACGCCCCGCAAGTCGAGTCCATGCACGCGGCAGAGCGCGTTGATGCCCTGGTATGTCACCTCGTCGGCAAGCACGACCTCGCCATGCCTGGTGACGGCGCCAAGAATGCAATCCAGCCCATGCTGGGCGCCGGCGGCCAGCACGACGCGGCCCGGATCGCCATCGCCGGCGACGGATTTCAGCCAGTCGGCTATCGCCGCGCGTCCCCAAAGCGGCCCCTCCGGCGGGTGGTAGTCCTGCAGAGCGGCATAGTGCCGATCCTTTGATAGGCGCGGCAGAAGCGTCGCGACCGCGTCAAGATAGGCGGTGGTGGGCGGGCGGTTGACCGAAAGATCGATGATGCCGCTCTGGTCGCTCGGCGCCGACGCGAAGCCAGGCCGCTCAACCGCGTCACGGGCGGCGACCGTGGTGCCGCGCCCGGGCCTTGCCTCGAGCAGGCCCTGCTCCTGCAGGGTCGAGAGCGCGCGCGTCACCGTCGTAACGTTGATGCCCAGTGCCCGCGCAATCTCGCGCTGCGGCGGCAGCCGGTCGCCCACCGCGAGCGTGCCGGCGGCGATGCGTTCGGCGATCGCGTCGGCAAGACGGCGGTAGACCGGACTTTCATCCTCCGTGAGGCGAAGATCTTGGAGCATACGGGATCCGAACTTGGGCTGACGTCTCAACTTGTGGGGCATCTAGCATAAGACATTGCCTCGCACAATAGAGCTTGTCTGACATATACCCGCAAGATGACGGGTCAAAATAATCACACAACTCTGCAAAAATTCCCTTGACGGGCAAAGTTGTCCGCATCTATGGTCGATTTCAGGTTAATTGTGTGACCGTACAAGTCGGACGACCTGCCGAACGGCAGGCTGGTTCCCGGGAGGACGAGGCATGGATCGCAAACCGCTGCTCGAATCGATCAGCCGCATCCAGGATTGCGGACAATGAGCGCCGGCCAGGCCGCAATGCCGGCCACCCCGGCCATGGTCTCGCTAGCCGCGCTGGCCAGTGCCGCCGGCCACGGATTCGTCGAGTTCACCGACGTCGAGAAATCCTATGACGGGCGCACCTTCGCCGTGACCCGGATGAACCTCAACGTCGCGCGCGGTGAGTTCCTGACGCTACTCGGCCCCTCCGGCTCCGGCAAGACGACGACGCTCAACATGCTCGCGGGCTTCGAGCGGCCAACGCATGGCACGATCACGCTGGAAGGCCAGCCGGTCGACCGCCTGCCACCTTACCAGCGCAACATCGGCATGGTGTTCCAGAACTACGCGCTGTTTCCACACATGACGGTCGAGGAGAACGTCGCCTTCCCGCTCTCCGTCCGCCAGGTGAGCAAGGCCGACATCGCAGCCCGTGTGGCGCGTGCGCTCGACATGGTGCGGCTCCAGCAATTCGGCGACCGCCGGCCGACGCAGCTTTCCGGCGGCCAGCAGCAGCGCGTGGCGCTTGCCCGCGCGCTGGTTTTCCAGCCGAGCCTGGTGCTGATGGATGAGCCGCTCGGAGCGCTCGACAAGAAACTGCGAGAGCACATGCAGCTCGAGATCAAGCAGCTGCACACCATGCTCGGCGTCACGATCGTCTATGTCACGCACGACCAGAGCGAAGCACTGACGATGTCCGACCGCGTCGCGGTCTTCAACCAGGGCGCAATAGCCCAGCTCGGCTCGCCCGACGATCTCTACAACACGCCGCAAAGCTCGTTCGTGGCGAGCTTTATCGGCGAGAACAACACGCTGGTAGGCGTGGTCGATCGCGTCTCGGGCGGGGAATGCCGCGTCCGCCTGAACGGCGGCGGCGAGATCACCGCTTTGGCCATCGGTGTCACGCCAGGCAGCGCCTGCCATGTCGCTATCCGGCCCGAGCGGTTGAACCTGACGCCCGCGCCCGCAGGCGGCAACGCGCTCCCCGCAACCGTCGACGGGCGCATCTATCTCGGCGACCACCTGCGCCTTCTGGCCAGGCTCGCCAACGACCAGGTGCTGACCGTGAAGGTCGGCCCCGAAGCGACCATGGCAAACGGCGAGCCGGTGACGGTCTCCTGCGCGCCCAACGATTGCCGCGCCTTTCCGGCTGATGCCGGAACGGGCGGCGCCACTCCAGAACAGGGGAAGACGACATGAAATATCTGAGGAAACATCTCATCGCGCTCGCGGCCGCCACCGCCTGCATGACGGTCGGCCACGCGTTTGCCGACGAACTCTCCATCATGGCGAGCGGCGGCGCCTGGCAGGACGCGCAGCGCAAGGCGTGGTTCGAGCCGTTCAGCAACGAGACCGGCGCCAAGATCCTCGAGCAGGAATATCTCGGCGATCTCGGCAAGGTCAAAGCCATGGTCGAGACCGGCAACGTGCCGATCGACCTGGTGACGGTGGAGACGGCGACCGTGCTGCAAGGCTGCGACGCAGGCATCCTCGAACGGCTCGACTACTCCAAGATTGCGCCGCGCGACAAGTTCATCCAGGGCTCGGCGCTCGATTGCGGTGTCGGGCTCGACGCTTACGGCGATATCCTCGCCTATGACCCGACCGTGCTCAAGGAGGCGCCGACCTCGGTCCTCGATCTGTTCGATACGACGAAGTTCCCCGGCAAGCGCGCCATGCGCAAGTTCCCGGCGCAGAACCTCGAATGGGCGCTGATGGCGGACGGCGTGGCGCCGGCCGACGTCTACAAGGTGCTTGCCACGCCGGAAGGAGTCGACCGTGCCTTCAAGAAGCTGGACACGATCAAGAAGGACATCGTCTGGTGGGATGCCGGCGCGCAGCCGGCGCAGCTGCTCGCCTCCAAGGAAGTGGTGATGACCACCGCCTGGAACGGCCGCATCCAGAACGCCATCGACAACGACAAGAAGCCGTTCAAGATCATCTGGAACAACCAGATCCTCGAATACGACATGATCAGCATTCCGAAGGGCGCGCGCAATCCGGAGCTTGCCTACAAGTACCTCGCCTATATCAGCAAGCCCGAGAATAACGCCAAGCTCGCCAGCTACATCACCTACGGGCCGGTGCGCACGGACGCGGCATCCTTCGTGGCAGCGGACGCGCTGCCGAAGCTGCCCAACGCTCCGGACCATCTCAAGGGCGCCTATCTTGTCGCCGACACCGAGTTCTGGGGCGACTACGGCGAAGATCTCGTCAAGCGCTTCAACGCCTGGCTTGCCCAGTAGGACCCTGGATGTCGGCGCTCCAACCCAGCGAACTCGACCGGCCGACGCTGGCCCGCGACCGGTCAGCCGCCGACGCGGAACTCAAATCCGTGTCGGCGGCGCTGCGCCGCGCCGAATTCGGCGACCGGCTGCGCTCGCTGCTCTTGGCGGCTCCTCTGCTCATACTTTTGGCGCTGAGCTTCGGCATTCCGATCGTGCTGCTGCTCTCGCGCGCCGTCTACGATCCGACCATTGCCGACGCCTTGCCGCGGACCGCTGTGGCACTCGCCGGCTGGAACGGCCAGGGCCTGCCAAGCGACGATGCCTTCACCGCGCTCGCCGCGGATCTCAAGGAAAATCAGGCCAAGGGCACGGCCTATGAGCTGGCCAAGAGCCTGAACGCCCGCCTGCCGGGCGCGCGCAGCCAACTGCTGAAGACCGTGCGAAAGCTGGAAGACGGCGGCGGCCAGCCGCCGCTCGCGGCCATTAAATCCATGCCCTTCTGGTCGGCGCCGTCGACATGGCCGGCGCTCCGTAACGGCACCAGGAGCTTTACCTCCTTCTATCTGCTCAGCGCACTGGACCTGCGCTGGAATGCCGACGGCGGCATCGAGCGTGTGCCGCCCGAACAGGCGATCTTCGTCCAGGTGTTCGCGCGCACCTTCTTCGTCGCGGCGGCGGTGACGCTCGCCACGCTGCTTCTCGGCTTCCCGCTCGCCTATCTCATCGCCAATGTACCGAAGGGGCTCGCCGCCATCCTGATCGTCGCCGTGCTCCTCCCGTTCTGGACATCGATCCTGGTGCGCACTGCCGCCTGGACGGTGCTCCTGCAGAAATTCGGGCTGGTCAACGACCTGCTGCTTTGGCTCGGCGTCGCCAGCGACCGGCTCGACCTGATGTACAGCCGCATGGGGCTGATCATCGCCATGACGCATATCCAGCTGCCGTTCACGCTGCTGCCAATCTACAGCGTCATGCGCACCATCCCGCCCTCGCAGATGAAGGCCGCCTACTCGCTCGGCGCCAGGCCCTTCACCGCCTTCCGCCGCGTCTACATTCCGCAGGTCTTCCCTGGCGTGATGGCCGGATGCCTGCTCACCTTCATTCTCTGCCTCGGCTACTACATCACGCCGGCGCTGATCGGTGGCGCGAGCGACCAATTGATCAGCAATTTCATCGCCAACTACGTTAATGTCGAGCTGAACTGGGAAATGGCGGCGGCGCTGAGCTTCATATTGCTGGTCTTCACGCTGGCGCTGTTCGGCATCTTCGCCCGGATCCTCGGCCTCGACCGCCTGAAGCTGGTGTAGCCATGCTCCTGTCCCCCTACCCGACAACCGGCGAACGCATCCGCATCACCCTGCTTTGGCTCTGGTGCGGGCTGGTTATCCTGTTCCTGCTGGTGCCGATCCTCATTCCTGTGCCGCTCTCCTTCAACAGCGGCGCCTTCTTCATCTTCCCGCTGGAGGGAATCTCGACGCGCTGGTACGCGGTGGTGCTCGGCACGCAGCGCTGGCAGTCGGCAATCGGCAACAGCCTGATCGTCGCCTTCGGCACGACGGTGATCGCAACGACGCTCGGCACGCTGACGGCGATCGCGCTTTCCGACGAGAAATTTCCCGGGCGCCGCATCATCATGCCGCTCTTGCTCTCGCCGCTGATCGTGCCGGTGGTGATCACCGCCGTTGGCTCGTATCTGTTCTACGCGCGCGTCGGGCTGGCCAGCACCTATGCCGGCATCATCCTGGCGCATACGGCTTTGGCCAGCCCCTTCGTCGTGGTGACGGTGGGCGCGAGCCTCACCGGCTTCGACCGCAATTTGATGCGCGCCGCCGCGATCTCGGGGGCGAGGCCAGTGACTGCTTTCTTCCGGGTGATGCTGCCGCTGATCCTGCCCGGCGTGCTCTCGGGCGCGGCCTTTGCATTCGTCACCTCCTTCGACGAAGTGGTGGTGGTACAGTTCCTCGCCAGCGCCAGCCAGCGCACCATGCCGCTCGAAATGTTCATCGGCCTGCGCGAGAAGCTCAGTCCCGCAATCACCGCCGCCGCGACTCTGATGATGGCGCTGTCGATTGTGCTCCTGGTCGTCGCCAACCTTCTGGCGCGGCGCGGCCAGAAGCGCCCCGGCGCGGCAGGGTAATCGAATCTACGCGCCGGCCACCGGCGCCCAGATCACGTCCTCGATCTTCTGCGCGCCGGTGGCCAGCATCACCAGCCGGTCGAAGCCGAGGGCCGAGCCGCTCGCCTGGGGCATGATCGCAAGTGCGGCGAGGAAATCCTCATCCAGCGGATAGCGTTCGCCGTAGATGCGCTGCTTCTCGTCCATCTCGGCGATGAAGCGGCGGCGCTGCTCGGCCGGGTCGGTCAGTTCGCCGAAGGCATTGGCGAGCTCGACGCCGCAGCAATAGAGCTCGAAGCGCTCGGCAACGCGCGGGTCGACTGCGCTTGGCCGCGCCAAGGCCGCCTCCGAGACCGGATAGCCGTAGAGGATCGTCGCCCGCCCCTGCCCCAGCGCCGGCTCGATTTTTTCCACCATTACCCGGCTGAACAGGTCGGCCCAATTGTCGTCGGGTGCGGTGCGCACTCCCGCACCAACCACCGCCTCGTGGAGCGTTTCGCGCTCGGCGCTGCCATCGGCGGCGACGCTTGCCAGGAGATCGATGCCGGCATGGCGCATGAAGGCCTCCGCCACGCTCAGCCGCTCCGGCTCGGCGAACGGATCGGCCTCGCGGCCACGAAAGCCAAAACTTTTGGCACCGGCCTTCTCCGCCGCGAGCGCCAGGAAATCGGCGCAGTCATCCATCAGGCTCTCATAGGTCTCGGCGACGCGGTACCATTCGAGCATGGTGAATTCCGGATGGTGCAGCAGTCCACGCTCACGATTCCGGTAGACCGCGCCGAGGCTGAAGATGCGCTTCTCGCCAGCGGCAAGCAGCTTCTTGCAGGCGAATTCCGGCGAGGTGTGGAGATAGAGCGGCTGGCGCGACGCGTCGGGCCCGATCGCCTCGGTGGCGAAGGCCGAAAGATGCGCCTCGTTGCCGGGCGAGACCTGCAGCGCCGATGTCGTCACCTCGACGAAATCACGCTCCGCGAACCAACCGCGAAGCGCCGCGGCAATGGCGTTGCGCGCCATCAGCCTTGGCCGGCGATCGGCATGAATATGCGGCGTCCACCAGGGCGAAGCGTCGGTCATGGGCAGGAAAATCGCGCGGAAGGCTGGCGGTTCGGCGCAAGATGCGCTAGGGCGCACGCGAAGGCCGCCGCTGCCGATTTGCGGCAATCAACGCTTGCAGGCCGAAAAACTCGATTAGGATTGAATACCGTGGTCAAGGTCATCGCCAGTTCCTTACGCAAAGGCAACGTCGTCGATAAGGACGGCAAGCTCTATGTCATCCTCTTTGCCGAAAACATCCACCCTGGCAAGGGCACGCCGGTGACGCAGCTCGACATGCGCCGCATCGGCGACGGGGTGAAGGTTTCGGAGCGTTACCGCACGACCGAGATGGTCGAGCGCGCCTATGTCGAGGAGCGCGAGCACACCTTCCTCTATTCCGACGGCGAAGGCTTCCATTTCATGAACCCGGAAAGCTACGACCAGGTCGTGGCATCGGAGAGCGTGGTCGGCGACATGGCCCCCTACCTGCAGGAAGGCATGGCGGTGCAGCTGGCGCAGTTCAACGGCGCGCCGATCTCGCTGGTGCTGCCGCAGCGCGCCACGTTCGAGGTGATCGAGACCGAACCGGTCACCAAGGGCCAGACGGCATCGTCGTCCTACAAGCCGGCCGTGCTTTCCAACGGCGTCCGCACCGCCGTGCCGCCACACATCACGACCGGCACGCGCGTCGTGGTGATGACCGCCGACGGCTCCTACGTCGAGCGCGCCAAGGACTGAGGCTCACAACGCCGCCGGGTTTTACCACAGCTCGCCTGCGACCAGGCGGGCCGTTCGGCCGCGAGCTGTTCGCCAGGCGGTGGGTTTGGCGGGCTGCTCGCGAACATCCCGTAGGCTTGCGTAGGTCGTGAGGTCTCCTTGTGCACGCTCTCAGCGCCACGTTCAGCTGAACCCACACCGGCCTTATCTCATTGACATCAGGTCCGTGATCAGGCCGACTCTGACGAAGAATGTAGGTCTTGGGGCCTCCGAACAGCCGATATCCCTCAACTGATCGGGCGTCAGGTCCGCTAGCGCCCTTCGTCCTGCAACGGATTTCCGCCAGGCCGTGAAGGCAGCGAGCGCTGTCGCCGCGCTTTTCGACGCTGCCCCAAGCAGCCGGTGTTTCGATGCGCGGGTCTTCGCGTGGGTTTCCGTGTGAGTCATTTTTGCTCTCCGTTCCAGGTTGCGGCCAGAGCTTGTCAGGGGGCCCCACCGCGGGAGGGCAAATGTCGGCAAGTCAAGTCCGCAAGAGACTGCGCAGGCGAGACCACAGCCGGGGGCGATCGACTGACGGTTCGGTGCCCGTCTCGTTGGATGCTGGCTCGCTGGGCGGCAGCAGGTAGAGCCAGGCCAGCATCTCATTGGCCTCGCCACAGCAGGGCCCTGCAATGCCGGCCGAAAGGAGGCTCAGCGCTTCCCCCCGCGAAAGTGTCGTGGGTGCAATCGGCGAGTCAGCCCTCACATGCATGATTACCCTCCATGATTGGCGGTGGCAGCGACGCGCAGGTTTTCGAGCGACGCGAGATAGGTGGCGAACCTCATCTCATGGACATCAGGTCCGTCATGAGGCCGACCCCGACCCTGACGACGAACTTCGGCGCAAGGGGCTCCAGACAGCCGATATCCTTCAGCTGATCGGGCGTCAGGTCCGCTAACGCCCTGCGTCCCGCAACGGCCCGCCCCCACGCCGTGAAGGCAGCGACCGCTGTTGCAATGCTGTTCGATGCTACCCCAAGCAGCCGATATATCGATGCGCGGGTCTTCGCGTGAGCTTCCGTGTGAGCCATCTTGCTCTCCCGTTCCAGATTACGGCCGAAGCTTGTCACGGGGGCGATTTGCTGCTGTTCAGCCAGGCGTGAACCGTCGAGGAAAGACCGGCGGGCCCCCGTTAAATCCGCGTTAAATCGACCGGCGAAGATGCTATTCTCTCGACGCGTTCGAAATTCGGAGAGGCGGCGTGCGCATCCGGTTGCTTGGCGGTCTCGAAGTGACTTCCGCAGACGGCCAGCCCGTCCGCTTCGCAACGCGCAAATCGGCGCTTCTTTTTGCCGCCCTGGTGCTGGCAGGTCGCCGCGGCCACTCTCGCGAACGGCTTTGCGAAGGGTTTTGGCCCGGACGAGGCGATACGCAGTCGCGCAACAGCCTGCGCCAGGCGCTGGCCGAGATCAGGCGTTGGTTTCCCGCCGCCGGCAATGCAGCCATTTCCATCGACGGGGACCAGGAAACGGTTGCGCTGACGGCCGGCCCGGATGAGGCCGATGTCTGGCTCTTCGAGCGCAAGCTCGCTGACGGCGGGACGGCGAACCTCGCCTTCGCCGCGGACCTCTACCGTGGCGATGTGCTTGCGGGCGAAGTCATTCCCGACGGTCTGGATGAATGGTTCGGCCCGTATCAGGAGAGATACCGGCAGAAGGCGCAGCAGCTGGTGGAGCGGCTGAGCCTAGCGAAGCCCGAAGCCGGATCCGCGGACGAAGCGGCTTGCGAACGGCTCGCCGAAAGGCTGCTTGCCTCGGATCCGGCCGCCGAGCCGGCGCATCGGGCGTTGATGCGGATCTACGCCGTGAGGGGCCACGAAAACGCGGCCTTGCGTCAGTTCGAGACCTGCCGCGCGCTGCTGAAGAAGCATCTGGGCGTGGAACCCGAGGCACAGACGAACGCACTGGCGGCGTCGCTGCATTCGCGGGACCGGCACCATCAGGCACAATCGGCGCACGACACCGCTCAGCCGCTTCAGCCTGTCTCAATACCAGCGAGGCCGCATGACCAGCCCTCGGTGGCGGTGATGGCCTTCGACAACCTTGGCGGGGCGGAGGACGAGTATTTTGCCGACGGCGTTGTTGAGGAGATCACAGCTGCGCTTTCGCGGATCCGGGACTTCTTCGTCATCGCGCGCCAGTCAGCCTTCACCTACAAGGGACGCTTCGTCGACGTGCGCGAGGTGGGCAGGGAACTCGGCGTCAACTACGTGGTCGAAGGCACCGTTCGGCGGGGCGGCGACCGGCTGCGCATTTCCGTGCAGCTGGTCGATGCCGAGACGCGGGCACAGCTCTGGTCCGAGCGCTACGAGGGTGCTACCGAGGACGTTTTCGAGTTCCAGGACAGGATCGCTGCGCAGGTGGCGGGCGCCATCCATCCGGCCATCCGCGGTGCCGAGATCGAGCTGGCCAGGCGCAAGCCGCCAACCAGCCTGCGGGCCTATGATTTCGTCATGCGCGCCTATCCGAACATTTGGGGCCGCCGCAAGGATACCAACGAACAGGCGATAGAATTGCTCAAGAAGGCGATCGCGGTCGATCCGGCCTATGGCCGCGCCCATGCGCTCCTGGCCTGGTGCCACGCCTCGAATGCCTCGTATCTGTGGGCCGAGAAGCCGCAAAGCGAGCTGGAAAAGGCGCGCGCAGCGGTCGACGCCGCCGGCTCGATTGGCGACGATCCTACCGCCCTGGCCGCCGCCGGCTCGGCATTGAGCATGTGCGGCGACCAGGAGCGCGCCGCCACCTTCATCGAACAGGCGCTCAAGCTCGATCCGAACAATGCTTGGGCATGGGCACGCCACGGGTGGATCGCGATCTACAAGGACGAAGCCGCCCAGGCGCCGGAACGGTTCCAGCGGGCGATGACGCTGAGCCCGATGGATCCCTTCGCTTTCGCCATGAGACTGGGAATGGCCACCGCCATGGCCAAGACGGGTTCTCTCCCCCAGGCAGTCGCGATCGCCCGCGAGGTGATCGCCACCTATCCCGACATCATCATGTCCTATCGGTACCTCACCGCCTGGTCGGCGATGAGCGGCGACCTGGAGACCGCCCGATGGGCCGCGCAAAAGCTGCTCACCGCCCAGCCGAACTTCACGATCGAGCGATACCGATCGCTGCCTTTCTTTACGCACATGTCGGAATGGGCAGACCGGGTGGTCGAAGCCTTGAAGCTGGCGGGATTGCCCGAACGCTGATCAGGCGGCCATTTCCACCGGCAGGCCGGCGGCTTTCCATTCCGGCATGCCATCCTCGAGACGACGCGCGGAATGCCCAAGCGAGCGCAGCGCTGCTACCGCCTCGAAGGACATCACGCACCAGGGACCACGGCAGTAGGCGACGATTTCCCGGTTGGTATCGGCGCTTTCGGACCAGGATTTGATTTCACCGAGCGGGACATTGATCGCGCCCGGCACATGACCAAGCGCGAACTCGTCCGGCGGGCGGACATCGATCAGCGTCACCAGCCCGTCGCATATCAGCGCCTGGAGTTCGTCCCGGCTGACGGGCCGCATATGGTCCCGCGCGTCGAAATAGCCGCGAACGATGCGCTCGACCTCGGCAAGGTGCCGCTCGGCAACGCCGCGCACGGAGGCAAATGCTGAAAGCACGCTGTCGTCGGCAAGCGCATAGCGGACGAACTTGCCGTCGCGTTCGCCCGAGACAATGCCGGCGCGGCGAAGCGCCTGCAGATGCTGGGAGACATTGGCGACCGGCTGGCGGAGCTTCGCGGCAAGAGCCTCTACGCTGCGCGGACCTTGCGAGAGATGCTCGATCATCTCCAGGCGCAGCGGGTGGCCGAGCGCCTTGGCGACAATCGCGAACTGCTCGTATAGCACCTGTTTCGGATTGCGGATTGACATCAGACTTTTCGCGACGCATCGTCATTCAACAGAGTAATTGAATGACGAATGTGAGCGGCTGTCAAGCCGCGTTCGCGCAGCCGCCTGTTCGGAGGAAAAGCGATGATTCTCAGGCAGTTCCTGCATACCGACCCGGTCGCAGCCTCCTATTTGTTCGGCTGTGGCGGCAAGGCTTCCGCCGCGGTCGTCGATCCGGTCGGCGACATCGCGCCCTATGTCGAGGCGGCGCGCGCGACAGGCATGCGCGTCCTTTATGTCATCGACACGCATATCCATGCCGACCACATCTCGGCCGGACGCAAGCTCGCTGAGGCGACCGGAGCCGAATACGTGCTGTTCGAGGGCGCCGAGACCGGCTTCCCGTTCCGCCGCGTGAAGGACGGCGAGATGCTTGAGCTCGGCAATGTCACGGCGACCGTCATCCACACGCCCGGCCACACGCCGGAGCATCTGAGCCTCCTCGTCACCGACCGGACGCGGTCGAGCGAGCCCTGGTTCGTGCTCACCGGGCACACGCTGATGGTCGGCGATCTCGGCCGCACCGAGCTTGCGTCCAGCGCCGAGGACGGTGCGCGCGCGCTCTACGCAAGCGTGCGCCGGCTGAAGGAACTGCCCGACCACATCGAGGTGCTGCCGGGCGCCTATTCCGGCTCGGTCTGCGGGCGGTCGCTGAGCGGCAAGCCGACATCGACCATCGGCTTCGAACGGCGCTTCAACAAAGCCTTCCGCATCGAGGACGAGGACCAGTTCGTCGCCGCCATGACCGCCGACATCCCTCCCCCGCCGCCGGATGCCGCCCGCACCCGTGCCGCGAACGCCGGAGCGAAATCTTGAGCGCAGCCGCGTCCGGCGTCGCGCTCGGCCTCAAGGCCAACTGGAAGCAGTTCGCGCTGCTGGTGCTGATCAACGCCTTCGTCGGCGGCATGGTTGGCATCGAGCGGACCGTCGTGCCGCTGATCGGCGCGGAGGAGTTCGGCATCGCCTCGACCACGCTCGTCACCTCCTTCATCGTCAGCTTCGGCGTGGTCAAGGCCTGCGCCAACCTCGTCTCCGGCCAGCTTGCCGACACATGGGGCCGCAAGCGCGTGCTGATCCTCGGCTGGCTGTTCGGCCTGCCGGTGCCCTTCATCATCATCCTGGCGCCGAGTTGGGGCTGGATCGTCGCCGCCAACGCGCTGCTCGGCATCAACCAGGGCCTCGCCTGGTCGATGACCGTGATCATGAAGGTCGACCTCGTTGGGCCGAAGTCGCGCGGGCTCGCGGTCGGCCTCAACGAGTTCGCCGGCTATCTCGCGGTTGGCGTCACTGCTTTCCTCACCGGCTATCTGGCGAGCCGCTACGGACTGCGCCCGGTACCGATCTATCTCGGCGTCGGCTACGCGATCCTGGGTGCCGCGCTCTCGATCCTTCTGGTGCGCGACACGCGCGAGCATGTGCGGCTGGAGCTGTCCAATCACGCCAAGCAGGCCTCGCCGCTCGGCTTCCGCGAGATCTTCATGCTCACGTCGCTTCGCGACCGCAATTTGTTCGCGGCCTCACAGGCGGGCCTGGTCAACAATCTGAACGACGGCATGAGCTGGGGGCTTTTTCCGCTCTTCTTCGTCGCCAACGGGCTCGGCGTCGAACGGATCGGTATCCTCAAGGCCGTCTATCCCGGCGTCTGGGGCGTGCTCCAGGTCGCGACCGGGCCATTGAGCGATCGGTGGGGCCGCAAGGGCCTGATCGTCGCCGGCATGTGGGTGCAGGCCGCAGGACTTCTGCTGACCGCCATGACGCGCGACTTCGGCTGGTGGCTACTGGCCAGCCTGCTGCTCGGCCTCGGCACGGCGATGGTCTATCCGAGCCTGATCGCCGCGGTGTCGGACGCATCGCATCCCTCGTGGCGGGCACGTTCGCTCAGCGTCTACCGCTTCTGGCGCGACCTCGGTTATGCGATCGGAGCGCTGTCGGCGGGCCTGATTGCCGATTTCTTCGGCTTCGTCGCGGCGATCGCGGCAATCGCGGCGCTGACATTTCTCTCGGGCGCGATTGTGGCGGTAGCGATGCGGGAGGCTGCGCGCTGACCCGGCGCGAAGCAACGGCCGGCAGTGTCGCGTTTACGATATCCGAAGCTTCGTGCTGCCAGGGACGCGCCCGTCCGATACTATGGCGCCGGGTGCCTTCTCGGGGTCGTTCATGAACAATTCGACACGCATGCCGTGGGTGGATACGGCAAAGGGTATTTCGATCATCCTGGTGGTGATGATGTATTCGGCCTACAACACCGGCGAATATACCGGCGGCGTCGGCTTCCTCCATTATGTCATCGGCTTTGCGACGCCCTTCCGCATGCCGGAATTCTTCCTCATCTCAGGACTGTTCCTGGCGCAGGTGATCGACCGGCCATGGCGGCGCTACATCGACCGGCGCGCCGTCCACTATCTCTATTTCTACGTCCTGTGGGCGATCATCTCGATCGGGCTGAAGATCGGCATCTACAGCCGCGACCTCGACGGCATGCTGCACGACCTCGCCATGGCGGTCGTCCAGCCCTATGGCGTGCTGTGGTTCATCTACATGCTGGCGGTGTTCGGCCTCGTCGCGCGCATCTTGCGCGAGCTTCGCGTGCCGCATTGGGCCGTCATCCCGATCGCTGCCGCGCTGCAGATGTGGGCGCCGCATCCGGACAGCTATGCGCTCGAGCAATTCGCTGCCTATTTCGTGTTCTTCTATCTCGGCTTCGTGATCGCGCCGCTGGTCTTCCGGCTGGTCGCGTGGACACAAGATCGCCCGGCTATGGCCGTGGCGGGGCTGCTCGTCTGGGCGCTCGTCAACGGCCTGCTCGTCTATTCGCCGGGTTATTCAGTTCAGCCGGTCGGCACGCAGATGGGCCTGGCGGCATGGCCGCCGCTGCATCTCGTGCTCGCCGTCGCCGGGGCGCTGGCGCTTTGCGTGGTCGGTGGATTCCTGTCGAAATTCGCGTCCATGGAGTGGCTGCGGTGGCTCGGCGAGCATTCGCTGGTCGTCTATGTCGCCTTCACCATCCCAATGTCGCTGTTCCGGGGTGCTGCGCTCTCAAGCGGCCTTCTGACGGAAACCGGCATGCTGAGCCTCGCGGTGCTGCTCGTCTCGGTCATCAGCCCGGTCATTCTCTACGCAATCGTCAAGCGCACCGGCCTCGGCATGTTCCTGTTCGAGCGTCCGGCCTGGGCGCATATCGACAGACCGAATGCCGGGCAGGTCTCCAACAAGGGCATTGCTCGGCCGGCGCGCGAGGCGGCCTAAGGCCGCCTGTTTCGCTTCAGCGTGCTAGTGACCCGTGGCTATTTGCCGGCGGAACCCTTGTATCCGGGACGGCGCACGGCCCTGACTTTGCCGCTGTTGCCGCCGCCGCAGAAGAAGCAGCCCTTGCCATCCGATTCCAGCCCCGACACGCCGGTTCCGGCCGGCATGTCCAGCGTTTGCAGCACCTCGCCCGAGCGCGGATCGACGCGGCGCAGATCGCTTTCGTCACCTTCCCAGGTGCCGTGCCAGAGCTCGCCGTCGACCCATGTGACGCCGGTGACGATGCGCTTGGATTCGATGGTGCGGAGCACCTTGCCCGTTTCGGGATCGATCTGATGGATCTTGCGGGCCCGATGCTGCCCGACCCAGAGCGAGCCCTCGGCCCAGGCGAGACCGGAGTCGCCACCATTGCCGGGGGCTGGGATGCTGGCGAGCACCTTGCCCGTCGCCGGATCGATCTTCTGGATGCGATTCTCGGCGATCTGGTAGAGATGCTTGCCGTCGAAGGCGGTGCCGGCATGCGCGGCGACATCGATCGAGCGCGTTGTGGCGCCCGTCCCAGGGTCGAGCGCATTGAGCTTGTCGCCGGAGGCGAACCAGATTTTCTCGCCGTCGAAGGTCACGCCGGCAACGGTCTTGACGCCCGGAAAGGGCCCGTATTCACGCAGGATTTCAGCGGTTGCTCGTTTCATCTTGATCTCCATCGATCTGAACAATGCGGGCTCAGTTTCAGGGACATGCTTAATCGCTCGGCAGCGGACCCGGGAGTAACAAGACAGTCGGGAATCCGGTCACCGGCGGCATCATCCAGCGGCGCGCCCGGCCGTGGCCGACAGCCAGCACCTTGCTTTGAGCCGACAGCTCTTCCAGCGCGCGCTGCACGGTGCGCGCGCTGGCGCCAAGCGCGATCGCCAAGGCCGAGCTCGACCATGACTCGCCGTCGGCCAGGAAAGCCAGCACCGCGCCATGCTCTTCCTCGACAGGCGGCGCCAGAACCATGACCTCGGCGGCGCTCAGCGGCGTCAGCGCGAAGCCGGCGGCCGTCGCGTTGATTTCGGCGAGCGCGCCAAGCTCGGCGCGCAGCCGGCCCATCTCGACCCTGAGCCGCGCGCGATGCGATTCGTCGGCGTGCCTTGCCCGGAAGGCGCGTCTCAACAGCGTCTCGCGCGAGGCATCCGCCGGCCAGGCTTCGGCGAGCGCGCGCGCCAGCGCAAACAGCACCGGCCGCGTCGCCAGCGAGACGACCGTATCGGCCACACGCACGACATTGCGGCAGGCATCGATGACGAGAGCGCCCGAGGCGAGCAGCGCTTCGACCTCTTCGAGCAGAAGCGGCTTCTCCCCGCCCTTGGCGATGAGCCGCGCCACGGGCGCGTTCAGCACAATCGAAGCATTTTCCACTTCCGCCTTCAGCGCAGGGATGTTCGCCTCGTAGGCGGCAAGCGAAGCCCGGCCGAATGCCGAGCGCGCCGCCTTCGTCCTCAGGCGCCGCACCGCGATGCCGGCGGCGGCGAGCTCATGCGCGACGCGCGCAACCGGCGGCAGCGGCGCCGGATCGAAGCCGGCAAGCAGACGCTCGGCCTCGTCGAGACGGCCGATCAGGATAAGGCGTCGCGCTTCGAGGCTGCCGGCATAGGCGGCGTTCACGCGGTCACCGTGCGACTGCAGCGTCGCGCGTGCGGTCCGCAGCGCCTTCTCCGGCCAGCCAAGATCGCGCGAGACCAGCGCGATTTCTGCCTCGGCGACGACGCAGCGAGCGCGCGCCACGGCCTCCCTGGGGCTGAAGGCGCGGGCCGCGCTTTTGAGCAACTCCTTGGCCCGCTCGAGGTCGCCGAGCTGCGCCATCGCGATGCCGCGCAGCGCCAGCGCCGGCGCGTCGTCGCGCAGAGCGACACGCTTCAGCGCGCCGAGCGGGTCACCCGCGGCGAGCGCGCGGCCGGCGGCGGTGATCAGCGAGTCCATTCAAGGTCCGCCTCAGGGATGGCCGGATCAAATCGCGTCACACTTGTAACTCTCACCATCGCGCCGTCCGGCCCTATGTCTGTCCGCGTCACCCTCAACCAACCCAAAGAACGGGACAAGAGCAATGACCCAGCACATGAAGACACCACCGGTCGTTTCGCAAGAAGCATGGGAAGGCGCGCACGAAGAGATGCTCGTCAAGGAAAAGGCCCTCACCCGCGCCCGTGACGCGCTGGCCGCCGAACGCCGCCGCATGCCGTGGATGCTTGTCGAGAAGGACTATGTCTTCGAAGGTCCGAACGGCAAGGCGAGCCTGCTCGACCTCTTCGAAGGCCGCCGGCAGCTCATCATCTACCGCGCCTTCTTCGAGCCGGGCGTCTATGGCTGGCCGGAACATGCCTGCCGCGGCTGCTCGCTCGGCGCCGACATGGTCGGCAACCTCGCCCATCTCAACGCCCGCGACACCACGCTTGCCTATGCCTCGCGCGCGCCACAGGCCGACATTCAGCGGCTGAAACAGCGGATGGACTGGAAGATGCCCTGGTACACCATCACCGACAGCTGGGATAAGGATTTCGGCGTCGACGAATGGCACGGCCACAACGTCTTCATCCACGACGGCGACCGCATTTTCCGCACCTATTTCGTCAACAACCGCGGCGACGAGGCGTTCGGCACGGTGTGGAGCTATCTAGACGTCACCCCGCTCGGCCGCCAGGAGGTGTGGGAGGATTCTCCCAAGGGCTATCCGCAGACGCAGACCTACAAGTGGTGGAACTGGCACGACAACTACGAGGAAGGCGCCGCCCCCGACCAGAGATGGGTCGAGGTGTCGGATGCCGGCGAGGCGGCGTTCCGCAACAAGAACGCCTGAGCCTGAAGCGACTCTGGCGGCGTCGCCCGCGCCGCCAGAGCCGATTTTTCCCAAGCCTTGAAAGTCCGGCCAATTGGAAGGTGGATGAGATGAGCACCGAAGACCCAGACCTTGCGATCGAAGCGGCGAACGTCCCTCGCCCGTCCGGCCTGAGCGGCTTCGGCCTCGCCGACCGGCTCAGCCTCGCCGCGGCGCCCACCTTCGCGACCATGGCGCTGCTCACCGCTGCTTATGGTGGTGAAGGCATGATGTGCATGTCCGGGCCCGGAGCTTCCATGCTCAGCGGCATGGTGCCGATGTATCTCCTGATGGCGGCATTCCATCTCGCGCCGTGGCTGCGGCTGCTCGGCAGGCGGGCGTGAGGTTTGCACCGCGGCGGGTGCCAGTTCTCGAATGACCGAGGCGCGGCCGACAGCGGACTGGCAGCTTCAGGTTGCGAATCTTCAAGAGCGAACATTGTGCTCGGCGTTAGCATCGTCATGACCTGACCCGATCACGATGTTCACTCCGGCTAGTGGAATATCTGGATTTGGCGCGCGATTCCGACTTCAGCGAACGAAGTTATGACGCGTTGCCAATTGCACTGCAATAACATCCGAGACACTCGCGCTTGCGGAAGGGGCTGTCGGCTCTGACGGGATTGGCGTAAGCTACTGTCCACAAGGCGTGCACGCATGCACCGTATAATCGCCATAGCGATCGTAGTTCTCGCGGCCGTGTTCAGTTCCGCGAGGGCCGAGGTGCTGATCGGGGTTTCGTCCGCGATGACGGGACGGCTTGCCTGGATCGGCGAGCAGGGACAGCGCGGCGCGGAGATGGCGGTGGCCGACGTCAACGCGGCGGGCGGCGTGCTCGGTCAGAAGGTGAGGCTCATCTCGGTCGACGATTTCTGCGATGCCAAGCAAGCGGTCGCGGCCGCCCAGAAGCTGGTGGCTGACGGGGTGGTGCTCGTCGTCGGGCATTATTGCTCCGGGGCCTCGATCCCCGCATCAAAGGTTTACGCGGAGGCGGGCGTCGTCGAAATATCCCCAGGCTCGACCAATCCGCAGCTGACCGAACAGGGCCGTAGCAATGTCTTCCGCACCATTGGCCGCGACGACGCGCAAGGGTTTATCGCCGGCAACTACCTTGCCGATCGCTGGGGCGACAAGAAGATTGCAATCCTTCACGACAACTCGACCTATGGGAAGGGTCTCGCCGATGAGACCAGGAAGCAGCTGAACAAACGGGGCGTGACTGAAGCTGTTTACGACGCGTACACGCCCGGAAAGGACGACTATTCGGCCGAGGTCGCTGCCTTGCAGACCGCCGGCGTCTCAGCCTTGTATGTGGGTGGGTACCATACCGACGTTGCGCTGATTGCTCGCGCCGCACACGACCGTGGCTACACGGTTCAGCTCATATCCGGAGATGCCTTGGCTACCGAGGAATTCGCCCTGATCGCAGGCTCAGCGGCGGAGGGAACCCTGTTCACCTTCCCGGCGGACCCGCGGCGAAATGCCGGCGCGGCCGCGATCGTGGAGCGGTTCCGCGCGGAGAACTTCGAGCCCGCGGGCTACACGCTGTTGAGCTACTGCGCGGTCCAGGTCTGGGCCCAGGCGGTCGCGAAGGCAGGTTCGCTGGAGCCGAAGGCGGTCATCGCGACGCTGCACGAACAGCAATTCGACACCGTCATTGGCCGGGTCGATTTCGACGACAAGGGTGACCTCACGAGGCAGAGCTGGGTTTGGTACGTCTGGCGGGGTGGAGAGTACGTGCCGGTTGAATAGGCTTCGCCGAACGCCGGCGTGCCGCCTGAGACGTCTAGTCCGATGCAGACCAGTGTGGCTGGATTGTTCCGACTCACCGCGATGCTTGAACGCCTTGGCATACGTGGCCGGCTGTTGCTCGCCTTTTTCGGGATCAGCGCCCTTGCGGTGCTGGCAACCGCTGCGGCGCTTTATGCCTTCCTCCAAGTCGGCGACGTCGTCGACCGAATTACCACGGATCGGGTGCCGTCGGCGCTGGCCTCCCTCCAGCTGTCGCGCCAGGCCGAACGGGTCGCTGCTGCCGCGCCGTCGGTGCTGGCGGCGACAAGCAGGGCTCAGCACAGCGAGGTCTCGGCTGCCGTCGCGCTGGAGATGTCCCGCCTCGAGGCCCTGCGCACGGACCTCAGGGGTGCCACACTGGGCACAGTGCCTTTGGCTGAGATTGAGGAAGCCGCGGTTGTTCTGAGGCGCAACCTGAAGGAGCTCGACTCTCTCGTTGTCGCCCGCCTCGATGTGGTCGCCCACAAGGAGGAGCTCCTGAACCGCCTCGCCGCGACGACGACCGGAAGCCAGCGCCTTCTGGCCACCGGCATCCTGGTGATGGATTCCAGGCTCCCGCAATGGCGGGCGGTCGCGGCCGATACGTCGCTGTCGCCCGATCGACGCGCAGCGGCAATGGCCGACATGGTCCGGGCGATTGCGGCTTACATCCCCCAGCAGAAGGCGCTGCTGGATATTTCGGCGGTCAACGACGCGCTGGTGAAGGCCGCGACCGCGCCGACGCGGGGCGACCTGGCATTGATCCTGTTTCCGCTGCGCCGCTCGCTTGCCGCTCTGGAAACGGCTTCCTCGGAGATCGACGAAAAGCTGCAGACCCGTTTCCGGCAGCGAGTGGACGAGTTCAAGGCACTAACCGATGGCGAGAACAGCATCCCGAAGGCCCGGGAGGAGGAGCTTGCCGTCCTCGCGCAGGGCGAAAAGCTTCTGGCCGAAAACAATCGGCTGTCGCGCAGTCTCACCGCTGCCGTCGACCGTCTTGTCGCAGCAGCGGACCGCGAGATCGCTGCCTCCGGTCGCGAAGCCGCGCTCGTCCAGCGCTACGGCACCGGAGTTGTCCTCGGCTCCGCCTTTCTCAGCCTGTTGAGCTCGGTTCTGGTCGTCTGGCTCTATGTGGACCGCAGCCTTCTCGCCCGTCTGGGAGCGGTGAGCCAGGGCATGCTCGCGATCGCGGGCGGCGATCTTCGTGCGCCGCTGCCGGCCGCGGGCAGCGACGAAATCGGGCGCATGGCCGAGGCGCTGAGCCTCTTCCGGGATACCGCTGTCGAGGTCGAGGAAAAGAACCTGCGCGACGTTGCAGAAGCGCGTCAGCGGCTAGTCGATGCCATCGAAAGCATTTCCGAAGGTTTCGCTCTCTATGACAGAGAGGACCGGCTTGTCCTTAGCAACAGCCGCTACCGCGAACTGCTATACGCCGGTCTGGAGGCCGAGCTAAGCCCTGGCACGGCGTTCGAGGAGATCATCCGCCGATCCGCCGAGCGCGGCTACATCAGGGATGCCGAGGGGCGGGTCGATGAGTGGGTTGCCGAGCGCCTGTGGCGGCACCGCAACCCTGGCGAACCATGGGTGCAGCGGCGGGGCGACGGACGATGGATCATGATAAGCGAGCGGCGGATCAGCGCAGGCGGCACGGTCGCCGTCTATTCGGACATCACCGAGCTGAAGCAAAGGGAGGAGAACCTTGCCGAGAAGTCCGCTGCCCTAGAGGCGCTTTCCAGCAAGCTGGCCAAATATCTGGCGCCGCAAGTGTACAGCTCGATATTCACCGGCCGCCAAGACGTTAGAATCGCCAGTCAGCGCAAGAAGCTGACCATATGCTTCTCCGACATCGCCGGCTTTACCGAGACCACCGACAAGATGGAGTCCGAGGATCTCACCCAGCTCCTCAATCACTACCTGACAGAAATGTCGAAAATCGCGTCGGATCATGGTGCCACGATCGACAAGTATGTCGGCGACGCGATCCTGATGTTTTTCGGCGACCCCGAGACGCGCGGCGTCAAGGAGGACGCGCTGGCTTGCGTACAGATGGCGCTTGCCATGCAAAAGCGGATCAGCGAGCTTACCGAAGTCTGGCGGGACATGGGGATCGAAACACCGCTGCGCTGCCGCATCGGCATCCATACCGACTACTGCACCGTCGGTAACTTCGGCAGCGAGGACCGCATGGACTACACGATAATCGGCGGCGCCGTGAATCTCGCCTCGCGCCTGGAACAGGAGGCGGCACCGGGGGCCATCCTCATTTCCTACGAGACGTTTGCGCAAGTGAAGGACACGATCGATTGTGAGGAGATGGGGCACGTCCAGGTCAAGGGGATCGCCTATCCCGTCGCCACCTACCGCGTTATCGATCTGAAGGCCAATCTAGCGGGCGCTTGTCGCGCCGTTCGAACCGAGCTGCCGCACTTCAGGCTGGAACTTGAACCGGAGCTGATGTCCGCCGACGAGCGTGGCGGTGCCGCCACTGCGCTTCGAAATGCGCTGGATCGGCTTTCCCACAAGCCCGGGCAGTAGGGCTTGGTTCACTTCCTGGCCGATCGCAGACGAAGGAGGAGAAGAGCAAATGTCCGTGGACGCGGGACCGAGAAAAGTGGACGCCGAATATGCAATTGAGTACCTCCAGGAGCATCCGGAAGCCGGGCTATGCTGCGAGGATCGTCGCTGCTGGATTACGCCGAACGCAAACGAGACCGATCAGCGGATCCTGCTTCTTGATGTGGTTGAGGCTGACCGGGTCAAAGATGATCCTCGCCTTCGACTCGTGTCCGGAATCGCTCATGCGGGCCGGTCGCTCTGGGTCGTTCGGAGAATGACATAATTACGTGCAGCCCTCGCCCTGGCTGGTGTCTGCGGTTACGATGGAAGGATATCGCCCTGCAAGCACCGCAGGACCCGGAACCAATGTCGCGCGGCAAGGCGGTCGGTTATGCGGTCTCATACGGGCGAAAGCGTCCTTCGCCAGCAAGGGCGTCAGCCAGCCAAGCTGGGCATTGCCACTCCGCAATGAGCGGGAAGCACAGAACCGCGCCGAGCATTTCAGTCTTCCTTCAAATCTTCGGCTTCGTCTTTGAGCTTGGTCCAATCGGCACCATGCTTGCGCAACAAAGCGCGCGCCTGTTTCGGCGAGACGTCAGCAATTTCCGTAAGGTGCTCAACCTCCAGTTCTTGTCCTTTCACCACGCGGCTCGCCTTCTTCTTTTTCTTTTCTTTGGTAGCCATCTCTCAGTGTCCTTCTCTTGCATCATCGGATGAACGAGGACTGAGAAGCGTTTCCAGGTCGCGCATCGTCGTTAGCCGGCCTGAGGTCCGGCCCCTGTAGGGTCAAGCGGGCGGTTGTTTGTGACAGTCTTATGGGCAGCATAAGGACCGCTTCAACACGGGCAGCCGGCCTTCTCCAAATCCTCCAAAAGCAGTTTCGCCTCCATGAGATCTGGCGTTTCGAAACCTTCGCTGAACCAGTGGTAGATTGGCGCCAGCAGATGCCGGCCTTCATGGCACCGGCCCTGCTCCAGCCACAAGCGGGCCAAGCTGCTTGCCGCTCGGAGTTCGAAGGACTTGGCGCTCTGGCTGCGTGCAATTGAAAGAGCTCGCTCGAAACATGCCTCCGTTTCAGCCGGCGAGCCACCTTGTAACCGCCGCAACTCCCCCTCAAGCCGTTGAAGTTCTGCGGCCCACATGTGTTCGCTGTTTTGCACGATCAGGTCATGCGCTCGGGCAATGACGTGCAATCCTTCTTCAGCCTGTCCTAGCTGTGCATGGGCTGCCGCCAGCATGCTAAGATAGCGGGCCTGATACCAGTTCACCCCAAAAGCTGCGCGGTCGGCGACGCTCTGCCGCATAAGAGCAATCCCGGCTTCTCCGGCACCCTCTTGCACCCGCGTCCAGCCCTGAAGGATCAGGGCGTTTAACCGCCAATAATGCAGGCTGTGGCGCTCGGCCAGCTCTATTATGGCCTCGGCGTGCCCACGGACACCGGCGACATTACGGAGCAGTTCATCGAGTCCTGCGCCCGCATAATTGTGGACATGGGCTGTGAGGTTCGCCTGGTTCAACTCCGCAGCGCAGGCGAACGCCGCGATGCTGACGCGGCGTGCTTGGTCAGGAAAGCCCAGGATCCAGAGCACCAGTGCAAGATAGGTGAGAGCCGAGACCATAGGGTCGTGCACATAGTGGACCGGCTGTCCTCGATGCTGGCTGGGGTCGTACAGCGCGAGGATTGCTTCGAACTCTAAGCGAGCGTCAGCAAAGGCCCCACCATGTGTAGCCGTGATCCCAGCGAGACGATGACTGGCGAGCCGAACCAACGGGTTCGGCGAGCGCTCAGAGATCTGCCGCGCCTCCTGCACGAGCCGCTGCATCATAGGATGGTCGCCACGTACGAAGTGAAAGGCGAATTCCCCACTGAGCGTGGCGACGAGCGGCTCCGGCTCGCCCAGCCGTTCGCAAAGAATCCGGGCGCGGCTGTACGCAGCGCCTGTTTGCGGAGCGGAATAACCGTGGACCGCGATCAAAGGCGTGCCGATCGCGACTTGAAACGCCAGTTCCCGCCTATCTCGCTCGACGCCTTCCGGGAGTGTCTCAAGCGTCTCCAACCCGCGCGTCAAGTGCCGGATTGCCTCGACATTGGCTGAACGCTCGACCGCCCGCGCACCAGCCTGCAACATGTAGTCGAGGGCACGTTCAATCTGGCGGGCCTCGGCGAAGTGATGGGCCAACAACTCCGGCTCGCGCTTACATCGCTCGGGAAAGCGCAGCTCCACGGTCTCGGCGATGCGGGCATGCAACCGCTGCCGATCAGCCCGCAGGAGCGTGGTATAAGCCGCTTCCTGAATCAAGGCATGTTTGAAGGTGTAGATCGTGTCCGGCCGCGTGCCACGTTCGAACACCAGTTCAGCGGCAACGAGCCGGCTGAGCTGTTCGTCCAGTGCTTCGTCGCTCATCTTTGCGACGGCGCGGATGAACTCATATGAGAAGTCCCGACCGAGTGCCGCGCCGACCTGCGCAGCCTCCTTTGCCGCCGTACCCAGCCGGTCAAGGCGCGCCATCAGAGATGCGTGCAAGGTCGCAGGGATCCCGGACAGGGCCGATATTGGACGCCCCTTATTTGTTGAGGTGTCAACTGCGCCGGCTTCCAGCACGGCCTTCGTCAGCTCCTCCAGGAACAGAGGAATGCCGTCTGTACGATCAACAATCTCATCGACCAGCTGGTTAGCGAGCGACGATCTCGTGCTCTGTACAATGCGCCGAACGAGGGCAGCCGCCTTGCTCGGACCGAGCCGGTTCAGAGGCCGGAGCGTGACGTGCGGACAACTCACCCACGGCGGCTGGAACTCAGGCCGGCAAGTTATCACCGCCAGCAGGGGCAAACGCGCTGCATGGATGACGATGTCGTCGAGGAGCTCGCGCGAGGTCGGGTCAGCCCAGTGAGCATCTTCGAAGACCATGAGCACGGGCGCATTTCCTGCCAGGACCTCAAGCTGATGCCTGAGAGCGGCAAAGATCCGCTCCTTCTTCTTTTGCGGCGCGAGCTCGAGCTGCGCCGCATTCGCTTCCGGTGAGGACACGGACAGCAATTCGGCCAAGAGCGCGAGGTCCGTCTCAGTCGCTGCCGTAGGCTTAAACAGGGTCGCCAGCTTGTCGAGCTTTGCTACCGGGGTGTCGTCGCGCTCGAATCCCGCTGCTCGTTCGAGTTGACGGATAATCGGATAGAGTGGGCTGTCTTGGTGGTGTGGTGAGCAGAAATGCCGCAGCCGTGTGTGCCGTTCACCGCGGAGCTGTTCCAGCAGAGCGGTGATTGTGCGCGACTTGCCGATCCCCGGCTCGCCCGAGAGCACTACTACCTGGCCCTCGCCGTCCTTCGCTTGCGCCCATCGCTCCAGGAGCAGCGCAATTTCCTCTTCACGCCCGACGAGAGGCGTCAACACTGACGCGTGGAAAGCTTCGAAACGGCTCTCGATAGCGCTTGGTCGCAAGACCTGCGCTACCCCTACGTGCCCGACAAAGCCCCGGATAGCAATCTTACCGAAGTCCTTGTACTCGAAGAGGTTCCCAAGGAGACGGCGTGTTGTTGGACAGATCATAACGCTGTCGGGTTCAGCGAGTGTCTGGAGGCGCGCGGCCAGGTTCGGCGTCTCGCCAACGATATCGCGCTCGTGAGCGCCCCCTGAGCCAACGAGGTCGCCGACGACGACCACGCCTGTGGCGATTCCGACGCGCACCTGCAGCGGTTCCGGGGCTGGGAGCTGCCCGACTGCGTCAACAAGATCAAGGCCGGTGCTTACGGCTCGCTCGGCGTCATCCTCGTGCGCCTCAGGGTAGCCGAAGTAGGCGAGCACACCATCGCCCATGTAATGTGCCACGAAGCCCTCGTGCTTTCCTACAACGTCCGCCACGCGTGCGTGATAAGCGCCAATCACCCCGCGAAGATCCTCAGGATCGAGACGCGCCGAGAGCGTTGTCGAGCCCACCAGGTCGCAGAACATGACGGCGATCTGGCGGCGCTCCGCTCCGGAAGAGATAGTGTCGGGCGCGGATGGAAGAGAAGGATATTCGACTGGCGCTGCTCTGCTTACCTCATGTGAGCCCGGGCCGGTCAGGGGGGACCCGCAATCGCCGCAGAACTTCTTGCCCGCTTGGCTCTCGGCCCCGCATGCCGGACACCGCTGCGGCAGCGGCGTGCCGCACACGTCACAGAAGATCTTGCCGTCCTGCGTGGCGGCTTGGCATTGCGGGCACTGCACGGTTGGTCCCGCCTCGATAACTGATCCAGTATACTGTTACTTCCGGATCGCCACCAAGGTACCAACTCTGGCAGGTATTGCGACCGCGTTGGTTAGGAATCGACACTGGCCATTACGCAAAGTGTCCGCTTCGGCGAGGCGTCCAGCGTTGTCGCCGGTAATGTCCGCTATAGCGCGGTGGCAGGCGTGATTTCAACGGCCGATATTGGGCGCGAAGTGGGCGTCCAGCGAGCCCCGCAGGGAAGTCCGCGACTATCGGAAGCTGCAATTCGACAAGGTCAGCTCCCCGCTGCCCAGAACGAACATTCGGCACCTGCTTTATCGGCTCCGGACGGAACCCACTGCAGCCAGTTTCCTGGATCGCCTTGACCCACCGCATTGCCTTCCGCTCGTCCCCGCACAATAGTCGGGCCGATGTTGCAGGCGATTGCGAGTCACTGGTCGGAGCTTATTCTTCTGCTGTCCCTGGCGATGGCGGCCGTCGGTATCGTCCATGCCATCATGACGAAGGAGGACGTGCGCGCCGCCACCGGCTGGGTGGGCGTGATGCTCTTGTCGCCCTTCCTCGGCGCCATCATCTATGCCATCGCCGGCATCAACCGCATCCGCCGCGCGACGATCAGCGCTCTGCGGCCCGTCACCGGCGAGGCAGCCGAGGCAGGGCACGACCGCGACGTGGCCATGGAAGCCTTGATCGACGCCCATTACGGTCAGCACTTCATCGGACTGAAGACGCTGGGCGACAGGGTGGCGCGGCGTCCGCTGACCTCTGGCAACACGATCGCCGTGCTCGAAACCGGCGACGAGGCCTATATGGCCATGTGCCAGGCCATCGACGGCGCGCAAAACAGCGTGCTTCTCGAAACCTATATTTTTGACAATGACGCCGTCGGGCAGATGTTCGTCCAATCGCTCTCCGGCGCGGTCAAACGCGGCGTCGCGGTGCGCGTGCTGATCGACGCCGTCGGCGTGCGCTATTCGGTGCCCAGCATTTTGAAGCAGCTCAAGGACGCCGGCGTCGCCGTCCACCTCTTCAATGGCGCCATCGTCATGGGCTTGCGACTTCCCTATGCCAATCTCAGAACCCACAGGAAGATCCTGGTTGTCGACGGCGCGCTGGCGTTCACGGGAGGGATGAACATCCGCAAGGGATTCTCTACCGAATTCGCCGGCTCCGACAGTTCCAGGGACACGCATTTCGAGGTCGCCGGGCCGGTGGTGGCCGACCTGTTCGCGGTGGCGGCCGAGGACTGGCGTTTCGCCGCCAAAGAGGTTTTGAAAAGCGATGTCTGGCAGATCGAAAAACTCCTGCCGCCGCCCGGTCAGCCGATGCTGGTGCGCGCGGTGGCGACAGGGCCAGATGCCTCGAATGAAACCAACCACAAGCTGCTGATGGGAGCGTTCTCGGTCGCGCGCAAATCGATCCGCATCATGTCGCCCTACTTCCTGCCGGATCGGGAGTTCATCAGCTCGCTGACCACGGCGGGCCGGCGCGGCGTCGAGATCGACATCGTCGTGCCAGCGGTGAACAACCTCTTCCTCGTCGACCATGCCATGATGGCGCAGTTCGACCAGGTGCTGAAACACTATTGCCGCGTCTGGCGCCACGAAGGTCCGTTCGACCATTCGAAATTGATGGCGATCGACGGCGTATGGGCCTATGTCGGCTCTTCCAATCTCGATGCCCGGTCGCTGAGGCTGAATTTCGAGATCGACATGGAGATCCTTGATGCCAATTTCGCCGCCGAGATCGAGGCCCGCATCGGCGCCGCAATCGCTTCCGCGCAGCCGGTGACGCTGCAGACACTGAAGGCCCGGCCCTTCGTCGTTCGCGTTTTCGACCGATTGCTGTGGCTGGGATCGCCCTATCTATAGACGAGGAAGACGAGCATCAGAGCAATGGAGAGAAACGGACGCAGCCTTCCGGAGACCGTGCTCCTGTCGATCCGCGGCAGAAATGCACGCAAGGCCATGTCGACGCCGCGCAAGCCGGTCGAGGGCGCCGAGATGGTGGTCGCCTCCTACAACGTCCATAAATGCATCGGCACCGACCGGAAATTCGACCCCGAAAGGACCGCGCGTGTCATCCGCGAAATCAGCCCCGACGTGATTGCGCTGCAGGAGGCCGACAACCGTTTCGGCGACCGCGCCGGGCTGCTCGACCTCAACCATCTCGAAATCGAAACCGGGCTGGTGCCGGTGCCTGTCAGCGGAAACGGCAAGGCGCATGGCTGGCGCGGCAACGTGCTTCTGTTCAAGCGCGGCACGGTGCGCGACGTACACCAGATCAAGCTGCCCGGCCTGGAGCCGCGCGGGGCACTGGTCGCCGAGATCGATCTCGACGAGACACGGGCGCTGCGCGTGATCGCTGCCCATCTCGGCCTCCTGCGCCGTTCGCGCTCGGAACAGGCCCGCGTCGTGCTCGACATCATGAGCAGCGCCGATGAAAGGCCGACGCTTCTGCTCGGCGACCTCAACGAATGGCGGCTGGGCAACCGTTCGGCGCTGAGCACGCTGCACACGACCTTCGGCCCGCCGCCGGCGGTGCCCACCTTCCCATCGGGCCTGCCGGTGCTGGCGCTCGACCGGATCATGGGCAACCGGCACGGCATGGTCTCGGCGGTGGAAGCGCATGACACGCCGCTGTCGCGTGTCGCCTCCGATCACCTGCCGCTCACGGCTTACGTGCATCTGTAGCGGAGCTAGGCGCCGGCCGCCACATGGCTGGCCGTCGGCGCCATCGGCGGCCCGACGATTTCGGCCTCATAGCGGGCGCTCACGCGCTTGAGAGCCTCGATGTCGGGCGGCGTCGCCGGCGGCAATCCTTCCGCCTCCGCCGGCCGGCCGCCGTCGATGAAGACGCCCTCGCCGCCGCCCGGCGTCAGCAGGGTCAGCATCCGCGCCGGCTTGTCGCCTTCGACCACGAAAGTGTGGGGGACGTTTCTCGGCAGGAACACGAATGAGCCCGCGGTGGCCCGGAAGGTGCGATCGCCGCATTTCATCGTCAATTCCCCTTCGAGCACATAGAAGGACTCGTCCTCGCGGTGATGGACGTGCAGCGGCGGCGAGAAGCCCGGCGCAATCAGGGATTCCAGCAGGCCGAAGCCGCCTCCGGTGCTGGCCTCGGTCGCCTTCACCGTCATGCGGTTTCGCAGGAACCAGATCGCCTCCCCCTCATCCGGTCCCAGGAAACGTGCGTCGTCGGCGGTATGGCTGGAGATTGTCATGAAAGCCCCCTTTCAAGGTGTCTGCTGCTATATTGCACTCTTGTGCAATTAATGCACTTCGGTATACTCAGCTTGCATGAATGTCAATCCACACTCCCGCACCGCGCAGAAGCGGCGCACCCGCAAGGCGATCGTCGATGCCGCGATCGCGTTGCTCGCCCGCGGCGAGACGCCGACCGTGAACGACGTGGCGGCCGCCGCCGACGTTTCGCGGCGAACCGTCTATCTCTACTTCCCGAGCTTCGATCAGCTGCTGCTCGATGCGACCGTCGGCGCGCTCAGTCAGGCTTCGGTCGATCGCGCCATCGAGCAGGCGAGCGATGACGGCGAAGCGCGCGTGGAGCATCTGGTCCGCGCGCTGCACCACGTCAGTCCGGAGATCGAAAAGCTCGGCCGCTCGTTGATCAGGCTTACGGTCGATGGAGAGCCGCCAGCGGAGGGCATCCAGCGCCGCGGCTATCGCCGGATCGAATGGATCGAGCAGGCGTTGTCGCCGTTGCGGGACCGGCTGACCCCGGACCGCTGGAACCAGCTCGTCCGGGCGCTTGCCATGGTGATCGGCTGGGAGGCGTTGATCGTCCAACGCGATGTCTGCGGCCTCAACGCGGCGGAGGGCGAGGCCCTGTCGGTGTGGGCGGCGAATGCGCTGGTGCGGGCCGCGCTCGAGGACGAGCGCGATGCCGGCGCCCCGGCATCACGGGGCTAAGGCATGTCTCCCGAAAGTGGGAACCGGTCTCGGGATAAAGACATGCGTAAAATCAAAAACCTAAAGCGCATGGAGCGAATCTGAAAGATCGCGACGCGCTTTAGGAACTCGGAAGACCGGCTTTCGCCAGCATTTCCAGGAACCGGAAGTGATGATCATCCCGCACATAGCGCGGCATAAAGCCGGGACAGACATTGCCCAGGTTGAGATGTGGAAGCTGTGACAGGCAATGATGGACGGCGCGTGAGGCTTCTTCATTGTTGCCGGTCGCTGAAGCAGCGGCCGCCCAATAAAGGGCGCCGCGGACGAAACCCGGCTTTGTCCTGACCACCTTGCGGGCGACTTCGAGCGCCCTACGGTCGTCGCCGCCGGCGAAATGCGCCACAGCCAAACCATGATGACGCCAGAAGTCGATGACATCATGCGCGCCGAGCCGGATAGCCTCATTGGCCTCGCGCAGCGCCTCGCTCACCTGGCCGCGCAGGCCATAGAGCTCGCCAAGATCGCCGTGGCCGCTGGGATAGCTTGGATTGAGGCTGACGGCGTGGCGGCATTCAACGATCGCCTCGTCGATCCGGCCATCATGCAAATACGCAAACGACAGGATGCAACGAGCGATTTCATCGTCAGGGACTGCCCTTACCGAGTCTTCGGCCAGGCGCAGGGCATTGTCGACGTGCTCCTGCTTGGCAGGCAGCGCGCCGAATGCCAGCCCCATGGTCGTCGCGATGGAGAGCGTACGTTTTGCCCGCGCATTTTCGGGCGCAATCAAAAGGGCTTTCTCGGCAAGTTCCTTCGACACCAAGAGCGAATCCCGGGTCATCTCGAAATACTTCATCAGAGCTTCATTCACCAATCTGCGCACTTCGGGGGCGCCCGGCGGGCTCTTGTCGCGAACCTTCCAATTGGTCAGTTGAAGTTCGAGGCTCACCGCCAGCACAACCGACTGCGCGATCCTGTCCTGGAACTCGAGCGCATTTTCCGAGTGGCCGTCGAATTTCTGAGCCCAGACATTGTGGCCACCGGCGGCGTCGACCAGCTGGATGTTTACCCTCAGTTCGTCTCCGGATCTCTGGATGCTGCCGCTGAGCGTATAGCGCGCACGCACGGCACTCTCCTCAGCGTTTTTCTCGAAGGGCGGAAGGCCCGAAAGCACGACATAGTCGGCTACCTCCGAGAGCGCCGTTGTGATGTCATGGACCAGACCCTTGGCGAAAAAGTCATCGCCTCGCTCTCCCGTCAGATTGACGAAGTCGGCGACGCTGATGGATGGGCGCCCCAGGCGCTGGCTGGCAGGGACGCCGTTTGCCGGTTGCTTGGTAGATGGAATATCGGCAGCCGAGAGGGATTGCCAAAGCGCTCGTGTTTCCGGGCTGACATCGACGCCGAATTCCTTCTTCAGGATGCTTCTGCAGGCTTCGAACGTTCGCAGGGCCTTGTCTCGCTGACCGCGGGCAATGAGCAGTTCCATCTTCAGCCGGTAGGATTCTTCCCGCGTCGGCTCCATGGCCAGAATTCGATCCGACACGACCAGCCCGCTTTCAGCGTCCACGAGGCGGGCGAGCTTTTCCAACGACTGAAGCGCGCGGCTCAGCAACCTTTCGCGTTCCAATGCCGCCCAATCGTCGAAAGCATTGCTCCCGAGGTAAAAGCCGTCGAGAAACGGCCCCGTGTAAAGCGCCAGAGTGGTCTCGAGCTCCGACGCGGACCGGGCGGCCGACAGGCCGGCTTCGAAGTCCTCCACATCGACCCGCACCGCATTCGGCCTGATGCCAATCAGCTCCTGGTGGGAATGGATGATATCCATGCCCGCTCGCGACAGATCCCGGCGCAGGACACTGAGCGTTTGCCGCAGACTGTTGCGCGAGTGTTCGCTGTCGCTATCGCCCCACAGCAGGTCGGCCAGCCGCTCCCTTGGCGCCGCCATACCCGGGCAGCGGGCCAGATAAGCGATGATCGCCGCACCTCGCTTTCCGGTCAGCCAAACCGGACCGCCGGCTTCCTTTTCAATCTGGAATCCGCCGAATAGCGAGATATTGCCGACGGCGACGCCGTCCCAACTTACCATGGCTTAACGGGCCCCAGCCTGACGGAATCCTAACTCAAAACTAACGCTTCGCAAACGGTAAGACCGCGCGTTCAAGCGCTGTCGTGACGGCGGATCAACTATAGAACTGCCATGGAGGGCCTAGCGTAGTGGTATGCAGCCGGAGCCGTCGATCGTTCGGCCAAATTTCGGAGAGCTCCTACTACATATGAATTACCCAATTATATCCTTAAATAGAATCGACGTTGGTAATTCTACGGCACACAACAACCATGACTCTAATTACGCGAATCTGGCTTTCTCTAACTATTGTGCTAGCTATTGTTATTACTACCTTGTCTGTACTTGTCAAATTACAGAATGAGGCTGTCTATTCGCAGCTTCTGCGACAGCGCCTTTCGGTCATCGCAGCGGCAACCGCCGCCCCTTTCAGGTCAGTCTCGGAGTTGGGTCTGCCGATCGCTACGATACGCAATGCAGAGGACCTGCTGAACCGGGCCTCTCAGACAGACCCAGCCATTTCCAACATCGTGTTGCTCGATCCATCGGGCAAGGTCGTCTGGTCAGTGTCGGACGAACCCATTCCATTCACCGCACGGCAAATGGGGCGCGCCATGGAAGAGGGCTCAAATGGCATGTGGGATCTTGAGACAGCAGCCGCATTGGTCAGCGGCGCGAGCATACTGGACGAGAGCGGTGAACCGTCAGGTGCGTTAGCAGTCATTTACCCGACGGAGGAATTGCGCACGCACAATAGCCTGATCAGTTCGCAGATTCGGATGTCGGCGGTGGCGCTCCTGGCCGCATTCTCGGCACTGGCCTACGTTGCGTTGCGCTACCGGCTGCGTGCGACCGTTCGAACCCTCGACGATATCGCCAGCCACGCCGAAGATGACACCATAGTGGCGGCCCGCGATTTTGCCGATTTTCACACCGCGCTTGTCGCCGGCACCGCAAAATACCGCATGGCACTGGCGAACCTTACGGCGCTGATGCCAGCCGACCGCGCAGGCAGTCCACCGGCAGGCGTGCAGAGCGCTGACGTGATCTCGGTTCCTGACTGCCCCATGGCTATTGCAGTATCGCGGCGGCTCACGCTGCTCATTGCCGCCCTGGTATTGGGGGTAACCGTGTCGCTCGGCGCCCTCGCCTACCGGAGCATAGATCAATCCTTCGCCCCCGAACTTGAAAGACGTACAAAGCTTATCGGCACCATAGCCAATGACGCCATCGCCCGCACGCTCAAGGCCGGCGTGTCGCTCGACATGATGGTTGGGGGACGGGATTTCTTCATATCCCTGCTTCACGACTTTCCCGAAATCTCCAACTTCGCGCTTGTCACCAACCGCCCTATCCTGGAGGTGGGCGATGGGCCCCCGACGCCTACGATGCTTGAGACCGGGACCGTGGTACCGATCGTCGTCGACGGCAAGGCGATCGCCAAACTCGTCGTCATCAAGAATGCCGGCTACCTGTCGCGCGAGTTCCGGGATGTGGTTCTCGACCTCCTGGTCGTAACTCTGGTCACAATTCTTTTGGCGGTCGAGCTGGTCTCGGTCATGACCAACCACTCGCTGGCCGGACCGCTGAACCGCCTCGACTATATTCTGAAGCTACAGGCGGCCGGTGATTTCTCCCGCAGCATACTGGCACACGGGATCAGCGCCGTCGATCGGCTGGGCCAAGCCCTTTCTTTGAGGGCGGAGCGGCTTGGGGCAATGATGGCGGCCGTTCGTGGACTGCCCGATGGCAACCGCGCGCTGCAACTGGAACCAGGTCTCGTCATCCCGGCCGGCAGGCCGTTGATCATGAGGTTCTGCAGCCTCAGCGATGTGCGGCTTCCCCTCTTCCTGATCGCAGCGGCCGACTCCTTTTCGCTGTCGTTCTTTTCGCTTTATGTCCGCGACGCTGACAACCCGTTGACCTGGCTCAATCCAGGCATCGTCATCAGCTTACCGCTGGCCGCCTATCTCATCGCCATCGTTGCCGGTTCACCCTACGCGCGACCGCTATCCAAGCGCTTTGGCCACCGCAGTCTGTTCCTGTTTGCCGCGATCCCAGCGGCTCTCGCCAACATCGGCTACTTTATTTCCAGCAACGTAGTGGAAATCATCTTTTTCAGTGTTCTCAGCGGCATCGGTTATGCCTTTGCTTCGCTCTCCTGCCAAGACTACGTCATCGACGCTGCCCCAAAGGAGCAACGCGGCCAGGCGCTCGGCCTGTTCCATGTGGCACTGTTTGGCGGCTTTTATGCCGGAACTGCATTGGGCGGCGTGATGGCCGACCGCCTGGGCGAGCGAAGTGTATTCCTGGTCTGCGCAGCTTTGATCCTGACTTCGGCTGCCATGATCACCCAGATGCTGCCCGCAGCCAGCCACGTTTCGGCGACGGTCAAAACGGGCGACCGCGCCAGCCTGGGGCAGTTGCTTGGAACGATGGCTGACGGGAAATTCGCGACACTGCTGTTTGGCATCATCCTGCCCCAGACGATCCTCGATCAGGTCTTCATCTCGTACCTGCTGTCGCTGCAGATGAATGCACTGGGCGCCTCCGCAGCCGATACCGGACGGATGATGATGATCTATTTTCTCATGGTCATCCTGTCGGGGTCGCTTTACGGACGGCTGCCGGCGGACAAGGTCCCGGCTGTGATGATCACCATAGCCGGAGCGCTGCTTGGCGGAGTGACGCTGCTCGCGGCGGCGGCGGTTACCACCGGCTGGACCATGGTAACTGCCGCAATCGGAACCGGTCTCGGCTACGGGCTGGTGACCGGGCCGCGGACGGCCACGGTGCTGGAATTGGCGGAAGGTCGGCTGGCCCATATCGGCTCGGAAAGACTCCTCGGCACGGTAAGGGTCATGGAGCGACTCGGCAGCGTGGCGGGCCTGATCGTCATTGCCGGCGTCGCAGGAAGGTTTGGCTACTCCGCCGGAATGGGCCTCATCGCCGTTTTGGTCCTGGCCGGCGTTGGCACGTATTTCATCCACCACGTGGCGAGCCTCGGCTTGCCGATCATCGACGGGAGGAAAGCATGAAATTCGCAAATCGCATGTTGATCGGGGCCGTTTTGGCTGCTTGCGTCGTTCTCCCGCCTCGGGCGGAAGCGGCGAAGAAGACTGTCGTGATGATCACCTGGCTTGGCTGCGAGGATGTCTGCAAAGGCCTGAAGGATTCGCTCGCGGAAAAGAAAGTCGATGTCAGCTTCATCGTTGACGATGCGGCACAGGACAAGGGCAAGCTGCCCGGCTTCATCACGGACGCACGCCAGCGCAAGGCCGACGTCGTGGTCACCTGGGGCACAAAGACCACACTCGGCATGGTCGGCACGTTGAAGGACCGGCAGAATCCCGAACTTCTCAACGACATCCCAGTGGTGTTCACTGTCGTGGCCGACCCGGTCGGGGCGGGCATCATCGAGAGCTACGACAAAACCGGCCGCGCCAATGTGACCGGCACCCGAAACAGGGTCCCCGAAAGCGTCAATATCAAGAGCATCAAGCGCTACCTGCCGAGCTTCGACCATCTGGGTCTCCTGTTCGATCGCAGCGAGCCCAACTCCGTGAAAAAGATGGAAGAACTGACGGCGTTGTCGCAGAAAATGAAGTTCGCTTTCGACGCCTTGCCGCTCCAGACACTCCCCGACGGCACACCGGATCCCGCCAAGCTTCCTGACGCCGCCGCCCAGTTGAAACGTGCCGGCGTGCAGTTCGTCTATCTGGGTTCAAGCACGTTCCTGGAGAAGAACGCCGACGCCTTCACCAAGGCTGCCGTGGCTAACGGCCTGCCAGTGCTCAGTCCGTATGAGCATATGGTCAGCGAGTCCCAAGCGCTGATGTCGGTGGCTGCCCGCGACTATGACGTTGGCAAGCTTGCGGGAGACCAAGTGGCCAAGATCCTGACGGAAAACGCCAAGCCCGGCGACATGCCGGTCGTAGCTATCGACAAGTTTGCCTATCTGGTGAACATGAAAGTTGCCAAGCAGCTCAACCTGTTTCCGCCGGTCGAGTTCCTGCAATTTGTGGAGAAGGTGGAGTAGCTTTGGGAGGAATTGCCTGCCTCCTTCTCCAAATTCTAACTCAAAACTAACGCTGTGGAACTTCCGGGGGCCCGCCTCCAAGCGCTGCCGTGACGGTAGATCAGTTAGATTTCGCTGAATTAGTTGTGTCTGAAACCTGTCATGGGTTTCCGCCCGGAGTACAGCGAATGTCGAAGCTCAGAGCCAACTTGCTGTTCCTGCTTGCGGACGCCGCCTTCTGTCGCGCACAGGCGCGCGACAGACTTCCTGCGTCGCCGGACCGGCAAGCCGGAAAGCGCGCCCACTCGTTGCTGCGGCTGGCGACGCTCGCGGCCGCGGCACTCTGGGGACCGACCGTGCATGCCGCCGACGTCGGTGCCGCAAAGATGAATGTCGACGTCGCGGTCGTCTTCGCCGTCGACTTCTCCTCCTCGATCGACCCCAAGATCGCCGATCTACAGCGTGAGGGCCATGCCGCAGCGCTCACCTCGCCCGAGATCATCCGCGCTATCTCCCAGAATTACATTGGCTGCATCGGCGTGGCCTATTTCGAATGGTCGAGTCCCGGCCACTCACACACCGTGCTGCCGTGGACCCGCATCTGCGGCCTGGAAGACGCCAAGGCAGCGGCGGCGGTGATCAGAAGCAAAGGCGACACCGGATATCTTCGTCGAGGCAGAAGCGGAACATCGGTTTCGGCTGCCATCGATGTCGGAAGCCTTCTGCTCGACCAGTTCCCGGGCAATGCGATGAAGAAGGTGATCGACATCTCTTCCAATGGCGAGAACAACGACGGGCTTCCCGTCCAACCCAGCAGGGTGAATGCCATTGCCAGGGGATACACGATCAATGCGATCGTCATTCCACCGGCGGACGAGGACCCCAGGCAGCCGCTTGCGTCCTATTTTGCGCAGTCCGTCATCGGCGGCTCCCAGGCCTTCGTGATGTCACCGACGGGACCGCGCGACTACATCACGGCGCTGCGCCGCAAGCTGGTGACGGAAGTCAGCATGAACGTGAACGCGCTCATTTCGGCAACGGGCATTCAATAGGCCTGCGGTCGCGTTTTTAATCAGCATGCCGCCGCGCCCGATGCGGATGCGGGCGCCGGCCGCCCTACCCTTCCCTCAGCCACACCAGCATCTCGCCGGGATCGCGATTGTCCCAGGCGAAATAGGGAACCGCCTTGAGCTTCGTCTCCTCGGTCGCCGGCGGCTCGGTACGGTAGAGATCGCTGCCCCAGTGCTCCGCCTCGGCCCGGCTGCCGATCGCCGAGAGTGTGACGATGCCGCCGAGCAGGTTCGGTTCTTCATGCGCCTCCAATTTGGCCTCGCGCGGCAGGGCGATGCGGTGCAGCCCGCCGCCATTGTCGGTCTCCTCGACGCAGTAGATCAGCGGGCCGCGGGCCAGCGCCACGCGGCCGATATCCTGGCGCACCTGCGGGTTGGCGAAGAGCCTGGACATCGACATTTCGAGGTCGAGCTCGACCCGGTCGCCCTGGCGCCATTCGCGCCGGATCGCGGCATAGCCGTCGCTTGTCACCGCATCGAGATCGACCAACTTGCCGTTCACTTGCAGCGCCGCGTTGCGGCACCAGGCGGGTATGCGCAGGCAAAGCGTAAACTCCACCGGCGTCTCGGCCTCGATATCGATCGCGACTGCGCCCTCCCATGGATAGTTGCTGGTCTGGACCAGGCTGACCGACCGGCCGGCGATCTCGAAGCGGGCCGTCGAGTCGCCGTGGAGATGCACGGCCAGCGCATCGTCGGCGAGGCCGTAGAAATAGCTGCCGATGGAGGCCACCATGCGGCCGACATTGGGCGGGCAGCAGGGGCAGCGGTGCCACTTCCAGCGGTGGTGGCCGCCCCGGCTTTCCAGCGGATTCTCGTAGAAGAACAGCGAGCCGTCGAGCGACAGGCCCGAGATCGAGCCGTTGTAGAGCGCGCGCTCCATCATGTCGGCATAGCGGGCGTTCGGGCCCATGCCGAGCATGCGGCTTGCCCAGAACACCAGACCGACCGAGGCGCAGGTCTCGGCATAGGCGGTCTCGTTCGGCAGGTCGTAGTCGCTGGTAAAGCCCTCGTTGTGCGCCGACGGCCCGATGCCTCCTGTGACGTAGAGGCTTTTCGTCGTGAGATCGTCCCAGAGCCGCTCGAGCGCGACCTTCAGCGTGTCGTCGCCATATTCGGTCGCGATGTCAGCCATGCCGGAATAGAGATACATCGCCCTGACCGCGTGACCAACGACCTTGTCCTGCTCGCGCACCGGCTTATGCGACTGGTTGTACTCGTAGGTCTTGAAATGATAGGCCTTCGGGTCGGCACCGCGCGCGCGCGCCTCCTCGTCGAAATAATGCGGCTGCTGGCCACGCTGGTCGATGAAGTATTTTGCCAGCTTCATATATTTGCCGTTGCCGGTGACGCGGGCGAGCTTGACCAGCGCCAGCTCGATCTCCTCATGGCCGCAATAGCCCTTCCGCTTGCCGGGCTCCGGTCCGAAGGTGTCGGCGATGTGGTCGGCGTAGCGGCTCATGATGTCGAGCAACTTGCGTTTTCCCGTCGCCTGAAAGTAAGCGACCGCGCCCTCGATCAGATGACCGGCGCAGTAGAGCTCATGGCAGTCGCGCAGATTGGTCCAGCGCAGGCTGGGCTGGATGCGCTGGTACCAACTCGACAGGTAGCCGTCCTCCTGCTGCAGCTTGCCGTACATGTCGATGACGGCGTCGATCTTCTTTTCGAGATCCGGGTTGCGGCGCCGGTAGAGCGAATAGGCCGCGGTCTCGATGGTCTTGCCCCAGTCGGAGTCCCAGAACATCTGGGTGGTTACCGTCGAGCCGGTGAACTCGGCGCCCTGGGTGTCCGCCTCGTCCGGCGACGGCGAATGGAAGGGAATGACGACGCCCGGCGAAGGCCGCTCCGGGTCGATCTGCTCCAGCATCCGCGCCTCGACGCAGCGGTCGTAGAGGATGCCGGCGGTCTTGGTTGCCACCGCATCGACGCGGTCGCCCCAGAAGCCGCGGACATCGACCTGCGGCACCGGCAACGGCCGGAAGGCGAGCTTCGGCTTGGCAAAGGTGCCGATCTGCGTGGCGGGTTGCGGTGCGGTCATAGCGTCACTCCATTCGAATTATTTGACGGCCCCGGCCATGAGGCCGCGGATGTAGAAGCGCTGCAGCGCCAGGAACAGGATCAGGCAGGGCACCATCATCACCGTGACGCCCGCCTGCACCGCGCCCCAGTCGATGGCGCCGAAGCGGCCGGACTGGAGCGCGGTCATCATCACCGGCAGGGTGAACTTGGACTGGTCGGTCATCAGCACGAGGGCCGCCAGGAATTCGTTCCAGGCGCCGAGGAAGGCAAACAGCGCGATGGTGACGACGCCCGGCCAGACCAGCGGCAGCATCACCTTGACCAGCATGGTGACGTTGTTGGCGCCGTCCATCCGCGCGGCCTCCTCGATCTCGCGCGGCACGGCGTCGAAGGCGTTGCGCATCATGAAGATCGAGAAGGGCAGCTGCAGCGTGACGTAGACGCAGACCAGCCCCGTCAGCGTGTTGTGGAGGCCGAGCCTCGTCAGCACCAGGAAGATCGGCGTCAGGATCGACTGGAACGGGATCATGATCGTCGATAGGATGAGGACGAAGAAGAAATCCCGGAAAGGAAAGCGGAAGCGCGAGAAGCCGTAGCCGGCGAGCACGCTTACCAGCACCGACAACAGCACCGTCATCACCGAGACGTAGATGCTGTTTTGCGCCGAGGCCCAGAGCCCGTCGCCGAAGGTGTTCAGCGTCTTGTAATTCTCGACCGAGAAGCCGGTGGTCGGCCAGGGCGGCAGCGGCGGCTGGCGCGCTTCCTGCGCCGGCTTGAAGGTGGAGAGCACCGTCCACACGATCGGCGCCAAAAACAGCACCGAGGCGATCATGCCGGTGGAATGCCTGGCGAAGAGGAAGGCCGCCTTGCGGTTCTGCGACATCGCCTCGGCCATCAGTCGAGCCCCTCGGGCTTGCGCAGCAGCCAGAGCTGGATGAGGCTGAGCGCCACCAGGATGACCAGCAGCACCATGGAGAGCGCGGCGCCGTAGCCCAGTTTGAACGACACGAAAGACTGGTTGAAGATCCAGTAGACCGCCGTCAGCGTCTGGTTGCGCGGGCCGCCGCGCAGGATGATGTAGAACTGGTCGAAGGCGAGGATCGAGCCCGCCACCGACAGGATCAGCGCCAGCGCCAGCGTGCGGCGCATCAGCGGCAGGGTGATCGCCCTGAACCTGGCGAACGGCCCTGCCCCATCGATGACGGCGGCCTCCTGCAGGTCCTGCGGGATCGACTGCAGGCCGGTCATCAGGATGATCATGGTGAAGCCGGCGACCTTCCAGACCACCATGGCGATGATCGACCAGAAGGCCGGCTGGAAGGTGGCCAGCAGATTGACCTTCTTCTCGGTCAGGCCGAGGTCGAAGGCGGCGGGGCTGAACAGGCCCGAGTCAACGTTGAGCAGCCACGACCAGAGCAGGCTCGCCGAGGCGAAGCCCACCACCGCCGGCATGAAGAAGGCGGTGCGGTAGAGATTGGTGAGCGGCCGCGGCCGCTCGATGAAGATCGCCAGCGGAAAGGCGACGGCGAAGATCGCGATGGTGACGATCACCGTGTAATAGGTGGTGAATTTGAGCGCGTTCCAGAAGCGGATATCGCGCAGGATCGCGAAATAATTGTCGAGGCCGATGAAGGCATGCTCGCCCATCAGCGGCCAGTTGTTGAGCGACATCCAGGCCGTCATGCCGAGCGGGATGACGAAGAAGACGGTGACGAAGGCGACGGCCGGCAAGACATAGAGCAGGCCCACCCATTGCCGCCGGCTGACGCCGACGAGTCTTTGGGCGCGGGCGGGTGCGGAGGCGGCGGTGATGGCGGTCATGGCTGGGCCTCCCTTTCTCCCCTTGTGGGAGAAGGTGTCGCCGAAGGCGACGGATGAGGGGTGTTCCAGCGGAGTGAGACGCTGGTGTTCCCTGGAACACCCCTCATCCGTCTCGGCGCTGCGCGCCGATCCACCTTCTCCCACAAGGGGAGAAGGGGGAGCGAACCTCGCGGCGCCTCTGATTGGATGCTAGTGCGAATGAGCTTTCTCAACGCGTCAGTCCCTGCCATTCAGCGATGCAGTGCCCGGCCGCCCGGCCAGGGAGACGGGGCGGGCGGCCGGTCAGAGCCTTGGCGGCGAGGCGTTGCGCGATCCCGCCGCCGGCTGGCCCTGGTGTTACTTGTTCGGCGCCTGATCGATGATCGACTGCATGGTCTCCTGCGCGTTCGAAATAGCGCCGTCGACATCGTCGCCGAAGAACACCTCGTTGACCATCTGCGTCCACGGGCCGTTGGCGGAGTTGATCAGGTCGTTGAACACCACCGTGTAGGGCGTGCGGCCCTTGGCCATCGCTTCGGCCGCCACCTGGTAGCGCGGATCGAGATCCTTCAGCGCGTCCTTGGCGATGTCGCCGCGCACCGGCAGGCTGCCGTATTTGGCAAGGATGGTCTGGCCTTCCAGCGAATAGGCAAAGTCCAAGAACTCCTTAACCACGGCGATCTTCTTGGTGCCCTTGGTGACGACGAAATTATCGCCGCCGGCAAAGGACGACCAGCCGCCATCCTTGCCTGGCAGGAAGGTGATGCCGTAGTCGACGTCCGGATATTGGGTATTCAGCGCGCCGATGGCGAAGGCGCCGGACGGCGAAATACCGATCTTGCCGCCGGCGAAGGCGGCGAAGAAGTTGGCGCCGGTGTCGGTCTGCGCGCCTTCGGGCACCAGGCCCTTCTTCACCATCGAGCGGTAAAAGTCGATCGCGCCGCGCAGCTGCGGGCTGTCCAGCGTCGCCTTCGAACCGTCCTCGGAGAGGATGTCGCCGCCCGAGGCCCAGATCAGCGGCGTGAAGGTGAAGATGTTGCAGCCGCCGCAATTGCCGGAGAAGTAGAAGCCCTTGATGTCGCCGCCGAGCGCGTTGACCTTCTCGGCGTCGGCCTCGATCTCGGCCCAGGTCTTCGGCCCCTTCTCGGGGTCGAGGCCTGCCTGCTTGAACAGCTTCTTGTTCCAGATCAGCACCGAACTATCGGCCGAGAACGGCAGGCCGTAGATGTGGCCCTTATAGGTGCCGGTCTTCACATGCGCCGGCGAGAGGCTGGAAAAATAGGGCAAGGATTTCGCCCAGTCGGTGATGTCCTCCAGCTGGCCGGCGGCGGCGAAAGACGGCGTGTAGATCAGGTCGAGCGATAGCGCATCGGGCGCGGTGCCGCCGGCGGCCGCCGCGCCGTATTTCGGGATGATCTCGGCGTTCGGAATGATGTCGAGCTTGATCTGGTCCTTATGCGCCTTGTTGAAGGCGTCGACGATGCGCGGCATGAAATTCGAGCCGTCGGCGCGCACCCAGATGTTGGCGGTCTCGGCGGACGCCGCCTGCAGGCCGCCGCCGATCACGGCCGCGGCCAAAGCCAGCTTGGCAAACATGGTCTTCACGATATTCCTCCTCATGGTTCTCCTCCCGGTTTGGCCGTTGCGTGGCGGCCGTTTCGTTCGATGCCTCAGCCGCCCGGCGGACGGCCGCATGACTGACGCACCACCAGCCGGCACGGCAGTTTCCTGATGCCCGGCGCGGCCGGCTGGCCGCCCACGAGCGAAAGCAAAGCAAGCCCGGCCTCGCGGCCGAGCGTCGAAAGATTCATGTCGACCGAGGTGAGCGGCGGTCGCGTCGCCTCGGCCACGATCTCCCAGTTGTCGAAGCCGATGACGCCGACATCGTCGGGCACGCGGATGCCGCGTTCGCGCAGCGCGTCGATGACGCCGCGCGCGATCTGGTCGTTGCCGCAGAAGACGGCATCCGGCCACCCTTCCCTGCCCGCCTTGCCGAACAGCTTTGCCACCGCATCGTGGCCCCAGGCTTCCGACCACTGCCCAAGCAGCGGCTCGCCGACGGGCAAGCCGTGCTCTTCGAGCACGTCCCGGTAGGCCTGCGCCCGCGTATGCACCACCGCGAAGCTCTCCGGGCCGCTGACATGGGCGATGCGGCGACGCCCGAGCCGCAAGAGATGCTCGACCGCCAGCCGCGCGCCGCCGGCATCGTCGGAGACGAGGCCGACTGCGCCGGGATCGGGCTGGGTGAAGGCATAGACGACGGGCACGCGCAGGTTGGAGAGGTCGACCGGCAGGTGGCGGTCGATGCGTTTTCCGGTGGCGATGATGCCGTCGACGCGCTTGTCGAGCATGGCCTCGACATGCAGCTGGCCGAGCCGCGTGTCGTCCTCGACATTGCACAGGAACACCGACACGCCGTTGTCGACCAGCGCATCCGAAACGCCGGCCATCAGCGGCAGCGAGAAGCGGCCATAAGTATCGTTGGTGAGCAGGCCGACGGTAAAGCTCCGCTTACGAAGAAGGCTCTGCGCCAGGCTGTTCGGCCGGAAGCCGAGCAGCCGCGCCGTCTCGCGGATGCGCTCGCGCGTCTCGGCGGTCATCCGCCCCTGCCCGTTCAACGCCTTCGACGCCGTCGCCACGCTGACCCCGGCCGCAGCCGCCACCTCGCGCAGCGTGACCGGCGGCTTGGCGGAAACTGGCGCTGGCTCGGCGTCGGCGGACATGGGCGCGGCGGATTCCCTGAGCTGGGAAAAGGTTTTCTCTTATCGCCCTGCGCGGTGATGACGGGTGAGGTCAGCACGTGCCGGGCGATTTGGGAAAAGGTTTTCTCAAGGGGGAGACTAGGGGAAGGTGGCGGGGTTGGCAAGGGGGATGGGCAATAGTAGGCGGCGGCTGTCCCTCAATGTCGCCTTGCGGCGGGGCAATCAGTCACAGGCCGGGAGCCGCCACATTCGTACACGACCGGTGCCACGCAGTTCCGTTTCCCCGAGCGGGTCGCAAGCAAAATCCGGTCCGAGCAATTGGTGGGTTGCATCCGAAATACGGATTTCATCAGGCTCCGCGGCCTTTTGAATACGCGCCGCGAGATTGACGGTGTCGCCCCACAGGTCATAGACAAACCGCCTTTTGCCTATGACGCCCGCCACGATCGGTCCGGAGTGAATTCCAATTCTGAGACTTAGCGGTTCGCCGGCGAAGCGCTCTCGCCTGGCCGCCTCCCGCAGCTCAAGCGCATAGTTCGCAAGGGCTTGCGCATGATCGGATCGCGCGGTGGGCAGGCCAGCGACCGCCATGACACAATCGCCGATGGTCTTGATCTTTTCGCAGCCGTGTTGTTCCGAGAGCAGATCCGCCGCCTTGAAGAAGTAATTCAAGATTGCGAGCGTCGTCGTGGCTCCGACGCTCCGCGCCCTTTCCGTAAAGCCGACGATGTCGGCAAAAAGCACGCTGACCTCCGCGTGGTTGTCTGCAATTTGCTCGTCCGCTTTCAGCCGCTCCGCGATCGACGCGGGAAGAATGTTGAGGAGCAGGGATTCGGCGCGCCGGTATTCGCGCGACAAACCCTCCTGGCTCTCCCTCAATGCCTCGTTCGTCGACTGCAGCTTCGCATTGAGTTCACGCTCCCTCTCCTGCAGCAGCGTCATTTCATAAGCCTTCTGTTGAAGCCGCTGCTGGTTGTCGCGTTCGGGAGTGGCGTCGAGAAAGAGCAGCCACACCGAGCCGCCGTCGCCAAAGAGATGAAGGTCCGCGACACGCCCGCCAGGCAGTTCCACCATGGGCATTTGATATGGAAGCTCCGCGCAAGGAAGCAGCCCTTCCATGAATTCAAGCTGATCGGCAACGGGCTTGCCAATGCGAAGCGACGAGAGCCCGTAATGTTCAATGTTGCCGCCCTTCGCAACTATGTATTGGCGGGCGTCAATTTTCAGGTATGCGGCAGAGCGCTCATTATAGAAGAAATCGTATATCCAGCTTCTGACTTCTTTCGGCACTCTGGGCATGGTCTACTTGGCGACCATCGAAGCAAGCTGACGAAACGCATCATCAACATGTTCGCCCGAAAGCGCGCTTGTCAGATAGATTTGCCATCCACGTTGCTTCAGTTCGTCAATCTCACCATCCGATATCGCCCACCGATCGGCCAGATCGGATTTGTTGAACAGCAATACGAACGGCATGGCGCCGAATTCGGCCTCGGCCCGCTCGCGCAGCGTGAGCGCCACGGCAAGAGTAGCGGGCCGGGTTCCATCGACGACAAGCACCAGCCCGGTCGCGCCTCGTACATAGCTGACGCGGAATGAACCGATATCGTCTTCGCCGGCCAGATCCCACAAAATCAGGTCCACTGTCTTGTCCGGAAACGCGACGCTTTTCTTGTCGATCTTCACGCCGACCGTGGTCAGGTAGTTTTCCGAGAAGATGCTTTGGACAAACCTGCGCACCAGGCTCGTCTTGCCGACAGCGAACCCGCCCAACATGCAGATCTTTTTTTGCAGCATCCTGGGCTCCGCACTACTCCAGGTTCACCGTAACCGAAACCCGGCGATTGGTGGAGTTCCCAGTTCGACTATTTTCATTTTCGGGCACCGCCGGCTCAAAGGTGCCGGCGCCCCGAACCAGCAGCAGTTCCGGAGCGACGCCGCGCTTGTTGAGAAGCGCGCGAACTGTCTCGGCGCGGGCGGCGCTGATCGATGCGTTGGCCGTCTCACGGCCCGTTGTGTCCGAATGGCCGGTCAACATGAACCGCGCTGTCACGCCTGCCTTGCGGGCATTTTCGGCGAATTCCTTCAACTGATCAGCCAATCTGTCGAGCACCGGCGTCTGCTCCGGTCCCGGGACAACTCTACCGGAAGAGAAGAAAATATCGGTCGTCTGGATGGCCTCTCGCAAATGATTAAGTTCTGCAAGGTTCAACTCGCGCAGCTGCGAGACATCCAGAACCACTCCGTCCGCAGAAAGTTGGTCGGCGGCGGCCTGCGCCCGGCTGATCCAGCCGGCAGGAGCCTCGCCCACGACAACGATGCGACCCTGGACGATCGAAAGCCGAACAGATTTCGGCGGGGACAGCGACGCCGTCAGCCGCTTCACCACGAACTTCGGATCAAGACTCTGATAGAATTGCCACTGTGAATGAACGCGGGCAGGATCAACCTCCGTTCCGGACAGCAGAGCTTGCGGGTCGGCGGCAAGAGGGTCTCTCAGACCGGAAATGTAGAAATGTCCGCCCCTCGCCGTTTGTTGAGCAACGATGATTCCCGGTTGGGCCTCAAGTCGCGACACATAATACTGCCAATGCTCCGCCGCGCGTGCATCGGGGCTCACATCACGAACCTTGGAGATGTCGAACTCCGGTCCGCCTACTGAAAGCTGTCGTGCCGCTGCGCGCGCCCGATCTATCCAGGTGTCGGGAGCCTCACCCTCGGCAACGATGCGGTCGTTGACGATCGAAAGTCGCACTGTATCCGTCGGATACAGCGACGCCGTCAGCCGCTTCAACACGAACTCCGGCTCAAGGCTCTGATAGAATCGCCAGCTTGCATGAACACGAGCGGGATCGACCTGCGTCCCGGACAGCAGCGACTGCGGGTCGACGGCAAGCGGGTCTCTCAGGCCGGTAATATAGAATTGGCCATCGCGCACATTCTGTTGGGCGACGATGATGCCGGGCTGCGTCTCCAGTCGCGACACATAGGCCTGCCAGCGCTCCTCTGGGCTCACATCACGGACCCCGGAGATGTCGAAGACCGGGCCGCCGGCTGAAAGCTGCTGGGCGGCGGCCCGCGCCCGGTTGATCCACGCAGTGGTGGCCTCGCCCGCGGCAACGATGCGATCATTGACTACCGAAAGCCGCACCGAATCCGGCGGCGCCAGCGACGCCGTCAGCCGCTTCAGCACGAACTGCGGCTCAAGACTCTGGTAGAATTGCCAGCTTGCATGAATACGCGCGGGATCGACCTGCGTTCCGGCCAACAGCGACTGCGGGTCGGCGGCAAGCGGGTCCCTCAGACCGGTAATATAGAATTGGCCGTCGCGCACATTCTGATCGGCGACGATGATGCCAGGCTGGGTCTCCAGTCGCGACACATAGGCCTGCCAGCGCTCCTCGGCGCTCACATCGCGGACCCCGGAGATGTCGAAGACCGGGCCGCCTGCCGAAAGCTGCTGGGCAGCGGCCCGCGCCCGGTTGATCCACGTGGTGGTCGCCTCACCCTCGGCGACGATGCGACCATCGACGACCGAGAGTTGTACCGAATCCGGCGGCGCCAGCGACGCCGTCAGCCGCTTCAGCACGAATTCCGGCTCGAGGCTCTGATAGAATTGCCACTGCGAATGAACGCGGGCGGGATCGACCTCCGTTCCCGACAACAGCGACTGCGGGTCGGCGGCGAGCGGGTCTCTCAGGCCGGCAATGTAGAACTGGCCGCCGCGTTTTTTTTGTTCGGAAACGACGATCCCCGGCTGGGTCGCCAGTCGCGACAGATAGGTCTGCCAGCGCTGCCCGGCTTGCCAGGAAAGAAAGAACCAGGCGCCTGCCGCAGTCAGAATCAGCAGGGCTGCCGTCACCACCAGCCACGGGAATCCCTCTTTTGAATCCGTATGCTGCAGCTCGACGCAGGTCTGCAACTGGGTCTCTACGCCGGGCAACTGCGAGGTGTCCCCGTCGAAGCGCTCCAAAGCCTGCGAGGACTGATCATGGATGCGAAGCAATACGTCGCGGATTACGTCGTGCAACTCCTCCGGCGGATTTCCCCTGATCACCGCAACCAGCGTCGCAAACGGTCCGACTTCCGACCAGAGGCGAAGCTCTCCGAACCGGATGGTGTCCAGGCCGCTGTTTTCTTTCTCGTTGAACGAGTCCTTCACAAAATCCTGGATTGCGCTGAGCATCGAGGAAATCAGTTGAGGGTCTTCGCTGGTCGCGTTTTCGGCTGTTACATGCGCGATCAAAAGCCCGGAGCTGCGGCTGATGAGAAAGACATGCTCCACGCGATAGACGAGAGAATGCTTGAGAACGACTTCGGAGAAGCTTGTTCCCGTTCTCCAGGCCTCAAATCTCCACTTGAGGCCATGCCAGGTAAATATATGCCTTAAAGATTCATTCAGCGACTGGAAGGTCTGGTCAATCTTTTCGCCAATCGACTTGCGAATGGCCGGCAGAAACACCGGATACAATATATCCGTCAGTGTGTGCGGGTTCTTCTGGATGGACCGTTGCGCAGCCCTTTCGACGGCCGGCGCGAGGGCCTCGCCGAGTTGCATATGAGACGCGCGCGCGGTCGCGTCGGGGAGAACGTTCCCTACAGCGGCCGCAAGCTGCTCAGGTTCGTCGAGCAGGTGCGTAACGCGTGAAAGTTCCGAGATTTCGCCGCCGACGAGCAGTTGGCGAAGCTTTTCCAGCCGATGATCGGCGGCTGGCACGCCTTCGTAAAGCGCATGGTTGTCCGGATCGACGTTCCGGGCAATTTCCACCAAAAGGCGGGCCAAAGCCTCGCGATCAATCCCGGTATCGTTCGAAGCTGGGCTTTGAGGAAGGCTGATTGGTTCGACGCTCGACGCCAACTTCCGATCAACTCACTTTCCAGCCACGCTCCGAATTGCCCTTGCTGCCGACGGGATCCTGATTGAGACATTTCGCGACCTCGACAAACAGGCCGGCCAAAAGATTTCGGTCGGTCTTGACGTTGCTGAGGTCGGAAAAGATCTTCTCCATCAGCATTTGAGCGCTTTCATTCTTTTGCTTGATTTCCTCGCGCAGCAAATGGTCGCTTCTGTTCATGCGATCCGCTATTTCGCGCTCGAGCTCGCTCAATTGATCAGACAAAGCGCGCACCTGCTTTTCAAGCGCCTGATTTTGATCGCGAAGATTGCGGTCGATCTCCTTGTCGGCCTCGGCTCGCACATCTTTTTCGTTCCGCAACTGCGTCGCCAGCGAGTCAACCTGCTTCTTGGCATTCGACTCGTAGGTCTCAAGATTGCGCTTGGCCTCGGATTCGACATCCTTGAACCGCTGCAGGAACCGTTCCTCAAGTTTGGAGAAGCGGCGATCATAGTCCTGCATCTGATTGCCGAACAGCAGATCGCGTATCTTGTCGACACCTGGAGCGTCACCGCCGGGCCCGCCCTCGCGCGCTTGGGGGGCCATAAAGTTCAGCCCGTTTCCCTCTGCATTACCTATCAGATTTGCTTCCGCTTTGCTTGCTGAAGAAGCGGCCGTCGAAGATTCCTTAGCCATCACTATGCCCCAATTGCCCAGTGTAAAACTTGGAAACGCGAAATTATGTCAGACAAATACCCGGCCCGCAAGCTGGAATCCTCTTGGCTTAAGCCGATTCATGCTTCCCTTGTTCCTCTCTTGGACTAGCAACGAATGCACTAGTTCTGATTGGCGTCTCTCGCGCACCTCTTCGCGAAAGCGGAAATAACCAGATAGTCTAATTGACAATTTGGCGCAATATCCTATTGAGTTTAGTAATACACGTTACCTATAGATAATGCACGAAATAAGTCGCTCAAAGTCTTTAGACGCATCGCAATTCGATGATCTATCGGCGCACATGCCGTAGCACACCCGGTTCCGATCCCCGTTGAGCCAATCTTTCCTCGCCCGATGCGCCGATTGGCTCGCGGAGCTGAACGCCGCGCGTGAGGACGGCCCCCTGCCCGGTTCTGCCTTGGCAGGTGCGGATTGACGCTGACCTACACCTTCCTGAAAAATCCCGACAAAATATTCGGCCCCACCTCCCCAGGCCGCAGCCTGATGCCGTCCTCGAAGCCGTTCAGCGTCACGCAGTCGAAGCCGTTATGCGCGAGCAGCGCCACCAGCGAGTCGCGGTCGAAATGGTGCAGGTGCTCGTTGGGGAGGCGCATGCGCCAGGTTTGGAACCAGGCGTCGCCGTCGGCGCCAAGCTCACGCCAACGGCAGTAAGGGACGGCGACGGCCAGGTGCCGGGTCTGAAGCCGACTAAGGAAACCCAGATCCGGGATGTGTTCAAGCACGTCGAACATGGCGACGAGATCCCACGAGCTGGCGAGCGCCTCATCCCAATCGACAAAGCGGACACCCGTGGGCAGCGGAAACTCAGCGATATCGCAGCCGGCGCAATCGGCGACGCCGGTTATTTTCGCGGCTTCGATAAATGTGCCGGTGCCGTATCCAATTTCCAGCACGGACCGAGGAATCTCGCCGGTTACTCCCAGCACCCAGCCAAGCCGCTGATAGCCGAGCTTGATGGTCCGGTCGCTCAGGTCCTCGTAATAGGAAATATATTGCTTGTCGTACTTGATCGGCGTGAAGTCGATCTGGTGGATCACGCCAAACCGATCCACCTCGTAGTTGTCCAACATTGCCCTGCTGTGCCCTCCGGAGCCCGGATTCTTACAGAGCGGAGCGGGATGCCTCGTCTGCTTATTCCACGAGGGGTTGTTGCACAGGCTTTTCGGCCTCGTGCACCTTTCCGGCCTGCGTCAGTCGCGCCATGGCCGCGGTCATCTGGTTGTAGAGCTCGACGAAACCTGCCGGCGGCATCGCCAGTTGTCCGACAACGACGCGGTTGACGTTCTGGCTGTCTCCGGCATCGACGCGATCCGAATAGAGCGTAAGGCGCAGCACGTCCTGGCGAAAGCTTATGGCAAGCGCGCCATCGCAAAAAATCTCCGGCGCGTCGGGCCGGTCGATGATCTTTTCAGCGCGCTGGTCCATATCGGCCCTCTTTGCCCTTGCCTGATTTCGATCGCGCGCGACCGGTGTTGATCGCGCAGGAACGATCGGGGGCAAGATGCCCCCGATCACTGTTTGGACGAGATTTGCGCACAGCTCGTCAAACGAGGAAGATGCTGGCGTCCGGATGAGTCTGGTTGTTCATCGCGTCGAAGGCGTTGGCGATATCCTCGATCCCCGGTTGGCCGGACAGGCCGAAGTTGGAGGTTGGGGCGCCGGTGTCGTTAAGGACGTCCCGCACTGCGGCGCTCACCTCGTCCGGCTGGAGCGTGTGGTCGTGGTTCGCGTCAATCTGATTGAGAATAGAGATGATGGCCGGGTTCGAACTGGTCGCCGCGGAGAAACTGAAATTGAGTTCCGGTTTACCGCCGGGGCCGTCAGGCACGGCGGTGACGGCAGCTGAGAGAAACGCCGCCGCCGAGGAGCGTTCGAGGTGGTTCACGCCACCACCCTTGGCCCCCAACGCATCCGCGATTGAGGGCGTCCCGTGTATCTTGTTCAGGTCCACGAAACCGAAGATGGTCTCAAAGGAGGTGTTGGAGTTCCAGCCCGGATGGAACTCACCCAACTCCTGATTCAAGATATCGATGTGGTTCTTCCAGAAGCCAGGCGTCAAGCCCTGGCCCGGCGGTGGCAGGAAGTTGGTGAAGTCGTTGCCGGTGTCAACGCCGCCGCTGCCTGGATTGTCGACCGTCTGCACGAGAATGCCGGTCTGCTGGGAGCCGGTCGGCACCACCTCGTAGATGCTCTTGCCGACATCGGCCAGCGTCAGCCCGCCGATCGACCAGTTGCCGCTGGCGTCGGTCGTCGTCGAAAGGTCGCCGGCGTCAAACACGTGGTTGCCGTTCTCGTCGATGAAGATCGTCACCGGACCATGCGTCCAGGCGACGTCGTCCGCCGTCTTGCCGTCGCCGGTCAGGTCCTCGTACTTGGTGCCGGAGACCGAGAAGTTGCGGAAGTTGGTGAAGTCGTTGCCGGTGTCGGTGCCGCCGCTGCCGGGGTTGTCGACGGTCTGCACCAGCACGCCGGTCTCTTCGGAGCCGCCGGGCACAACCTCATAGATGCTCTTGCCGACATCGGCCAGCGTCAGCCCGCCGATCGACCAGTTGCCGCTGGCGTCGGTCGTCGTCGTGCGGTCGCCCAAGCTCAGATCGCCGCTGTTGTCGTCGTCGATGAAGATCGTCACCGGACCATGCGTCCAGGCGACGTCGTCCGCCGTCTTGCCGTCGCCGGTCAGGTCCTCGTACTTGGTGCCGGAGACAGAGAAGTTGCGGAAGTTGGTGAAGTCGTTGCCGGTGTCGGTGCCGCCGCTGCCGGGGTTGTCGATGGTCTGCACCAGCACGCCGGTCTCTTCGGAGCCGCCGGGCACGACCTCGTAGATGCTCTTGCCGACATCGGCCAGCGTCAGCCCGCCGATCGACCAGTTGCCGCTGGCGTCGGTCGTCGTCGTGCGGTCGCCCGCGCTCAGGTCGCCGCTGTTGTCGTCGTCGATGAAGATCGTCACCGGACCGTGCGACCAGGCGATGTCGTCCGCGGTCTTGCCATCGCCGGTCAGGTCCTCGTACTTCATGCCCGAGATCGAGAAGTTGCGGAAGTTGGTGAAGTCGTTGCCGGTGTCGGTGCCGCCGCTGCCGGGGTTGTCGATGGTCTGCACCAGCACGCCGGTCTCTTCGGAGCCGCCGGGCACCACCTCGTAGATGCTCTTGCCGACATCGGCCAGCGTCAGCCCGCCGATCGACCAGTTGCCGCTGGCGTCGGTCGTCGTCGTGCGGTCGCCCGCGCTCAGGTCGCCGCTGTTGTCGTCGTCGATGAAGATCGTCACCGGACCGTGCGACCAGGCGATGTCGTCCGCGGTCTTGCCGTCGCCGGTAAGGTCCTCGTACTTCGTGCCCGAGATGTCGAACTTCTCGAAGTTGGCGAAGTCGAGCCCGGTCTGGTCGTGGCCCGAGGTGCCGTCGATGGTGTAGCCGGCCGCTCCGACCGTCTGCACATAGCCGCCCGGCAGGACCTCGTAGACCTTGTCTCCGGCGACCGTGTAGTCGAGGCCGGTGAACGACCAGGTGCCGTCGGCCGCCGTCGTCGTCGACAGGTCGCCGGCCGTCAGCGTGCCGGAGCCGTCCTTGTCGATGAAGATGGTGACGCCGGCCAGCGGGGTGTCGTCGGCCGTGACGCCGTCGCCGGTGATGTCGGTGTACTTGGTGCCGGAGATGTCGAACTTCTCGAAGTTGGCGAAGTCGAGGCCCGTCTGGTCGTGGCCAGAGGTGCCGTCGATGGTGTAGCCGGCCGCTCCGACCGTCTGCACATAGCCGCCCGGCAGGACCTCGTAGACCTTGTCTCCGGCGACCGTGTAGTCGAGGCCGGTGAACGAC
>NZ_JAVIIW010000035.1:0-69141 GCF_033977205.1 Mesorhizobium album | reverse complement strand
TGCTGAGAGACGAGCATGAGGAGGAGTCCGTCCGCAATCCTGCGGATGGCCGCTTAAAACTGACAAATGCCTCAAAGGGCGCGCCGAAAACCGCTCTGCCAGTCCTCTAAAAAGGACCTTACCGACCGCGGAAAACCACTTCGCTCCCCGTGCAAAGCCCTCACAAGGGGAGAAGGGAAAGGCCCACCCGTCGTCCCTCATTGGACTTCGCCACGGCACAACCCCATATTGAATCGAAGGAGCTTTGAGCGTGAGACTCGCGCGGGTAGCCCTTCTTGCAGCGGCCTTCGTGGCCGCCGCGGTGCTTTTTCCCTTCTCCTCGGCCGGAACGGCGGAGGAGAGGGTTGCTCTCAGCATCTCGATAGACGGCGCCATCGGTCCGGCGAGCGCGCGACAACTGAAAGAGGCGCTCAAGGCCGCGACCGACCGCAATGCCGCGGTCCTTATCCTGCAGCTCGACACGCCGGGCGGCCTTGTGACCTCGATGCGCGAGATGATCGCTGACATCCTGGCCTCTCCCGTTCCCGTCATCGGCTATGTCGCTCCGGCTGGCGGCCATGCGGCGAGCGCCGGAACCTATATCCTCTACGCCACCCATGTCGCGGCGATGGCGCCAGGCACCAATCTGGGCGCGGCGACGCCGGTCGAGATCGGCGGGCTGCCGTCGCTTCCCGGCGGCGAGAAGGACGACAAGGGCGCCGGCCCGGGCGACGCCATGATGGCCAAGGTGACCAATGACGCGGTGGCGCTCATCCGCTCGCTCGCCGAGCTGCGCAACCGCAACGGCGACTGGGGCGAGAAGGCCGTACGCCAGGCGGCGAGCCTTTCGGCAAGCGCTGCGCTTGAGCAGCATGTCATCGACTTCGTCGCCCGCGACACGACGGAGCTGCTGCAGCTCGCCGACGGTCGCACCGTCGAGGTGGCCGGCAAGAAGCAGGCGTTGGCGACAAAGGGCTTGGCCGTCGAGACGCTGGATCCCGGCTGGTTCATCCGGCTTCTCGCCGTCATCACCGACCCGAATGTGGCCGTCATCCTGATGCTGATCGGCTTCTATGGTCTGGTCTTCGAGGTGACGAGCCCCGGCGCGGTGGCGCCCGGCGTGATCGGCACCACCTGCCTCGTGCTCGCCCTCTACGCGCTCGATCTCTTGCCGATCAACTATGCCGGGCTCGCCCTAATGCTGCTCGGCGTCGCCTTTCTCATCATCGAGGCTTTCAATCCGACGGTTGTGCTGGGGCTCGGCGGCGCGGTCGCCTTCCTGCTCGGTGCAGCTATGCTGCTCAAGGTCGAGGGGCCGGGCTTCGCCATATCTTGGGCGATCATCGGCCCCGCCGCAGCGTTGACGCTGGGGCTTGCGCTGCTGGCCGGCAGCTACCTGTGGGCGGCGCGGCGCAACCCGCCGCGCGTCGGGGGTGATGCCATGCGCGGCCAGCCGGCCGAGATTCTCGACTGGGAGGGCCTTGAGGGCCATGTGCTGGCGCTCGGCGAGCGCTGGCGGGCAAAGGCCGACGAGCCTGTAGCGCCCGGAGACAGCGTCGAGGTGACTGCCGTCAGCGATCTCGTGCTGACGGTGCGGCGACGCGGCGCAGGAAGTAACGGAGCAAAGCAATGACAGTCGGTTATGTGGCCTATCTGGTCCTCGCGCTGCTGGTGATCATGTTCCTGTCGGCGGCCATCCGCATCCTCAGGGAATATGAGCGCGGCGTCGTCTTCACGCTCGGCCGCTTCACCGGGGTCAAGGGGCCGGGCCTCATCATCCTCGTTCCCTTCATCCAGCAGATGGTGCGAGTGGACCTGCGCGTGGTGGTGCAGGACGTGCCGCCGCAGGATGTCATCTCGCGCGACAACGTCTCGGTGAAGGTCAACGCCGTGCTCTATTTCCGCATCGTCGACGCCGAGCGGGCGATCATCCAGGTCGAGGATTTCATGACCGCCACCAACCAGCTGGCGCAGACCACGCTGCGCTCGGTGCTTGGCAAGCATGACCTCGACGAGATGCTGGCCGAGCGCGATAGGCTCAACAGCGACATCCAGGAGATCCTCGACCAGCGTACCGATGCCTGGGGCATCAAGGTCTCCAATGTCGAGATCAAGCATGTCGACTTGAACGAGAGCATGATCCGCGCCATCGCCAAGCAGGCCGAGGCCGAGCGGCTGCGGCGCGCCAAGGTCATCAACGCCGACGGCGAGCAGCAGGCCGCCGCAAAACTGGTAGAGGCGGGCAAGATGCTGTCCGAGGAGCCGCAGGCCATGCAGCTGCGCTATTTCGAGGCCCTGCACGACATCGCCGGCGAGCGCTCCTCCACGGTGGTCTTCCCGCTGCCGGTGGATTTGCTGCGGCAGTTCCTGAAGGAGCCGGAGAAGTGAGGCGCGGCCCTCCCTTCTCCCCTTGTGGGAGAAGGTGGATCGGCGCGCAGCGCCGAGACGGATGAGGGGTGTTGGACGGAGTGAGACGTTAGCGTTCCCTGGAGCACTCCTCATCCGTCGCCTTCGGCGACACCTGCTCCCACAAGGGGAGAAGGAGAAGAGTTGCTCCGCCGCCAGGGCGGCTCAGGCGAAAATCGCTTACCGATCCAGTCGGCGAAAGCGCGGGTCTTTGCCGCCTGGCCCTTGGCTGACGGCATGACGATATAGACGGCGCCTTCGTCGGCCAGCGTCCAGTCCTCCAGGATCGGCACCAGCCGGCCGTCGGCGAGCTCGCGGCCGACCAGCCAGTCGGTGCTCATCATCAGGCCGACGCCCTGCACGGCGGCCTCGACCAGCACCTCGGCATCGTCGCTGACCAACGGCCCCGAAACCTCGACGCGCACGCGCCAGCCCTCGCGGTCGGTCATCTCCCAGGCCGGAAAGGTCTGGAAGCCGGTGAAGCCGAGACAGGAATGCTCGAGCAGCGCCTGCGGCGTTTCCGGCCGGCCCCTTCGGGCAAGGTAGGAGGGCGCGGCGCAGAGCAGCCGACGCCGCGTCGCCACCTTGCGCGCCACCAGGCGCGAATCCTCAAGGCTGCCCAGCCGGACAGCAGCGTCGAAATTCTCGGCGACGAGATCGGCGAAGCGGTTGGAGAACTCGGCCTCGATACGCACATCCGGGAACTCGGCGAGGAACTGCGGCAGGAAGGGACCTATCCACATGCGCCCGAAGGTGCCGGGCAGCGCCAGCCGCAGCAACCCGCGCGGCCCGCCGCCGGCATGCGCGGAGGCGGCGGCTTCCGCCTCGTCGACCGAGGCGAGGATGGCGCGCACGCGCACCAGGAATTCCGCGCCCGCCTCGGTCAGCGACACGCTGCGCGTCGTGCGGTGCAGCAGCCGCACCCCCAGCCTCTCTTCCAGCGATTGCAGGCGGCGCGACAGGATGGTCGCGTCGCGCCCGACCCGCGTTGCTGCCCTGGTGAAGGAGCGCGCCTCGGCGACGGCTGCGAAGGCCGCCATTTCGGCAAGGGCTGCCGGTTCATGGGATTGCTGCATTATTCGCAATACTCAAATGCAAAGACCAACAATTATCGAGGAATACCGCAGCAGATAGGTTCACTCAACCCGCCAATCCATCACCCACGGAGTGAACCCATGAAAGCCATCGAACTCAGCCAGCCCAGGCTGGACGCCTTCCGCGCCACCACCGTCGCCACGCCCGAACCGCAACGCGGCGAGGTGCTGATCCGCCAGCGCGCGGCGAGCCTGAATTTCGTCGATGTCGCGGTGGCGAGCGGCAATTATCCCGGACCGGTCTTCCCGCTCATTCCGGTCGCCGACGGCGCGGGCGAGATCGTCGCGCTCGGCGAGGGCGTGACAAGGTTCGCCGTCGGCGACCGCGTCGTCGCCCACGCCAAGCCGCGCTGGATCGGCGGCCGGCCGCGGCCTTACGAGATGACGCAGATGCGCGGCATCTCGCTACCCGGATCGCTCGCCGAATATGTCGCGCTGCCGGCCAATGCGATCGTGCCAATTCCAGCGCATCTTTCCTTTGAGGCGGCCTCGACCCTGCCCATCGCCGGCACCACCGCCTGGAACGCGCTGCGCGCCGCCGATGTCGGGCCGGGCTCGGCGGTCGTGCTGCTCGGCACCGGCGGCGTTTCGATCTACACTTTGCAGCTCGCCAAGGCGGCCGGCGCCACCGTGATCATCACTTCGTCTTCGGACGAGAAGCTGGAGCGGGCGAAGGCGCTCGGCGCCGATCACCTCATCAACTACCGCGCGACGCCGGACTGGGACGGCAAGGTGCTGGAACTGACCGGCGGCCTCGGCGCCGACCTCGTCGTCGAGACCGGCGGCACCGCCACCTTCGCCCGCGCTGTGAACGCCACCGCGCCGGGCGGCACGCTGTTCACCATCGGCTTCGTCACCGGCGCCGAGGCGACCGTCAACCTGCTGCCGATCATCATCAAGGCGCTGAAGGTGGTGGGCAACAACACCGGATCGGTCTCGGACCTGCGCGACGCCGCCCGCGCCATCGGCGCCGCCGGCATCGAGCCGGTCGTCGACAAGGTGTTTTCACAGAACGAAGCGACCGAGGCCTACACCCACATGGCCGCCGGCGGCCTGCATTTCGGGAAATTGGTGTTCGGGCTGGAGTGGTAGGGAAGGCGCCGTCGGAGGTTGGCGCTTCAATCCGCTTCGCCGCCCGAGCCCTTGCCGCACTCGGCCAGCACCTTGCCGATCGCCGCGCCGGAGCCTTTCAGCGGAAAGCTCGCTTCGCCATATTTGGCAGCGCTGACCGTCGCCTCGCCCTTGCCGCGCAGCAGGGCGAGCAGCGGGTCCGCGGGGCCGGAGAGCTCGGCCGTGAAGTAGTTGTACATCGCTTCCAGATCGAGCTTGCGCGTCACGCTCTTGCCGCCGGCCTTGAAGGTGAAGGAGGCGTTGATGCCGGGCTCGAGTTGCCCGCCCGCGGCGCCGAGATCATAGCTCAGCACCGGCTTGGCAAAGCAGGTCAGCATCAGATGCGCATCGCCCTTCGGCCCGCCGCAGACCGAAGCCGTCATCACGCTGCCGCCTTCGTCTTCCTCCATCTTGGCGGACCAGGCGCAGGAGGCGGAGTGAGCGGGGAGAGAGGTTGCGAGCGCCAGGATGAGTATCGGTAATGCGGTTTTCATGAACCTCCCCCGTCGAGAACGGTCAGGATCATACAGGGCAAATGAAGCTGTGACAGCACTCGAAGGGCTGGAGATTGGCGAAAGCCGAGGCGACGGCTAATCTCCCCCCTTGCGGGGGAGATGTCCGGCGGGAGAGAGGGGGTGCTGTCTCGCCGGCGTCTTAAGGCTTGGGTTCCTCGTCCCCGCCAAAGGCGGAGGAGAGGTGGCCGCGAAGCGGACGGAGAGGGGGGCCTTCGAAGGGCGCTCCCCCTCTCCGTCTCGGCTTCGCCGAGCCACCTCTCCCCCACTTCGTGGGGGCGAGGAAACTACGTCTTGCGACGTCGCGTTCCTTCGCGCCCCCCTCTGGCCTGCCGGCCATCTCCCCCGCTTGGGGGGAGATCGGCAGCTTCTACGCCGGCGCTAAATCAACTTCTCCAGCGTGATCGGCAGATCCCGCACCCGCTTGCCCGTCGCATGGAACACCGCGTTGGCGATAGCGGGCGCCACGCCGACGATGCCGAGCTCGCCCACGCCCTTGCCGCCGAGGGCGGAGGAATGCGGGTCGGGGATGCCGACCGAGATCGTCTGGATATCGGGGATGTCGGCATTGGTCGGCAGCATGTAGTCGGCAAGGTTGCCGTTGACGATGCGGCCGTGTCTCCGGTCGACGATGCCTTCTTCGAGCAGCGCCTGGCCGATGCCCATGATGATGCCGCCCTTCCACTGGCTCTCGGCCAGCTTCGGGTTGTAGAGCCGGCCGGAATCCAGCGCCGACACCACGCGCGACACGCGCACCGTGCCGAAATCCTCGTCGACGCGCACCTCGACGAAATGCGCGCACCAGGAATGGCGCGAATAGTCGCCCTCGGTGTGCGGCAGCGCCATGGCGATGGTGGTGTAGTTGTTGTAGCGCTGCTGCGGCGTGAAGCTGGCCGGAACCGTGTCGCCCTTCGCCTCGATCTTTTCGCGGCCAAGCGTGCTCATCAGCTCAGGAATCGAAATCTCCGGCCCGTCGCCGCGCGGCGAGGCGATGCGGCCGTCCCGCACCACCAGCGTGTTGGCCTGCAGCCCATGGAAGGGCGAGCGCGGATCCGACAGCGCCAGCCCGATCAGCTCGTCCAGCGCCTGACCCGCCGCCTTGTAGACGGCGCCGGTCATGACGCCGGCAAGCCGCGAGCCGCCGGTGACGCCCGCGCGGGCGAAGTGGGAATCCCCGAGCTTCACCGACACGCGTCCCACCGGCACGCCAAGCGTCTCGGCGGCGGTCTGCGCCAGAATCGTGTAGGTGCCCTGGCCCATGTCGATCGAGGAGCTTTCGACCTCGGCCGAACCGTCGGCGGAGAGCCTCACCACCGCCTCGCCATAGGCGCGCCGCACCGGATAGGTGCCGGCCGCCACACCCCAGCCGATGAGGTGATGGCCGTCGCGCATCGAGCGCGGCTCGGCCGAGCGCCTTGCCCAGCCGAAGGCTTCCGCGCCGGCGGCGAAGGCCTCGCGCAACTGCCTGGTCGACCAAGCCTTCTTCGCCTGCGGGTCCTGTTCAGCATAGTTGATCAGGCGGATCTCCAACGGATCGATGCCCAGCTCATAGGCAAGCTCGTCGATGGCGCATTCAATGCCGAAGGCGCTCGGGTTCTCGCCCGGCGCGCGCTTCGCCCCTGGCACCACCGTGTTCACCCGCACCACATTCTGCTTCGAGGAGAAGTTGGGCGTGGCGTACATGATAGAGGTGACTGAACCGAGCGGCTCGACCCACATGCCGTCGACGGCCGTCTCGTTGACGCCGCGATGCACGATCGACTGGATCTTGCCCTGCCTGTCGGCGCCGATCGCCACGGTTTGCCGCGTGGCGGCGCGGCCGCCATAGGACGTGAAATTCTGCGGCCTCGTCAGGATCAGCTTCACCGGCCGTCCGAGCATCTTGGCCGCGGCCGCCGCCACCGCGCTGTGCGCCAGCGCCAGCGCCTTGGAGCCGAAACCGCCGCCGATATAGGGCGAGACCAACCGCACATTCTCGAACGGTATGCCGAACCATTCTGCGTAGGTGCGGGCCATGCCGTCCAGCCACTGGCTCGGCTCCCAGATGGTGAGCTCGTCGCCCTCCCAGCGTGCGATCAGGCCGTGCGGCTCCATCGCCGCCTGGAACTCGCGCGGCGTGTTGTAGGCCGCGCAGATGCGCACCGGCGCTTCGGCGAAGGCGGCTTCAGCGTCGCCCCATTCCTTGGTCATCGCGTCGATCGGGATGCCGTCGCCGGCATTGCCGTCGCTGAGGTCGACGATGGCCGGCGTCTCGTCATACCAGACCTTGACCAACTCCGCCGCGGCCACCGCCTGCTCGAAGGTCTCGGCCACCACGGCCGCGACATGCTGGCCGGAAAAGGTGACCTCGCGGGCGAGCGGACAGTAGGGTCGATCCGGCGGCGGCGTGCCGAACCAGTCCGACGCGGTTTTCAACGGCATGATGGTGTCCGGCGTCAGCACGGCGAGCACCCCGGGCGCGGTTTCCGCCGCGCGTGTGTCGATGGCGGTGACCTTGCCGGCGGCAATCGTTGCGCCGACCAGCACCGCATGCGCCAGCCCTTCGAGCTGCTGCTCGAAGGCGTAGTGCGCTGCACCCGTGATCTTGGCCGGCCCGTCGACGCGCGACAGGCGTCCGCCAACCGCTTCGAGGCGGGAGCTGTCCGACGCTGCGTGCTTCATCTCATGAACGGTCATGCCGTCTCTCCCAATTTGAGGATGGCGCGCGCGATCACGCGCGGCGCCAATGCGATCTTGTAGTGGTTGGCGCCATGGTCGACGGCGCCCTCCATGGAGAGCTCGCTCGCCTTGCGAACGGTGGCTTCGTCGAGCGTCTTGCCCTTCAGCGCTTCCTCGACTTCGCGCGCCCGCCACGGCTTGGTGGCGATGCCGCCGAGCGCGACACGGATGTCGCGGATGGTGTGCCCGTCGCCTTCGAGCTCCAGCCCGACCGCAGCGCTAGCCGCCGCGAATTCGTAGGACTGGCGGTCGCGCACCTTGAAATAGGTCGAGCGCCTGGCGACGGCCGAGCCCGGGATCTCGATTGCCGTGATCACCTCGCCTGGGCGGATGTCGTGCTCGCGCTCGGCCGTCGCCCCGGGGGCGAGGAAGAAGTCCTCGACCTTGAGCTTGCGCTCGCCGAGATCGACCTCGGCGTCGAAGGCAACAAGCGCGATAGCGAGATCGCCAGGATAGGTGGCGATGCAGGCCTCGCTTGTGCCGAGCACCGCATGGCCGCGCGTGACGCCGCCGATCGCCGAGCAGCCGCTGCCCGGCGCGCGCTTGTTGCAGGCCGCGAAGTTTTGCGGATCGCGAAAGTACGGGCAGCGCGTGCGCTGCATCAGGTTGCCGCCGATGGTCGCCATGTTGCGCAGCTGCGCCGAGGCCGCCTGCCAGAGTGCTTCCGACACGGCTGGAAAATGGCTCTTCACTCCCGCATGGTCGGCGACATGGCTCATCCTGGCCAGCGCGCCGATGAGGGCGCGGTCGGCGGTCACATCGATGGCATCGAGCCCCTCGATATGGCTGATGTCGATGACGGTCGAGGGTTCGGCGACGCCGCATTTGGCAAGGTCGACCAGTGTCGTGCCGCCGGCGAGCAGCATGGCGCCGGGAAGGGCGGCGGCGTTGCGCGCGGCTTCCACGCTGTCGGCGCGGACGTAAGAAAAGTCTCTCATGAGCGGAGCTCCCTGGCTGCCTGGCGGACGGCGGCGACGATGTGCGGATAGGCACCGCAGCGGCAGAGATTGCCTGCCATGTATTCGCGGATTTCTTCGTCGGAGCCGGCATGGCCCTCGCGGATGCAGGCCACCGCCGACATGATCTGTCCCGGCGTGCAATAGCCGCACTGGAAGGCGTCCTGCTCGAGGAAGGCTGCCTGCACGGCGTGAAGCGTGCCGTCCTCGTCGGCGAGCCCTTCGATGGTGGTGATCGAGCGGCCCTCGACCTGCGCTGCCAGCGTCAGGCAGGCCAGCACCCTTTGGCCATCGACATGGACGGTGCAGGCGCCACACTGGCCCTGATCACAGCCCTTCTTGGTGCCGGTTAGCGCAAGCCGCTCGCGCAGCGCATCGAGCAGCGTCACGCGCGGCTCGATGTCCAGCGCGTGGGTCTCGCCGTTGATGGTGAGGTGGATGGAAAGCGTGGTCGGGCTGGGCTGGTTGGTTGAGCCGTTCCTGAAATGGCCGTTTTCGGGAGGATCGATGATTATCTGGCTGGTCATGAGGCGTCGGGCTCCAATTGCTTGACGCTAGGGGAGGGAAATGGGGCTTAGGCGGGGAGGGGGCAAGGTCGAGGTCTGAAGGAGGGGGCGACCTCTGCATTCGTCATCCTCGGGCTTGACCCGAGGATCCATGCCGTGACGGTCGCCGAGGAACGCGGCGGATCAGAATTCTGCACCGCCGCCGCGCTCGCAGCTAACGGCATGGATCCTAGGATCTGCGCCGCGTCGCTTCGCTCCTTGCTTCGCCCTAGGATGACGACCTCACGAGCGAGCGCCGCCACTCTCCACCGGCCAGGGCAAGCTTTCAGTCCTTCAACACGTGACATATCGCTGCCCCTGATTATATGATAAGAGCACTCCACTAAAGCGGAGGCGCCTCCGTTTACGTGGGGGCTGGGCCGTCATGGTTCAACCCCCGGAATGCGACAGTGGAGAAAAAAGTGGCCGACCAGCCGCCGGAGACTGACGAAAAGCCGGAGGAGCCGGCACAGAAGCCGCTGCGCGCCGATGCAAAGCGCAACCGCGACAAGCTCGTCGAGGTGGCGGCGCAGGCCTTTGCGAGCGATGGTGTCGACGCTTCGCTGGAGGAGATCGCCAAAAGGGCAGGGGTCGGCATCGGCACGCTCTACCGACATTTCCCGACGCGCGAGCATCTGGTCGAGGTTGTCTACCGCCGCGAGGTGGAAGGATTATGCCAGGCCGCCGACGAACTCGCGCGCGAGCATCCGGCCGATGTCGCGCTGGAACTTTGGATGCAGCGCTTCGTCGACTACATCGCTACCAAGCGGGGCCTCGCCACCAGCCTGCGGGTCCTGCTCACCACCAACTCGACGCTGTTCTCCGACACCTCCGGGCGCGTCTCTGGCGCCATGCGAGGCCTGGTCGAGGCGGCCGCGGCTTCGGGAAAAATCCGCGCCGATGTCGACGCCTCCGATGTGCTCCATGCGCTCGGCGGCATCTACTCCGCCCCCAACACGCCCGATTGGCGCGAGCGGTCGGGGCGGCTGGTGAAGCTCTTGATGGATGGCTTGCGGTTCGGGGCGAGGGGTTAGAGCAATTCCAGGAAAAGTGTGTAGCAGTTTTCCGCCCGGAATTGCGTAAAGACAAAGAGATAGAGCGGTTTCCGTGAAACGGTGAATCGCTCTAGGCGCAGTGGAAATTGGCAAAGGAGGAGGCGAAGTCCGATCTTCTCCGAAGCAGGGAGACGGCCGGCGGGAGAGGTTCCGCCGGCACGTGGCGAGCAGTCCGGACCATTGATGAGCGCCTGCTAGTTTGGATCGCCCGACCTGGAGCCCCCGTGGGACCCGCCGCCATAGTTGTCGCCGCTGGAGTGGCCGAAATTAAAGCCGCGAGGGCGGGGGTGGAAGATGTTGCCTCCCCCTCCATTGCCCGGGGTTGATCCGCCAGAAGTGATCGGACGTGTTCCGCCCGATTTGGCGATCGCCGCAGAGCTGAGGCTTGTGCCGAGCAGAAGTGTTATGGACGGCGGCGTCACCGCCGCGAAGCGCCCAGCCTTCTTGAGAAAATCGCGGCGCGCCTCTACTTCTGAAACCAGACTGTGAGGCATCCGCTCCGAGCGCTTTTTGCTTTCGGTTTCCATGTTAATACACCGCACCTTTCTGAAAATTTACTTTAGTATTTTTCGTATAGGGGCACGAGTTCTCCAAAAGGCTTAGATCTCGGGTAAGAATTGGAGAGGATGCGGTCGATTCGACATGCGAGATCTGTCGGAGCTCGGACGCGGGGCGGTTGAACGCGTACCTCCGCCCGGGGAAGATGTTCGGCAGGACGGGGGCTGTCACACTGACCTAGCCGCTTCGTCATGTATGGACGGCCCCTCTTGGGCAAGAGGCAAAATAGCGGCGACGGCGCAAGTCTGGAGCTGTCATAGCAGGTGAGGAAAACAAAAGGGACATCGCGGGTGGCGAGCTGCTCGGCAAGCGGGAAGCTGCGTTCGCCTGGCGGTTCCAGCGGCCTTACAATCGGCGAAAACGCGCGACGGCTTCGGTTAGCTCCTTGGGGTCGACCGGCTTCGACAGCCTTGGCGCCTGCTGGAACTCATCGGGAAAAATCGTCGGACTGTCGTAGCCGGAGACGAAAAGAAAAGGAACGTCCTGCGAGGCGAGCAACTCGGCCAAGGGGAAGCTCCGTTCTCCGGCGAGGTTGACGTCGAGCACGGCTCCATCCAGCGCGATACCGTCGATCTGCTCCAGCGCCTCTTTCACCGAAGCCGCGGGGCCAATCACCCGGCATCCCGATTCCGTCAGCATGTCGGAGAGATCCAGCGCTACCAGGAAAGCGTCCTCGACGACAAGGATCTGGAGACCCGATAAGGAGGCTTGCTCATTCATACCTTGCCTGGAGCAGGCGGCGACAAGTAATCGATCATTTCCGACTTGAGCAGCGGTATCTGCAAAACGCACTCCAACCCACCCGGCCTGAAGCTCAAATCGACATTTCCGCCCAACTCGTACTCCAAACTCTGCTGGATGAAAGTAGTTCCAAAACTTCTTTTCGTCGGCTCCTTCACCTTGGGGCCGCCGATTTCCTTCCACGTGATCGACAGCGTGCCCAGCTTTTCGATGCGCCACGAAATGTCAACGCGGCCTTTGTCGCTGGTTAACGCGCCATACTTCGCCGCGTTGCTGCCCAGCTCGAAGAAAACCTGGCCGAGCGTGGCCGCCGCGCTCGCGTTAAGTTGGAACGGTTCGCCCTGGATGACCACATGCAGGCCTGAATCGCCGCCGTAGGAAGACAGGGTCGCACGCACCAGTCCTTCGAGATCGGCGCCTCCCCATTGGTAAGAGGCCAGCAATTCGTGCGTGCGAGCCATCGCCTGGAGGCGGGCCTGAAAGGCGCTCGCGAAATCGTCGAGGGATTCCGACGAACGCACCATACGTGAAGTCAGAGCGGTGACGGTGGCGAGGATGTTCTTCACGCGGTGCTGCAACTCGTGCAGCAGCCGTTCCTGGCTGCGCTCCGCTTCCTTGTTGCTCGATATGTCGACCAGGGCGGCGATCGCGCCGCGAACCTTGCCGGATTCGTCGAACAGCGGATTGGCCGATATCTTCACGTCGATGCTGCTGCCGTCTTCTCGCATGATCCGCGCCTCGTAGCCGTGAATGGCCTTGCCCGTCCGCATCGCCTTCTGCAAAGGCTGATCATTAGTTGCCACAGCGGCACCGTCGACCGTCAGCGGCAGGACGGCCGGCACCGACATCAGCTTGCCATCCGTGGCCTCCCGGCCGGCGAACTCCGCCGCGCGGCGGTTGGCGCGGATTTCCTCGCTATTGCCGTTTTCGGCTATGAAGATGCCCACCGGCACCAGGTCCAGCAGCGTTTCCAGGCTTTCGACGCGGTTGCGCAGGTCGTGCGAGAGCAGTCCGATCCTTTCCTCCGCTTGCGCGGTCTGAGTGATGTCGACAAAGGTGACCACGACGCCGGCAATGACATTGTCCACCGTGCGGTAAGGCAGCACCCGCATGATGTAGCGCCTGCCGTTGTCGGCGCCATCGATCTGCCGCTCGATCGAGCCGAGCTTGTGCAGCACCAGCTCCACGTCAGCCTGCAGTCCGTCGGCGGGAAAACGCGGACGCACGTGCGCCAGCGGCCGGCCGACATCGCTTTCGACCAGCCTGAACAGATCGCGCGCCGTCGGCGTGAAGCTCTTGACGCAGAGCTCGCGGTCGAGGAACACGGTCGCGATCTGCGTGCTTTCCAAAAGGTTCGCCATGTCGTTGTTGGCGCGGCTGAGCTCGTCGACGCGGATGTTGAGCTCGGCATTGACGGTTTGCAGTTCCTCGTTGATCGACTGCAGCTCTTCCTTGGAGGTTTCCAGCTCCTCGTTGGAGGATTGCAGCTCCTCATTGATTGAGGACAGTTCCTCATTGGAGGATTTCAGCTCCTCGTTGGAGGATTCGAGCTCCTCCGTGGTGATCTGCAGCCGTTCCCTGGTTTCCTTCAGCTCCTTTTCGAGCTGGCTGACATTGGCGCTCTCGACATCGTCGGTCGTGTGGACCTGTTCGTCCTCGATCTCCGGCTTGATGCCGCCGATATCACGAAAGACCAGCATGTAGAGGGGGTCGGACGATCCGTCGGAGGGCAGGGGCTGCACAGCCAGGCTGATCGTCTGGCGTCCGCCATTGGTGCCGATGGTGATCTTGTTCTGGATCGCTGTCTGTCCGGTGCCGACAGCCTTGTGGAGCGCGGCCCTCAGGTCCATGCGCAGCCCGCGCCGCGCCATGGAAAAGACGTTGTTGTCGGGGGCGCCAGCGGCGAGTTCCAGATATTTGCCGGTGCCTCCGGAGCTGTGCATCAGTTCGCCGTCGGCATTGATGACCACGTAGGCGGGCGAATAGCGTTCGACAAGGACCCGCTCCGCGACTTCCCGCAAGGTTGCCGCCGTCGTCCCCCGGCGCGCAAGCGGAGGCGCCTGCCTGGCCGCCGCCGCCAGCGGGAATTCCGGCAGGCGCTGCGCAGCGCCGCCGCGCTTCTGGAAGATGCGGCTTGTCTTGTCGATGGTCGAGAACAGCCGCGCGTGGCGCGTGACGTTCTCCGAGGAGCCGAGGAACAGATAGCCGTTGTTGCGCAGCGCGTAGTGGAAGATCGGGACGATCTTTTCCTGCAGCTCCGGTCCCATATAGATCAGGAGGTTGCGGCAGGCGATCAGGTCGAGTTTGGAAAAGGGCGGGTCGCGCAACAGATTGTGCGCCGAAAACAGGCAGACTTCCCTGAGGTCGGAGGCCACACGATAGGTGCCGTCCTCGCGCGAGAAGAACTCCTTCAGCCGCTTCGGCGTCACGTCGGTCGCGATCGTCGCCGGATAGCGGCCGGCGCGGGCCACTTCCAGGGCCCGTTCGTCGATGTCGGTGGCGAAGATCTGCAAATTGGGCGAGGCGGCGCCGCGCGGCGCGCTCTCCTTGAGCAGCATGGCGATCGAATAGGCTTCCTCGCCGGTGGCGCAGCCCGGCACCCATACCCTGATCATCTCGTCCGGCTTGCGGCCCGCGAAAAGTTTGGGAATGACGAAGCGTTCGAGCGCATCGAAGGCCTGCGGATCGCGGAAGAAGCTGGTCACGCCGATGAGCAGGTCCTGGAACAGCAGGTCCACCTGCTGCGGCTCCTCCCGCAGCCGCTCGTAGAAGGCGGCCGGATCATCGATCTGCAATACCTGCATGCGGCGCTGGATGCGCCGCAGGATCGTGTTGTCCTTGTAGCCGCTGAAATCGTGGCCGGTGCGCACGCGAAGCAGCGCAGCGATCCGCGAAAGCTGCTCGGCGATCTCGCGCTTGCGGCGGTCGCGCTCGCTTTCCGGGCGGTTGGCGTGGCTGAAATAGCCGACCAGCTTCGCGGCCATGCCTTCCGCGGGAAGCACCATGTCGATCATGCCGCTCTGGACGGCGCTGCGCATCATGCCGTCATATTCGGCGCCCTGCTGGGCCAGCGTCAGCCCGCCGCGCTCCTTGATTGCCCGCAGCCCAATGGTGCCGTCGCTGCCCGTTCCGGAAAGAATGATCCCGGCCGCGTTCTCCGAGTGAACCTGCGCCAGCGAGGTGAAGAAATCGTCGATCGGCGTTCGTCTGGCACGCATGGTGGCCATCTTGGCCACGTGAAAACGGCGGCCCTCGACTGTCACCGAGACGCCCGGGGGGGTGACGTAGATGTGGTCCGGCTCGATCTCCTGGCCCTCGGCCGCGGTTCGCGTCTCGATCGCGGTGCAGCGCTGGATGATGCTTGCGAGCACGCTTTCATGCTCGGCATCAAGATGCTGGATCACCACATAGGCAAAGCCGCTGTCCGCCGGGACTTCGGGAAAGAATGTCTGCAGTGCTCCGATGCCGCCCGCCGACGCGCCGATACCGATGATGGGAAAGGACGCCGGCCGTTTCTCGGCCTCGCGCGCACTAGCCCTTGCCTTCCCTGTGCTTGCCTTCCCTGTGCTTGCCTTCCTCGCCGCCTGCGCCATTGCCTGTTACCTGCGCCCGCCTGCTTTCGAGGATGCGCCCGATCAGAGCGGCATCCGCTTCGTATTCCTTCGCCCGCTGGCCAAACTCGCCGGCGAGTTTGGAGCGATGCTTTGTCCTTTCCCGTTCGGCCATGCGCCGGGCAAACTCGGCCCGCTGCTGGTGCGATCGCAGCAGGCTCCACAGGATCTCGTCGGCCTCGATCGCCTGCGCTTCCATCACCGCGTCGGCGGTAAAGGCGTGCCCGGTATGGCACCGATAGCGCAGCATGTCACCGTCTTCGATCTCCCACAGCGGCCCGTGGCATTCCGGGCATGTAAACACCGAGAGTTCGCCAAGTCGATCTTCATTTTTCATGGTCGAATGCTCCTGTGCCGCGACCGCGGCTTCGAGCTTCAAACCCGGCGGCGCGGGCGAGGTTTCGCCGGCCGGCTCAGCGGCCAGCTTCGCCAGCAAGCCGCCGAGTTCGGACGCCGGCAGGCAATGGTCAATCGCGACGTAATGCAGCGCGCTTTCCACCATGGAAGGCACCAGCGTATCCTTGGGGTGCTGGACGACCGTAAGCCCGCCAACAGCCTTGATGGCCCTCAGGCCGGCGGTTCCGTCGGAGAGCGAACCCGAGAGCAGCACGCCGATGACACTTGCGCCGTAGCTGAGCGCCGCCGAGCGGAAAAGCGGGTCTATGGCCGGCCGCGCGAGGTTTTCGCGCGGACCGCGCCGCAGCATCATGTGATCGTCATGCAGGAGAAGGTGGAAGCCGGGCGGCGCCACATAGATGTTGCCGGTCTTGAAGGTCGCGCCGTTCTTGGCCACCGAGGTTTTGAGGGTCGCCACACGTTCGAGGATCCCCGGCAGGTAGCTGACCTGACCGATATGCAGCACGACAAAGACGGCCGCCGGCAGATCGCCGGGGAGGTCGCGCACGATCTGCTTCAGTGGCTCCACTCCGCCGGCCGACGCGCCGATGACGATGATGAAGCGGTTGCGAACCTGTCCTTGCGGCGAGCTTGTCTCGGTCTCGCGAGCAGGTGAAACACGGTTTCGAACGTCGGCCATGGCACCCATGGGTTGCCCCCGGCCTAATCATAAGTCGGTCAAGGGGGCTAGGTTCCATGGCGCGGCGCTGTCATCGACTCGCATTCATGACCGTGCAGCCTAGATAGGGCTGGGCTAACCCACCGCGCAGAAGGAACGACACATGCCTGAACGGCTGACATTGAACGACGGTTCGTCAATCCCCCAGATCGGTCTTGGCGTATGGCAGGTCGATCCCGACATCACCGCCAAGGTGGTGCGCTGGGGGATAGAGGCCGGCTACCGGCTCATCGACACCGCCGAGGGCTACCGCAACGAGGAAGGCGTGGGCGAGGCGATCCGCGCCGCCGGCGTGCCGCGAGGCGAGCTGTTCATCACCTCGAAGCTGCGCAACGGCGGACACCAGCGCGATGCGGCGCTCCGCTCCTTCGACGACACGATGCGAAAGCTCGGCATCGATGAGATCGACCTCTTCCTCATCCACTGGCCGGTGCCCAGCCAGAACAAATATGTCGAGGCCTGGAAGACGCTGGTCGAGCTCAAGCAAGCCGGCCGCATCAAGTCGGTCGGCGTCTCGAACTTCAACCAGGACCATCTGGAGCGCATCATCGGCGAAACGGGCGTCATCCCCGCCGTCAACCAGATCGAGCTGCATCCGCGCTTTCAGCAGCGCGACAGCAGAGAATTCCACAAGAGGCACGACATTCATATCGAAAGCTGGAGCCCGCTGGGCAGCGGCCGGCTGCTCGCCGACCCGACGCTTGAGGGGATCGCGAAAAAGCACGGCAAGTCGGTGGCGCAGGTCATCATCCGCTGGCACCTGCAGCAAGAGCTGGTCGTCATCCCGAAATCGATCCACCAGGACCGCATCGCCGCCAATTTCTACGTCTTCGACTTCGAGCTGGATGCGGGCGATATGGAGACCATCCGCGGCATGGATTCCGCCGACGGCCGCACCGGACCCGATCCGGCGACGGCGGCGTTTCTGTTCTAAGGCGTTGAAACAGCCAATCTCCCCCCTTGCGGGGGAGATGCCCGGCAGGGCAGAGGGGGGTGCTGTCCCGCCAGCGTCTCAGGTCGTTACACGTCGGCGCTTGCGGGCGTCGCCTTCACTGAAAAAAGCTGAAGCGCACCAGCCAAGCCGTTGGCCTCAACCTCGCCTTGCTCCTCGAAAGCCAGGCCGGAGCCGACGATCAGGTCGCGCACCGTCCGCGACGCGATGATCTCGCCGGGCCGGGCATGGTCCAGAGACCGCGACGTGACCTCGATGGCGACTCCGCTGAAGTCCTCGCCGCGCGACTCGCACTCGCCGATATGGATCGACGAGCGGATATCGGCAGCCAAAGGTTTGAGGCGCTCGCGAATGGCGACCGCGCATTGGATGGCCCGCGTCGGTCGATGGAAGACAGCAAGCACCTTGTTGACCGAGTTCCTGATCTCTTTGCCGTCGAATAGCAGCAACTCGTCCCGGATCGCTTCCGCGCATTGGCCGACCGCCCTTTCGTTGGCAGCCTCGATCTCGATTGCCAGAACCGAGAGGAGCAAGCGCTGACCAAGTGTCGGGGGCAAGGCGCCGGTAACGAAGCTCCGGATCTCGTCGACCAGCCGGTCGCAGTCCTCGCCCCAGATCACGTGATCCCTGCCGGCGAGCTCGACATATCTGGCGCCGTCGATATGCGTTGCCAGATAGCGTCCTTCTTCCGGCCTTACCCAGCGATCATTTGTTCTCTGCACGATCAGCGTCGGAACATGGATGGCAGGCAGAATATCGCGAACGTCGATCTCGGTGCCCCAGCGCCAGAGCGCGATCGCATCGGCGGGCGAGGCTGAATTTCTGAGATAGGCGGCGAACCACTCCCGCTCGACCATGTTTTCGATCAGGCTGGGCGCGGCGTTGCGCATGTCGGCTGGCTTGCCCCACTGGCTCTCGACGGCGTCCACATCCTGCTGCACCTGCTCGACCGTTCTCGCCCAGGGGTAATCCTTCGCCCAGCCACCCCTGGCATAGGCTCCGGTGAGCACCAGCGCGGCCGTGCGCTCGGGATAGGTGGCGGCAAAGAGCATGCACATCGGGCCGCCTTCCGAACTGCCGAACAGCACGGTCCGCTTTGAGCCGACCGCATCCAGCACGGCTCGCACATCTTCCATGCGCTCCTCCAGCGTCGGCAGGCCTACATTGCGGTCGGACAAACCGGTGCCGCGCTTGTCGATGCGGATCAGGCGCGAGAAGGTGCCAAGCCGTCTGAGTACATGCGCGAAGCGCGGCGAGTCCCAGGCGAGGTCCAGATTGGAGACCCAACCCGGCACATAGACGAGGTCGATCGGCCCATCGCCGCTCACCTGATAGGCGATGTTGATTCCTGCCGATTTGACATAATGGGTCGGCGGCCGTGCGGGGTCGGAACCGGAGGCCGATGCCGGATGCGGAAACCTGGAAGGCGATGCGCCGCGGCGCGCCCGCAAGTCCTCGTACAGTTCCCGTGTTTCCGGTTCCGGCGTCAGCCGCAGATCGCGCTGCAACGCGTCTCGGCAAAGCTCATATTGCTTCAGTGCGAGGTTGATGCGGCCCTGCGCGGCGTAGGCCCGCATCAAGGCGCGGTGGATGTCTTCTCGCAGGGGTTCCATGGCGAGCAGTCGCGCTGCCGTGCGCACGCAGTATGCAGGATCGTTCGATGCGCTATAATGCGCGACCAGCCTGTCCAGTGTCGCGACCGCGATCATCCTCAGCCGCTCGCGCTCGACCCGAAGCCAGTCCTCGAACGGCTCCTCTTTGAGGCCGAGCCCGTCGAGCAGGTCGCCGCGATAGAGGACAAGCGCCTGCTCCAGATCCTCGGGCGAGGAACTCTTCGCCAGCGCCTCGAACCGGGCGACGTCGAAATCGAAATCGTCCAGATGAAGGGCAATGCTAGTCCCTTCGGTCAAAAAGCGTCCGCCGCCGGACTTCTGCATCGCCTTCCTGACGGCCGATACGGCTTGCCGGAGGCTCATTCGGGCCTGGGTGTCGCCATTGAGGCTCCAGAGTAGCGCAGCGAGCTTCTCGCGCGACTGGGAATGCCCGGCCTGCAAGGCAAGGTAGGCCACCATCGCGCGGGCCTTGCGGCTGAACGCAGGAACCGCGGCCCCTGCGCCGGCAAAGTCGAAGCCACCCAGCAGATGAAGATGCGGCCCCGTCATCGGACTCCGCCTCAGCCACGGTTCTGCGCAATTCTTTCGCTTAGCTGTCGCTAATTCAACTGCGATCTCTCCGGCGCGGTCTTTTTCACGATTTGATCACGCCGCCTTCTTCAGCCTCATCACGGCGATGCCTGACAGTTGCCGACGTGAAATGCGGGAGAATCCCATGCTGCCCCTAAGCCCAACCGACTGGCCGTTTCGCCTTGATGAAGATGCTTGCTTGTGCCACCGGAACGAAGGACCCGTTCCGCTGCGCCACGACATCGCCCTGGCGCGCTATCTCGCGCGGCAGCGCGCTCACCGGCTGACGGCCATGCCCATCATGGACCTGCGAGGAGACGTACGTCGGCTTCTCGTACTGGCAACGCCGATTGTATCAATACTGTCTCGCCGGCGTGTCGAAAGTGCATCTGCGCCGCCGTTGAACTCGGGACGTGCCTGACTTTCTCCAACGGGGAGAAGGAGAGGGCGCTCGCCTAAGCAGACATTCTTTGGCAAGCCAACGAATGCTCTGCTTAGGCCTTTTGTTTTGTCGCAGATTCTTGTCGGAAAACCGTGGGATACTTTTCCGGAATCTGCTTAGCCCTTTGATTCCACCAAGATCACCAGCGACTCCGGTACCACGCCGTCATAGGCCATCGCGTCGGCGGCCGCCTTGCTCTGCATCACGGCCGCGAGCTTGTCCATGTCCGGAACGTCCATCATCACCGCCACGCGTTTCGGGTTCTGCGGATCGACGAAGGTGCGGATATTGGTGATCCCGAGCGGGCCGAACAGCTCCTCGCGTTTGGGCGATGTGAGCCAGTGGTTCACGTCTTTGCTGATGTCGTGATGGCCGATGATTGTTGGCATTTGAGACCCTCCCGAGTTGACGTCGGCGGGTAGAAATCGCCCGCCATGGCTGCGATCCCGACGGCGTCGAATGAGCGCCGCTTCTGGCAGGATGTCAATTAGTATTTTCTAATATATTAGATGGCAAGGGCGGAACGGCTGACCTCCCCGCAGGGGCGAGAAGGCGGATAGGCGGCCAGGCGACGCCTTCGGCACGCCGGTAGGAAAATATTTCTAAAATTAGCAATCTCTGATGGAACTTTGTGGCGGGTCTTCCATTTTCAACGGCATGCGAAACTCTGTCCACGGCATCCGGACGCGGGCAAACGTGCCATCCCCACGCTACTCATTGGTGCTGCCGATATACAATGAGGAAGAAGTATTGCCTCGGCTGGTCGAGCGGATCAGCGCGCTGGTCGCCCGGCTGGACGGAGAGACCGAAGTCATCTTCGTCGACGACGGAAGCAGCGATAAAAGCGTGAGGTATCTGCGCCGCATGCTCGCCGCTGAACCAAACTTCCGGCTGATCGAGCTTTCCCGCAACTTCGGACACCAGATCGCCATCACTGCCGGCATGGAAGCGGCTGCCGGGGAGGCGGTCATCGTCATGGATGCCGACCTGCAGGACCCGCCCGAAGTCGTTCTCGAGCTGGTGGCGAAGTGGAAGGAGGGCTTCGAAATCGTCTATGCAAGGCGTGTCAGGCGCGAGGGCGAATCCTGGTTCAAGCGCTTCACCGCCAGCGTCTTCTATCGCTTGCTGGAGAAGATGACGCCGGTCGACATCCCGCGCGATGTCGGCGATTTCCGCCTGGTCGGCCGCAAGGCGCTGGAGACGTTCAAGCGCATGCCGGAGCACGACCGCTTCGTCAGGGGCATGTTCGGCTGGATGGGCTTCAAGCAGGCGGCGGTGCCGTTCGAGCGCCCGGCGCGCACCCTGGGCGAGACCAAATATCCGTTCTGGAAGATGCTGAATCTTGCGGTTCACGGCATCATCGGCTTCTCGGAGCAGCCGTTGCGGCTGGCGCTCTGGACGGGATTGGCGGTTTCCGCTCTCGCCGTGGTGTTTGGCGCCTACGCGATCCTCGCCTGGATATTCGAAACCGGGGTGATTGCCGGCTGGACGTCCACGGTGGTGATCGTGTCGCTGCTTATCGGCATCAATCTCTTCATGACCGGTGTGGTCGGGCTTTATGTCGGCAGCATCCATGCCGAAGTGAAACGGCGTCCACTCTACGTCATCGACAGGCTGAGCGGCTTCGACCGGCCGACGCGCGTCGCCTCCCGCGAGAAGCGCCAATCATTCCGCAAGTCCGGCAACGGGGTTACGGCGGATGTCCGAACGCTTCGACAGTTATAAATCCAATTACGGCGAGTTGGTTGAGGGATCGATCCGGTTTTCCGGGCTTCAGCACGATTTCTTCCTGCTCGCCAAGGCCGAGCTTTTGCGGCGCCTGGCGCACGAGCAGCGCCTTCGCCAGGGCCGGGCAAACCTGCGCGCGCTCGATGTCGGCTGCGGCGTCGGTTCGCTTCATCCCTATCTCGAGGATGCTTTCGATCGCCTCGACGGCTGCGACGTGTCGAAGGAATCGCTCGCGCGCGCCGGCCGGGAGAATGCGCATGTCGCCTACACGGCGTGCACCTGCTCGCACCTGCCCTATGACGACGGCGTGTTCGACCTGGCCTTCGCCAGTTGCGTCGTCCACCACGTGCCGCCTGCGTCGTGGCCCGGCTTCTTCGGCGAGATGCGGCGCGTCCTGCGGCAAGGCGGGCTCGCCTGCATCATCGAGCACAACCCCTACAATCCGTTGACCCGCATGGCGGTGTTGAGGTGCCCGTTCGACAACGACGCTGTCCTGCTCGGCGCCGGCAAGGCGGCGTCGCTTTTCGAGCAAGCAGGCTTTAGCGACATACGCTGCGAGCATTTTCTGCTTCTGCCGTCGGCGGGGCATCTTGCCAGGAAGCTGGAGCGCGCACTCGCGCGCCTGCCGCTCGGAGCGCAATATGCCTGTGTCGCGCGTGCCTGAGCATCGTTTCGGCGCCAGCCTGAAGCTCCTGGCGCGCTTCGGCTCGGTCGGCATCGTCGCGACGATCCTCTACGCCGCCCTGGTCGCCGTCTTTGCCGGATCGGAACGGATCGGCCTTGCGCCCGTGCAGGCCTCGCTCGCGGCCTACGCCGCGGCCGCCGTGTTTTCCTATCTGGCTCACAAATTCTTCACCTTCATGTCGGCCGGCTCGCACCGGACGGAAGCGCCGCGTTTCCTGCTGCTGACAGCGATCGGCCTTGCGGTCGCCTACGCGGCGCCGTCGCTGCTGACGCAGACGTTTGGCCTGCCGCTCTTCGTTCCCGTCCTGCTCACCTGCTTGGTCATTCCGGCGCTCAATTTTCTGATGCTCGACCGCTGGGTGTTCGCGAGGCGCGGCGGGCGGGACGAAACCTCCGCGTGAGGCCAGGGCCTAAAGCGCGTCGCGATCTTTCAGATTCGCTCCATTCGCTTTAGGTTTTTGATTTTACGCATGTCCTTATCCCGAACCCGGTTCCCACTTTCGGGAGACATGCTTTTAAAGCGCATCCAGCCGGAACGAGAGCAGCTTGATGGAGCGGTTGTAGATCTTGCTTGCCGCGGGGCTCTGCGCGATGCCGTCGGGATAGTCGAATTCCATCTCCAGTATCCCGGTATCGGGCACGGCCGCCCGCGGAATGGCAAAGGTCACGGTCGTCGGCGCGGGACCGGACAGCATCGCCTGGTGCAGCCGGACGCCGTTCGCAGAGATGACAACGAGTTGCGAGAGCTGCGGCGGGCGGATGACGGCGGCCATCTCTAGCGTGGCCAGGAGAACATCGCCGGGCAGCGACGGCAGCGAGAGGCGAAGCCGCGACGTCTCGCCCAGCGAATGGGTGCCGTCGGCGACCGGGCCGTCCCAGCCGCAGACCATCATGGGGATTGCCTCCCTGGCGCTGTTCGATCGGAACGACACTGTGCGGCCGGGCGTATAGCGCCCGACGGTATCGCGGTTGAGGCAAGTCGTGGTCTTGTCGATGTAATAGGCGCGGTAGTCGTCGTTGACGTTTGGATTGAGGGCAAGCGCGAGGATGGCGAGTTCGGCCGCGGCGAAAGCGGCCGCCAGCCCGTAGCCGGCCAGCAAGACCGCGGGCCCGGCGGAGCGCGTTGCCTCAGACCAGAGCAAGGTAGTCTCCGAGCCAGGCGATGGTCATGAAATAGCAGGCGACGGGGAGGGCAATCACGGCTGCCGCGAAGGTCAGCCTCGACGTCGACAGCAGAGAGGCCGTCAACATCGTCAGCGGCGCAAGGCCGACGACATACCTGACCATCGAGGCGAGATTGGTGGTCAGGGGCAGGATGAGGGCCAAAGCGCAAAAGAGGGCCGCGCCATATTGCCTGCGGACCGCGAGCACGCCCGCAAGCGCCAGTCCGGCAATCGCCGCCATTGCGCTCCATTGCGGCGCCGTGGGCAGCCAGCTGGCGTTCGGGTGGTAGGATAGGCCATCCCAGACGAACAGCAGCGGATTGCCCGCGACGCGCCCGAACGCGCGCTGGACATGGGCGAAGGCAAAACCGTCCCCGACCGTGACGTGCAGGAAGAGCGTATAGGCGAACAAACCGGCAGGCGAGATCAGTATGGCGATGATGAGATCCGGGCGGCTCAGCAGCCAGCGTGGAAAGGCGATGGCAGATCCGCCCATCTGGCGATGCTCTTCGAACATGCGAATGACGATCGCGAAGACGGCAAGGACACCGACGAGCCTCGTTGCCGACAGCAACGCGCATGACAGGCCAGCGGCAAGGTAGTTCGAGCGTTTGAGCGCCAGGAAAAGGCAGGACGTCACAAGCACGAAGAGCGGTTCGGTCATGAAAGTGGCGAAGTAGAACGAGAACGGGCCGCTCAGCAGGAAAGCGCAATAGAGCACATAGGCACGCACGTTCTTCTCCAGCAGCGGCCAGGCCACGAGGCACGAGGCATAGCCGCATGCCACCGATGCCATGGTCGCGATCACGATGGTGGGGAAGGGGAGAACCGAGCGGATCGCCGCCACCAGCATTGGATAGAGCGGAAAGAATCCCCAGCGTCCGATATTGTTATGGTTCGGGATGGGAAAGCGCTCATAACCCTGCTCGGAAAGGTCCACATACCATTTGCAATCCCACCTGCAGAGCGCACGGGCATAGGCCGTAAGACTCGGGTCCGCCGACAGCGAGACAAATGCGGCGTAGCGGATGGCGAGGCCGCTCAGGGCGAAGAGCAGCGGCACCGCCACCACCGCGATGACCATGAGGCGAATGCCGCTGTTCGCCCGCGCCGCATCTTCAAGCGCCAAATCCGCCTCCACCCGTGCGGGCGGCATGGCGCCGCCCCGCCGCATCGGGTCGGCTGCCTGGCAGATCGGCCGCCCAACGTGGCGTCCGGTAAAGCGGCGGCGGGTATTTTAGTTCCGTTGCAAGTATCTAAAATCGGCATGGCGAGGCCGGCCGGCGTCCTCGCCTTCTCCGACAAGAAGAGAACCGCTAGGCTCCGAACGTTGTCAGTCGCAGGAGCCCCGCCCATTTCAAAGCCCACCTTCCTCGAAATCGCCCGCCGCGCCGGCGTCGGCACGGCGACCGTCGAGCGCGTGCTGAACGGCCGGGGCGGGGTGCGCCCCGAGACTGTCGAGAAGGTGGTGGCGGCGGCGCGCTCGCTCGACTATCCGCGCCGGCTGCCTGAGGCGCATCGCGGCGTCATCCGCATCGAGGTGATTCTGGTCAGGCCGGATTCGACTTTCTTCGCTCGGCTGTCACGGGCCTTCGAGCGCATCGCCGCAACGCTCGACCGCACCATTGCCGTCCACCGTACTTTCCTCGACGAGGCTAATCCCGCGGCGATCGCCAGGCGCATTCTCGAACCCGACCTCAGGCGCGCCGCGCTTATCCTCGCCGCGCCCGATCATCCACTGGTGAGCGCCGCGATCCGAAAGCTCGAGGGCGAAAACATTCCGACGGTGCAGATCGTCACCCAGATCTCCGGCACCAAGAGCACTTATGTCGGCATCGACAACTACGCCGCCGGCCGCATGGCGGGGCTGTTGATGGCGCGCATGCAAAGGCGGCCAGGCAAGGTGGTCGCGATCTGCCACAGCCAGATCTATCGCGTGCATCGCGACCGTGTGCGCGGCTTCTTCGACTACCTGATCGATGAGGGCAGCGATTTCGAGTCGGTCGCGGCGCTGTTCGGCTTCGACGATGGCGACCGCAACGCCGAGCAGCTTTACGAGGCGCTGAAGCGCTGGCCGGACCTTGCCGGGCTTTACAATGCCGGCGGCGCCAACACCGCGCTGAACGAGGTGCTGCACCGCCATGCCAGAGGCCGCGAGATCTTCTTCGTCGGCCATGAGTTGACCGAGCGCAGCACCAGGGCCTTGCGCGAAGGCACGATGGATGTCGTGCTCGACCAGGCGCCGGAAGCACAGGCGCGCCGCGCCATCGACCTGGTGCTGGCTGCGCTCAACCTGCACGACCTGCCGGTCGACAACCCGCCGATCCGCTTCATCACCTTCACTGCCGAGAACCTTTGATCTGATTTGATCAAGGTAGTGCGCGCTTTCGCGGCGATCGCGGTGCTAACTCGCCTGTGAACGGGAGACGATCGGACACGAGAATTCTCCGCCTCATCCGGCCGCTGCGCGGCCACCTTCTCCCCGAGGGGAGAAGAGGGCCGGCACCGACGCAGCTTGGCTCCTCTCCCCTCGGGGAGAGGTCGGATTGCCCCGAATTGCCCTTAGCAATTCGGTTGGCAATCCGGGTGAGGGGGATCTTTCGAGCGCAATCGTCCTACCCGCCAACCGGAGGATCACCAGTGGCAAGACGCTTGACGGCCTACGACCTGCAGAGCGCCAAAGGCAGCCGCAAGTGGCTGCAGCTCCATGTCGACACGCCGGCCGAGGCAGCGGCCGCGGTCGCCTGTGACATCGTCATCCTCTCCTGCGAGCCCGACCACAATCTCGAAGCCATTCGCCAGGCGGCACCTCACGCATTCCTCTCCGTCGGCATGCCGCATGGCGCGGTCGCTTCGCCCGAGGAGGCGGTGCGGCTGGGCTTCGCCATGATGAAGCGCGGCGCCGATGCGGTTTATTCGTCGCATTCGCCGCGCTTCATCGAGGCCATGGCCGCCGAAGGCATTCCCGTCACCGGCCATGTCGGCCTGGTGCCGAACCGGGCCACCTGGACGAATTTCCGCGCCGTCGGCCGCACGGCGGAAGAGGCCTTCAAGGTGCTGCGCTCGGCGAAGGACCTGGAGAATGCGGGTGCGGCCTGCATCGAGGTGGAGGTGGTGCCCGTCAGGCTCGCCGAGCATATCACCCGCTCGACGCCGCTGATCACCATGGGCATGGGCTGCGGCAGCGCCTGCGACACGCAGTATCTCTTCTCCTGCGATGTGCTCGGTACCCACACCGGCCACTATCCGCGCCACGCCAAGCGCTATGCCGACTTCGTCACGCTGGAGGCCGAGCTGCAGGAAAAGCGCATTGCCGCCTTCCGCGCCTTCGGCCGCGACGTCGCCGCAGGCAGCTATCCCGAAGCGAAGCACCAGGTGGACATGGACGATGCCGCCTACGACCGCTTCCTCACCCTCGCACAATCCTTGTGAGACCAGCCATGGACGACCTGCAATACGGCACGCGCAACAAGCGAGGCGACTGGGCGCCGAACGAACCGGCCGGCACCGCGCCGCTGTTTGCCTTTCCGCCACGCCCGCTGGCGCTGCTGAAATGGCTGCCGCATTACTTTCTGCCCTACAATCTGCTCTTCGCCGTCACGTCGGTTATCTGGTGGCGCTATGTCCTGCCCGACGTCGAAGTGATGAAGACGCTCTCCGTCGGCTGGATCCTGCGCCTCTTCATCGTCAACTGCGCGGCGCTGCTCGTCTTCTTCGGCGCCTTCGAGCTTCGACTCTACATTTTGAGAGCCCAGGGCAACCGTTTCAAATATAACGGCAAATGGCCGTCGGAGCAGAAGAGCAAGGCCTTCTTCTTCGAGAACCAGAACATCGACAACATGCTGCGCACCTTCGGCACCGGCATGCCGATCTGGACGGCGATCGAGGTGGCGATCCTTTACGCCTACGCCAATGGCTACGTGCCGTGGCTGAGCTTCGCCGGGCACCCGGTCTATCTGTTCTGCCTGGCGCTGGTGGTGCCGATCATCCACGAGACGCATTTCTTCCTGCTGCACCGGACGATCCATTGGGGTCCGCTCTACAAATGGGTGCATTCGGTGCACCACAATTCGGTCAACCCGTCGCCCTGGTCGTCGCTGTCGATGCACCCCGTCGAGCAGCTCGGCTATCTCGGCGTCGCCTTCTGGCACCTGATCATCCCGTCGAACCCGCTGCTGGCGCTCTACCAGCTCCATTATGCCGGTTTTGGCGCCATTCCCGGCCATGTCGGCTTCGACAAGATCGAGCTGACCGAGGACACATCGGTCGATAGCCACGCCTACATCCACTACCTGCACCACAAATATTTCGAGGTGAACTACGGCGACGGCCTGATCCCCTTCGACCGCTGGTTCGGCACCTTCCACGACGGCAGCAAGGAGGGCGAGGCCCGCATGCAGGCTCGCTACGAGAAGAAGAAGGCGCGCGCCAACGCCGCCGCCGCGAAATGATGTCGATGGAGAAAGCCATGGGGGCGGCCTGAGCCGCCCGGTGAGATGGCCTGCGGCCATCCACCTAAGCCATCCCGAAAGGGCCGGACAACAAGGGAGGAGTGAGCCGGCACTCCAATCCAGAGGGAGGAAACCCCGTGAAAAAACTGCTCATTTCGACCGCGCTTGCCGCCCTGATGTCGATGCCGGCAACTGCCTTCGCCGCCAAGCTCGGCGTCTCGATCGTCGACTTCGACAATAACTTCCAGACGCTTCTGATGCACGGCATGCAGGCCCGCGCCAAGGAGAAGGGCGCCGACATCCAGATCGAGGACGCCCATAACGATGTCGCCAAGCAGCTCGACCAGGTGAAGAACTTCATCGCCAGCGGCGTCGACGCCATCATCGTTACTCTGGTCGATACCAATGCGTCGAAGACCATCAGCGAGGAAGCCGCTAAGGCCGGCATTCCGCTGGTCTTCGTCAATCTCGAACCGGTCGACATGAAGACCCTGCCGGAGAAGCAGGTCTATGTCGGCTCGAACGAGACCGAGTCCGGCACGCTGGAAGCTTTTGAAGTCTGCAAGATGCTGCGCGCCAGGGGCAAGTCGGCTGGCGCCAATGCCTACATCATCATGGGCAGCCTGGTGCATCAGGCAGCACTCCAGCGCACCAAGGATGTCGAGCAGATCTTTGGCACCGACATGTGCAACTTCATCAAGGTCACCGACAAGCAGTCGTCGGAATGGTCGCGCGACAATGCGCAGAACCTGATGACCAACTGGCTGACCGCAGGGGCCGCGCCGGACGCCGTCATCGCCAACAACGACGAATCCGCCATCGGCGCCATCCTGGCGCTGAAGGCCAACGGCGTCGACATGAAGAATGTCGTGGTCGGCGGCATCGACGCCACGCAGGACGGCCTGCAGGCTATGAAGGCCGGCGAGCTCTCGGTGACGGTGTTCCAGAACGCCAAGGGCCAGGGCGGGGGCGGTGTCGACGCAGCGCTCGCGCTCGCCAAGGGCGATAAGGTCGACCGCGTCGTCTACGTGCCCTTCGAGCTGGTCACGCCGGCGAACGCGGCGGAGTATCTGAACAAGAACTGACCGTGGGACAGGGCTGCCTCCCCTCATCCGGCCGCTTCGCGGCCACCTTCTCCCCGAGGGGAGAATTGGTTCGCGCCGGCGCTGACCCGATCCTCTCCCCGCCGGGGAGAGGTCGGATTGCCCCGAATTGCCCTTCGCAATTCGGCCGGCAATCCGGGTGAGGGGTCTTCGGCGAGTGTGGCGCACGCTGTCTTTCAACTACCGCCAGGAAAGGAAAACAAAATGACCGGCTGGATCAGGGCCTGCGGCCTCGACGACATCGAACAGGAAGGCGCCCGCCGCTTCGACCATGGCGGCAAGACTTATGCGCTCTTCCGCTCGCCCGACGACGAAGTGTTCTGCACCGACGGCCTCTGCACGCATGAGGCCGTGCACATCGCCGACGGGCTGGTCATGGACTACGAGGTCGAATGCCCAAAGCACGCGGGTGCCTTCGACTACCGCACCGGCGCCGCCAAGCGCCTGCCGCCTTGTATCAATCTCAAGACCTATCCGGCGAAGGTGGAGGCGGGGGAAGTGATGGTGGCGGTGGGGTGAAATGCACCCCCTTCTCCCCTTGTGGGAGAAGGTGGCTTGTCGCGAAGCGACAAGACGGATGAGGGGTGTTCCAGCTTGGCGGCCACGACGACAGCGCAGCGACTTCCCCAGCGCCTCACTCCGTCCAGCACCCCTCATCCGTCGCCTTCGGCGACACCTTCTCCCACAAGGGGAGAAGGAGAGGGCGCCTCGCTAAATCCCTTCCCCATCCACCAGCGGTACGTCATCCCCCTCCCAGGGGCTCGGCATCGAGCCCCGGCCGGCCGTGGGCAGCGGCATCCAGCATCTGAGCTCCGGCTCGGCGTATTCGACGATGCGGCCGGGCGAGGAGTCGGAGGCCCGCCAGCCTTCCTCGCCGAACTGGTCGGCACGTGCCCAATAGGCCATGTCGACCTCGGCCGGTCCCTGCTCGGACGAGCGCACCGTCACCAGGATGCGGCTGCCGTCCCTCGGCGCGCTCGCCATATTGCGCCAGTGGTCGGGCTCGTCCATGTGAATTCCTCCTGCCTGAAGCAATTCCGGGAAGAAGCGGATTTCCGTCCGGAACTGCGTGAAACAAATTACCTTTTGGCGATAGTCGCCGCCCGCCGCGGAGGGGTCAACCCGAACTTGGCGCAAGACAGAAATATCGTTCAAGGCTAATATATCCATCGGCCGCAATCGGATGGACGACGATGGGCGAAGGATTGCTGTCTCCAGCCACCCGTCTCGGGCCGGTCCATCTCAGGGTGACCGATATCCCGGCGGCCTTGACCATCTGGCGCGATACGCTCGGACTGGCGCTCGTCGGCGAGGATGCCGTCACGGCTGAGCTCGGCGCCGGCGGCAGGACGCTGATCGTCCTCCATACCGGGGCGCAGCTGGCCCTGCCGCAGAAATCGCGCGATCTCTTCCATGTCGCCATCCATGTGAAGACGCGCCGCGATTTTGCCCATGCCGCCGCGCGCCTGAAGGCGTCGGGCTTGCGATACAGCGCCCAGGATCATCTGGTTTCGGAATCGCTCTACGTCTCCGATCCGTCCGGCAACGGCATCGAGGTCTGTTTCGACACGCCGGAGCGCTTCCTGCGCCGGGAAGTGTCGGCCGATGGCCGCGTTGCGCTGATCGCACCCGACGGCAGCGCGCATTCCGGGCTCGAGCCGCTGAATGTCCCGGGCTTGCTCCGCGACCTCGGCAATTCCGGCCATGTCGAGCAGAGGATGGCCGAGGACGCTTTCATCGGCCACATCCACATGCGCGCCCGCGCGCCCGAGCAGCTCATGGAATTCTATGTCGGCGTGCTCGGCTTCCGCCCGCATATCCAGTCCAGGACCTTCGGCATGTTCGACTGCGGCACGGAGCGCCGCCCGCATATGGTCGCCTTCAACATCTGGGCGCGCGACGAGCTGCGCGAGCCGCCGCCGGATGCGGCCGGCCTCGACCGTTTCACGGTCGAGCTCTCGTCAGCTGAGGAACTCGCGGCGGTGGCGCAGAGATTGGAGGCGGCCAACGTGCCGTCGAAGAGGGCCGGCAACGCCATCGAAACGGCAGATCCGGAGGGTAACCGCTTGCGGCTCGTGGTTCAGGGAGGCTGATCGGGCGGCCGTCCATTACCAGGGAGGAGGGGAAAAATGTCGCTCAAGGTGATTGGCACCGGCTTCGGCCGCACCGGCACGGATTCGATGCGCGAGGCGCTGACAATGCTGGGCTTCGGCCCTTGCCACCATATGTCCGAGGTCATGGCGCATGAGGAGCAGAAGCGGCTCTGGCGGGCGCTGGCCAAGGGCGCCGCGCCCGACTGGGGCAGGCTCTTTGCCGGCTATCAATCCTGCGTCGACTGGCCGTCGGTGCATTACTGGCGCGAGCTGATCGAAGCCTATCCTGAGGCGCGCGTCATCCTCACCTGGCGCTCTCCGGAAAGCTGGTGGGAGAGTTTTGCAAAGACGATCCTGCCCGCGATTTGTGACAGCCGGGACCAGGAGTCGCTCGGCATTTCGCTCGTCTCGAAACAGGTCTTCGGCGGCCGCCCGCAAGACCGCGCGCATGCGATCGCCGTCTATGAGGCCAATGTCGAGGCGGTGCTCAAGATCGTGCCCGACGAACGCCTGCTGATCCACAAGCTCGGCGACGGCTGGGGGCCGCTCTGCGCCCATCTCGGCGTCCCGGTGCCGGCCGAGCCCTATCCCAACCGCAACACCACGAAGGAGTTCCGCACAGCGCTTTCGTTGAATTGAGGGGGAAGGGAGTAGGGGAGTAAGGGAGTAAGGAAATTGCGGTGTGTTGGCATCCCTACTGCCTTACTGCCTTACTGCCTTACTCCCCCACTCCCCACTCCCCACTCCCTTCCACCGGAAGGACCTCACTCATGTTCCACTCCGAAACTACCTTCCTGACCGCCAGCCGACTGGCAGCGGCGATCCGCGAGAAGAAGGTCAGTGCCGTCGAGGCGATGGAGGCACAGCTTGCCCGCATCGCGCTGGTCAATCCGCTTCTCAACGCCATCGTCACCCTTGACGAAGAGGCCGCCCGCGCCGGCGCCAGGGCCGCCGACTTGGCGATCGCGCAGGGCGATGCCGTCGGTCCGCTGCATGGCGTGCCGCTCACGCTGAAGGACGGGCACGCCACCGCCGGCATGCGCACCACGGTCGGGCTCACCGCCTGGGCCGATCATATTCCGGCAACGGACAGCACGATTGCCGCGCGGCTGCGCAAGGCGGGCGCCATCATCATCGGTAAGACCAACGTGCCGCCCAGGCTGCGCGACCTGCAGACCGTCAACCCGATCTTCGGCCGCACCGTCAATCCCTGGGACGTGACCCGCACGCCCGGCGGCTCCAGCGGCGGCGCAGCCGCGGCGGTCGCCGCCGGGCTGGTGCCGCTGGAGATCGGCAGCGACGCCGGCGGCTCGATCCGGGTGCCGGCGCATCTGTGCGGCGTCTATGGCTTCAAGCCGACGCAGGCGACCGTGCCGATTACCGGCAGCTACGCCGATCCGCCAGACATGCCGCGCAGCTTCCGCCTGCTGTTCGACATCGGGCCCTTAGCCCGAGACGTCGACGATCTCATCCTTGCCCACCGCATCATCGCCGGCGCAGATGGCCTCGACATCGAAGTGCCGCCGGTGACAACCGACGAGGCGCCGGAGCCGCCGCTTGGAGAGCTCAGGGTCGCCTTCGCGCCCGAATTTCCAGGCGTGCCGACCGCCCGCGATATCGCCGACGCGATCGCAGGCCTTGCCGGCGCGATAGAGGCCAGCGGCGCGCGGGTGGGACAGGCCTTGCCGTCGCATGATTTCGCCGCCGAGCGGGAACTGTTCTCGGACTTCATCACCTGGTATTCGCAGGTCTTCCGGCAGCCGCGCGAAGCCGCGCCGTCGCTTGCCGCCTATCTCGAGGCGCTCAACCGGCGCGATGAATTCATCTACGCCTGGGAGCGCTTCTTCGACGACTGGGACGTGCTTGTCTGCCCGGCGATGATGTGCACCGCCTTCCGCCACCGCGAGATGGGAGCGCCTATACCCGTCGACGGCGTCGAGACGCCCTATTGGAGCGCGCTCAGCCACGCCTGCCGCTTCAACCTGACCGGACATCCGGCCGCCGTCATTCCGATCGGGCTCGACCGCGAGGGCCTGCCGATCGGCGCCCAGCTCGTCGGCCGCCGCCATTCGGACATGAAGCTGCTCGCCACCGCCAAGGCGCTGGCGCGTCTTACGGACGGCTTCGTCAGGCCGCCGGGATTGTGAGCGGATGGCGGCACTGCCGTTCACACATGCACGTCGCCGAAGGTAAGCTCGCCGTCGTCGGCGCGTATCAGGAAGGCGGCGGCGAGCATCGCGAGATAGAAAACCGCGACGCCGCACACCACAACGATGCCGGGGATGGGGCCGAGCGTCGCCACCCGGAAGGTGTCGAGCAGCGAGGCGCCGAAGCCGATCGGCGAGCCTTCGCGCGACAGGCTGGGCGTGGTGATCTTCAGCACCCAGGCGAGCATCAGGATCGTGTACATGAAGATGTAGTTGCGGCGCAGCCGCCGGATCAGCGCCGCGCGCTGCGTGATGAGGAAGCGCGGCGAACGCAGGCCTTCGCCGAGGATGGCGAGCCAGTTGGAGGCGAAGTCCGGCTGCGGCGAAAAGATCTGCGCGAAGTAGTAGCGCTCGAACTGGCGCACCCGTGACCGGTAGACGTCGAAGAAGCGATAGCGCCGCGCCTCAATCCAGAGTAGCAGCGTGATCAGAAGCATGGCGAAGAGCAGCACGCCGTGATGGGCGCTCGGCGTCGACAGCGACACCGAAAGCATCGCCGCCACCACCGTGATCGCCCAGTTGCTGGTGCGGTCGAGCCGGTCGCGCCAGCCGGCCATGCGCGCGATCTCGGCGCGATGGAAATGCGACATGGTGGTTGCGAATTCGGAGGAGGTCAGCTTCAGCGCGAACGTGTCGGACCCTCGCGGCGCCGCTGCCGCTTCGGCTGGCTTTATGGTCTGGACCTGTGACATCCCCTTGCCACGTGCCTCCCGCCGTGGCCGGCCGAGCAAGCCGGCCACACCCCATATAGCACAAATGTGCGGCCGGCTAAAATGTTCCCGCCTTCAGGCGGATAGGTCAGGATGCGACGGGTCGCGAAACCCGCTTCGAAGTGGCTGGAAACGGCACCACTTCGGCCTCGGGCCGGGCATACTGGGCGGTTGCCACCGCCTCGATTACCAGGTCGAGCGCGGCGAGTGCCGTGCGGCTGGTTTCATCGTCGCCGCGCAGATAATGGCAGGCCCTGTCGAGGTGCAGGTGGGCGGCGGCAAAGTCGCTTTTCATTAGCTTCTCCTTATAGCCCGCCATGCCGTGACCATGCGCGAGTCGCTTTACGCAAACGCAAACATCCACAGCCGCATTTGAATCGAATTGTCGCCGCTGGCGCTGATGCTCCATCGTCGTGCCGCTTCGTGAACAGCTCATTCATTGGGCCGCATGCCCGCTTTGCGCGATTGAACTTGTATTCATCGGCGCGAAGAAGCAGGTCCATCTGAACCTGTAGCGGGTTTCGAAATTCGTGTTGGGAGCGATCGTCCGATAAACCGGAAATAGAGACTCGCAGATATGGTATCGGTCATCCGGAGCGGACTGAACGCGCTCCCAGGGGATAAACCACTCTTCTCCGGGTGGGTCATTCAGGTAGCTGGGGCGATATAGCTTGACGTAATAGCCCTCTCTGGTCGACCTGACCTCGTTGGGATCAACCGGGTGGCAATCGTTTTGGCCGCAGCACTTATAGTGAAGAACGGGGTCAGTCTTGTCTGTGTACCAATCGTGGGCCTCTGCATCGCCGGTCAAGGCAAGCCAAATCAATGCAATATGCCTTCGGGACTGTTTCATGGAATAGCCCCTCGCATTCGCATATAGCATGTTAGCGACTGCTAATCCTGTAAAATCTGCTCCGCTCGTGCATCTCCCCTAAAAGAGGGAGATTGACCGTTCCCGCGCGGTGCAACCGAAGCCCACGCGAAACCGTTATCGGCAGGCAAAACGAGGGGTGCGGAAATTGTCCTTCATGCTCAACCGGCGCTTGACGCTCGCGGCGGCGGCATTCGCGCTGATGCCGGCCGTCGCCTTCGCCGCCGAGAAGAGCGCCATGTCGAGCGAAGGCATCTTCGTCCTCGAAGTCATCCTTTTGCTGCTCGTCGGCCGCGGCATCGGCGAATTGCTGGAGCGTCTCGGCCAGCCGGCGGTCATGGGGCAACTGCTCGGCGGCATCCTGCTCGGGCCCTCGCTGCTCGGCTGGTTGTGGCCGCAGGCCGAGCAGCTGGTCTTTGCCGGCGACGCCTCGCAAAAATCGATGATCAACGCCATCGCCCAGCTCGGCATCCTGATGCTTCTGCTGCTGACCGGCATGGAAACGGATCTCAGGCTGGTGCGCCGCGTCGGCCGCGCCTGCTTCTCCATCTCCGCCGCCGGCGTCGCCGTGCCTTTCGCGCTCGGCTTCGTGGCGGCGCAGTTCATGCCGGACAACCTGCTCGCTGCCGGCAGCGAGCGCGTCGTCGCCGGCCTTTTCCTCGGCACGGCGCTGTCGATCTCCTCGGTCAAGATTGTCGCCATGGTGGTGCGCGAGATGAACTTCATGCGCCGCGACCTCGGCCAGGTCATCGTCTCGTCGGCCATCATCGAGGACACGATCGGCTGGGTGATCATCGCCATCACCATCGGCATCGCCACGCATGGCCGCATCGAGGCCGGCAGCCTCGCCTTCACGCTCGCCGGCGTCGGCGCCTTCATGGCCTTTTCCTTCACGCTCGGCCGCCGCATCGTCTTCGATGCGATCCGCTGGACCAACGACACCTTCCACAGCGAATATGCGGTGGTCACCGTCATCCTCGCCATCATGGGCGCCATGGCGCTGATCACCGACCTGATCGGCGTCCATACCGTGCTCGGCGCCTTCGTCGCCGGCATACTGGTCGGCGAGTCGCCGATCCTTTCGCGCCACATAGAGGGCCAGCTGCGCGGCGTCATCACGGCACTGTTCATGCCGGTGTTTTTCGGCGTAGCCGGACTCTCGGCCGATCTCACCGTGCTTGTCGATCCCGAGCTGGCGTTGCTCACCGTGGCCCTGGTGGCGATCGCCAGCATCGGCAAGTTCGGCGGCGCCTTCATCGGCGCCGAGCTCGCCGGCATGAGCCGCAGCGAGGGGGTCGCGGTCGGCTGCGGCATGAACGCTCGCGGCTCAACCGAGGTCATCGTCGCCTCGATCGGCCTGTCGATCGGTGTGCTCTCGCACACGCTTTTCACCATGATCCTCACTATGGCCGTCATCACCACTTTAGCCATGCCGCCGACGCTGCGCTGGGCGCTCGGCCGGCTACCGGTGGGCGAGGTCGAGAAGAAGCGGTTGGAGCGCGAGGAGATCGACCAGCGCGGCTTCGTCGCCAATCTGGAGCGACTGCTGGTGGTGGTGGACGAGGGCGTCGTCGGACGCTTCACTGCCTACCTCGCCGGCGTCATCGGCGCCGGCAAGCCGACAACGGTGCTCCATACAAGCGGCGAAAGCGAAGCTGACCCGGGCGAGGCGGCGCATCTCAAGGAGATCGAGAAGGCCGCCGAGGAGGGCCGCGAGGCGGCGAGGGAAGTCGACGAGGAACCGGCGCGCGAGGCGCCGCTGACCCGCCGCCGGCACGATGATCCGCTCTCGGCCGAGGCGGTGGCCAAGGAGGCGCGCAAGGGCTACGGCATGCTCGTGATCGGCCTCGGCCGCGCGGTGACCTCGAAAGGCAGTTTCTCGCGCCGGCTGAACGAGATTGCCGGCGCCTTCGACGGTTCGCTTTGCCTGGTGCTGAAGCCCGCAGGCGCCGGTCGCCAGATGCCGCGCCTAGGGCCGGGGTCCGGCAAGATCCTGGTGCCGGTCAACGGCACGGCGATCGCGCGCCGCGGCGCCGAACTCGCGCTTTCCATCGCCTCCGTCACCAATGCGCCGGTCAAGGTGCTCTATGTTGCGCGGGTCGCCCGCGATGAACCGCGCGACACTGTCTCGCACCGCCGCCGGGAGGCTGTGCTGAAGGACATTGTGGCGCTTGCCGACCGCTATGGCGTCGAGGTCGAGACCGCCATCCGCTCGAGGGCCGCCGCCGCCGATGCCATCGCCCGCCAGGCCGGCAGGAGCGCGGCATTGATCGTCATGGGCGTGGCGCGGCGGCCGGGTAACGAGCTCATCTTCGGCGAGACGACGAGCGGCGTGCTGCAGCGCTGCCCGTGCCCGGTGGTGCTGGTCTCCGACGCGCGGCTGCGCCGTGACGACGGCGAGAGGGAGTCGCTGCGGTCAGGGACGGGGTGAGGGTAGGTGCCTGCCTTTCCTCGCCCCCCGCAAAGCGGGGGAGAGGTGGCCGCGAAGCGGCCGGAGAGGGGGCTTCGTAGGGTGATGCGTTTCGCGGTGAGGGACCAATGCGCGATGTCGGCGCTTTTCCCCCTCTCCGTCTCGGCTTCGCCGAGCCACCTCTCCCCCATTGTCATGGGGCGAGGAACCAGATCCTGCGAACCCGTTGACACCGTCGTCTCACCCTCCGATTGTCCCCGTTCCATCTCGCCCCGAAGGACACCGCACCAATGACATTGTCGGGCTTTGCCGCCTATTCCGGCGCGCTGGCGATTGCCGCGATCATCCCTGGGCCGCAGCTCGTCGCCATCGTGGCGCAGGCGCTGAGAAGCGGCTACCGGCAGGCGGCCTGGATGACGGCCGGCATGGTGCTGGGCGACGTGCTCTACCTTGCCGCGGTGCTTGCCGGCCTTGCCTTCATCGCCGAGACCTTCAGCTTCCTTTTGATCGCCATCAAATGGGCGGGCGTCGCCTATCTCTTGTTCCTCGCCGTGCAGTTCTGGAAGGCGGGCGAGAGCTTCGAGGCATCCGAGGGCGGCGCGGCGGCGCGGAGCGGCGGCAACGCTTTCCTTTCCGGTGTGCTCGTCACGCTCGGCAATCCGAAGTCGGTGCTGTTCTATATCTCCATCCTGCCGACGGTGGTCGACATCGGCGCGCTGTCGGCGCTCGATGTGCCGATCCTGCTCGCCATCACCGCCGTTATCCTGGCGGCGGTGCAGTTCCCCTTCGCCATCGCCGGCGCCGGCACGCGCCGCACCCTGCAGTCGCCGCGCGCCACGCGCCTGTTCAATCGGGGCGCGGCCGTATGCATGGGCGGCGCGGCGGCGACGATTGCGCTCAGGAACTGACGCAAAATGGATTCGCGCCGTTGCCAGCCGAGACCGGGCCCGCGATCGGCCTTTAATATGAGTTGATACTAATATAACTTGGCTCCTTTCAACCGCGCTTGGCGACGCAATTTGAGAAGGAGGGACAAGCAATGGCCGCCTATCTGATTGCCGATGTCGATATCACCGACATGGCCATGTTCGACGAGTACAGACGCGAAGTCCCGGCCACCGAAGCCCGCTATGGCGGGCACTATCTGGCGCGCGGCGGTGCGACGCGGGTGCTTGAAGGCGACTGGGAGCCGCACCGCCTGGTCATAATCGAGTTTCCCGACATGGCCGCGCTCACCTCGTGGTACGGCTCGCCGGAGTATGAGCGGCTGAAGCAAATCCGCTTCCGCTGCGCCCACACACGCATCATGGCCATCGAAGGGACGGCTTAAATTAGCGTTGCCCGCCCCCGCAGCGGAGGCGAGCAACCCAGCTTCTGCTCACGCCATCTGCAGCCGCTGCCTGCTCGGCTGCGGCGGGAAGGCGATGGCGATGCCGGCGGCGCTCAGGCCGACCAGCGACGAGCCGATGAACAGCCAGGAATAGCTGGCATAGGCGTCGTAGATCATGCCGCCGGCGAGCGGGCCGAACGACATGCCGAGGCTGGAAAGCATGGTGGCGGCGCCGAGCACGGTGCCGATGATGCGGCCGCCGAAATATTCGCGCGCCAGCACGGCATAGAGCGGCATCACGCCGCCATAGGTGGCGCCGAAGATGACGGCGAGAACGTAGAAGTGTTCGAGCCGGGCGGCGCCGAGATAGGCCGCGATCACCATGCCCTGGATGGCGAGGCCGGCGATCAGCACCGGCTTGACGCCCAGCCTGTCGGCAAGCACGCCATAAAGCACGCGCCCGCCAAGGCCGGCCAGGCCCTCGACGCTGTAGATCGAGACGGCCGCCATCGGCGCCACGCCGCAGGCCATCGCATAGCTCACCATGTGGAAGATCGGGCCGGAATGCGCCGCGCAGCAGGCGAAGAAGGTCAGCGCCAGCACGATGAACTGCGGCGAGCGCAGCGCCTGGCCGACGCTCATGCCGGGATCGTCGGCGGCGGGTGCCGGCATGCCTCCGTCGTGCGCGACTGCCGCCGGCGGCTGGCGCACCAGGAAGACGGCGGGCAGAAGCAGCACCCAAGCCATGACGCCGATGTCGAACATGGCGGTGCGCCAGTCATAGGCCGAGATCAGCCAGCGCGCGAAGGGCGAGATCGTCATCGGCGCCACCCCCATGCCGGCCGACACCAGCGACACGGCAAGGCTGCGGTTGGTGTCGAACCAGGCGGTGGTGAGCGCGATCATCGGCGCGAAGAAGGCGCTGGCCGCCAGGCCCACGATCACGCCGTAGCTCAACTGGAACACCAGCAGCGAGCCGGCGCGGCTCGCCACCACCAGCGCCAGTCCGAGCAGCACCGCACCGGCAAGCACGACGGGGCGCGCGCCGAGGCGGTCATAGATCGAGCCCCAGGCGAAGCCGCCGACGCCCATCACCAGGAAATTCAGCGTCATGGCGCTGGAAATGCCGGCGCGCGACCAGCCGGTGCCGAGCGACATCGGCTCGAGAAAGATTGCCAGCGAGAACATCGCGCCGAGCGCTACACAAGTCATCAGCGCGCCCGCCGCGACGATGACCCAACGATAGGAAAGCTTCATGGTTTTCTCCCATGCCGAAAGGCATCCTGTTTGATGCGGCACGGTTTTTCCAGGGTCTCCGTGCCGTTTGCGTCCGAAGGACGCCGGCGGCGACACCGATCCTACAATCTGGTTGCATTTTTTATCTGGTTTTTCGGGGGCAAGAGAGGGGAAATCCAAGCGCAGAAGCTGGCGTTCCGTCACACCCCCCTCTGTCCTGCCGGACATCTCCCCCGCAAGGGGGGAGATTGGCAGCTTCGGCGCAGACGCTTCTCATGTAACGTTGGTGATTGGCGAAAGGCCGCGTGACAGCCAATCTCCCCCTTGCGGGGGAGATGGCCGGCAGGCCAGAGGGGGGGTACTGTCCCGCCAGCCTTTCAGCATGTCAGCAGTCAACAGCGCCCCTCATTGACCGCACACTGGTCCCTTCTAATTTGACCCCTCAACAGGAGGCACCATGCATGCAACTCTATCGCGGCCGGCTTATCGACCACATCCAGCTTGTGGTGCGGGACCTGAAAGCCAGCCGGCGCTTCTACGGCGCGGTGTTCGAGGTCCTGGGCATCCCGGTCGGCGGTGAGGCCGAGGATTATTTCTGGGCCGACGAATTGTTCGTCTCCAGCGCCGACAGCCGTGCGGCGCTCGGCGTGCTCACCGGTCGCCACCATCTCGCCTTCCAGACGAAGGACCGCGCCATGGTCGATGCCTTCTACGCGGCAGGGCTGGCCGCCGGCGGCAAGGACAATGGCGCGCCGGGCGAGCGCCCCTACCACCCCGGCTACTACGCCTGCTTCCTGCTCGACCCCGACGGCAACAATATCGAGGCGGTGTTCCATGGCGAGGCGAAGCGGAGCGCTGACGCGGTGGAGATCAGCTTCTAGTGCATGTCGCCCAAAAGTGCGCAGCGGTTTTGGGAGAACGACATGCATCAAAACAAAGACTTAAAGCGCGTCGCCCGAATCCGTTTCAACGCGACGCGCTTTAGGGAAGGGCATCATCCCAGCCGGCGCTCTGCAGCCCCAGGCGCATCCGCTCGCGGTCCTCGGCGCGTTCCATGCGCATCTCCGCGAGAATGTCCGCCATGGTAACGCCGGGTTCCAGCGCGCGGCCTTGCCCGGCACACGCCCAGGCCTTCTCCGCATCGCCCTCGAGCGCGTGGCACGCGGCCAGCCAAGCCCATTGCAAGGCACTCTTGCGCGGCAGGCATGAAAGGGACGCCACCACGTCCCGGTAGCGGCCAAGGACGAACAGGGCTGCGGCCCGGTCGGCATAATACCAGCCCGGATGCATCGGATTGAGCTGGATGGCCTTGTCGAGCAGGGCCAGGCCGGCTTCGCCATCGCCGCGCAACGCCCGGAAATGGCCGATCTGGGCCAGCGTGTCGGCGTCATAGGGATTGAGATCGAGCGCTCGGGCGAAATGCCTTTCGGCGGCGTCGTACTCGTCACGGCCACGATAAAGCAGGATCAGCGCCAGCATGCGATGGCACCGCGCCGCATCGGGGCTGAGCGCGATGGCGTGCAGCGCGCGATCACGCGCCTGGTCGAGCACGTCGCGCGGCGCGTCGGCGTAGCCGCCGATGATGACATCGGCGAGCGCCAGATAGGCATGCGCCAGGCCAGAACGAGGATCAAGCTCGATGGCCTTGAGGAAATGCGCGCGCGCCTCCTGATTGACCCGTTCGCCATAGCTGCGCAGCAGCTCCTTCCCGCGCAGGAAATGCAGATAGGCCTCGACATTGGCCGCAGGCGCCGGCTGGCCGCGCCGCATCACCGCGCTTTCGATGTTGGCGACCAGAGCCGTCACGATCCGCTGCGCGACCATCGTCTGGAAGGCAAAAATCTCGCCTCTGGCGAAAGTGAAGGTCTGGGCCCAAACGCGCCGGCCGGACGCCGTCTCGGTAAGCACCACGCGCGCGCTGTATTCCGCTCCGACGGTCTCAACGCTGCCTTCGGCGACGTAGTCGGCTCCGAGGCGCTCGGCGGTCGCGCGGATGTCCTCGCGCGAATGCTCGGCCAGAGCGAAGGCCGAATGACGCGCCAGCACGGCGACGGTCTTGAAGTAGGAGAGCGCGTTGGTAATTTCCTCGACCGCGCCGTCGAACAGCGACTTGGCGGTGCTGTCGGCCGGATCGACATGGAAGGGCAGGACGGCCACCATCGGCTCCGCCCGAGCGGCAAGCATGGCGCCAGCGGGCGGTGGCGCGGCCTTGATCTCCGGGGGCTGGAACAGGTAGCCCCGGCGCGGCACGGTGCGGATCAGCGCCTGTGCCTCGTCGCCGATCGATTTGCGCGCGTCGTGGATCGATTGGGTGAGGGAGTCCTCGGAGACGATGATACCCGGCCAGACCGCTTGCAGCAATTCTTCCTTGCTCAGCACCCGGCCGGGATTGCGCGTCAGGAAGGCCAGCAGTTCCAGGGTTTTCGGCCGGACCGGCACGATCTCGCCGTCACGCCGGAGCGTACCCCGGTCAAGATCGAGAACCGCGCCGCCGATCTGTAGCGCCAACCCGCTGCCCCATCGCCGCGCCTCATTGCGCACCGTTCATGGGAACGGCAAATGCTCCCGAGGTCAAGCTGGAAACAAGTGCAAGCGTGAAAAGAGGCCGCGAAGGCGTAGCCGCGGCCGGGGGCGTTCGGCAACCGGGTCGGCCGATGTCTCGCCGGACGCCAGCCGTTCGAGATAGGCCAGCATTTCGTTACTCTCGCCGCAACATGGGCCGGTAAAGCCGGTCGAGAAGAAACGAAGCAATTCCTCTCGTGCCAGCTGGGCGGGCGGGAACGGCGCTTCGGCGTTGATATGCATGATCCACCTCCCAGGGCAGCCAACGGCAGCGGTGCTCGTCGCAGGTCGCTCATCGGGCTGTCTGCGCAAGCATCGCCGTGACAGGGCGCTTTGTCCTGAACGGCTGCTGATATTTTGCTGAATTCCATCGCCGCATCCGGTTCACGGTTGGCGGGCATGCGCAGGCCGTGCCGCCATAGCGGGCTATCCTGTCAACAATCCCGACGCCGCTGCGGCATCCGCGACGCGGCTAAGCCGGTGGTGCGGCTATTCCTTCACCGCGCCCGTCATCGAGGACACGTAGTGCTCGACGAAGAAGGAATAGAGCACGACGACCGGCAGCGAGCCGATCAGCGCGCCCGCCATCAGCGCTCCCCATTCATAGACGTCGGAGCGGACGAGCTCGGTGAGCACGCCGACCGGCACCGTCTTCTTCTCGGACGACTGGATGAAGGTCAGCGCATAGATGAATTCGTTCCAGGATAGCGTGAAGGCGAAGATGCCGGCCGAGATCAGGCCCGGCACCGACAGCGGCAGCACGATCTTGGTCAGGATCTGCCAGCGGGTTGCCCCATCGATGAGCGCGCATTCCTCCAGTTCGAACGGGATCGAACGGAAATAGCCCATCAACAGCCAGGTGCAGAACGGGATCAGGAAGGTCGGGTAGGTGAGGATCAGCGCAAACGGCGTGTCGTAGAGGCCGAGGTTGAACACCATCACCGACAGCGGGATGAACAGGATCGAAGGCGGCACGAGATAGGCGAGGAAGACGGCAAGCCCAACCTGCCGCGCCCCCGAGAACCTCAGCCGCTCGATCGCGTAGGCGGCGAGCACCGCGGCCGCCAGCGACAGGAAGGTGGCGGCGGTCGAAATGATGACGGTGTTGAGCAGCCAGCCTGGATAGGAGGTCTCGAAGAGCAGGTAGCGTATGTGCTCCAATGTCGGATGCACGACCCAGAACGGATTGTAGTTCACATAGTCGGTCATCTCGACATTGGGCTTAACCGCCGTGATCGTCATCCAGTAGAACGGAAACAACAGCACGATCAGAAACACCAGCAGCGGCAGATAGACCGTCACCACCCGGCGCGGCAGGCTCTGCAGGTAGCCCATGCCGCCTTCGTCGGTGTCCAGGCGCTCGACTTCCTTGATCGCGGCCATGTCAGTCTCCGCCGCCTTGCTGCCACCTGCGTCGTTGCAGGCCGAAATAGCTGAACAGGATCGCCGCCAGCAGGAACGGGATCATTGCGACCGCGATTGCCGCGCCCTCGCCAAGCTGGCCCCCGGAAATGCCGCGCTGGAAGGACAGCGTTGCCATCAGGTGGGTGGCGTTCACCGGCCCGCCGCGGGTCAGCACATAGATCAGCTGGAAATCGGTGAAGGTGAACAGCACCGAAAAGGTCATGGTGATAGCGATGATCGGCGTCAAAAGCGGCAGCGTCACATGGCGGAACAATTGCCAGCGGCTGGCGCCGTCCAGCGTGGCCGCCTCGTAAAGCGATTGGGGAATGGTCTGCAGGCCGGCAAGCAGCGTGATGGCGACGAACGGAATGCCGCGCCAGACATTGGCAGCGATGACGGAAGCGCGCGCATTGGTCGGGTCGCCGAGGAAGTTGATCGGGTGGTCGATCAGGCCCATTTGCTGCAGCGCCCAGGACAGGATCGAGAACTGCGAATCGTAGATCCACCAGAAGGCGATGGCCGACAGCACCGTGGGCACCACCCAAGGCAGCAGGACGATCGCGCGGAAGAACGATTTGAAGGGCAAGTTCTCGTTGAGAATGAGCGCCAGCCAGAGGCCGAGCACGAACTTCAGGATCGATGCGCTTATCGTGTAGAGCAGGGTGTTGAAGACGGAGAGCCAGAAGACGCCGTCGCTCCACAGATATTGATAGTTCTCGATGCCTATAAAGATGCCGGGGCGGCCGATACGGGCATCGGTGAAGCCGAGCCAGACACCGAGCCCGAGCGGATAGGTGAGAAACACCAGGAGCAGCGCCGCCGCCGGCAGCATGAAGCCGAGGCCAAGAGCGTTCCGGCTCTCGGCGAGCCGCGAAAGGATCGACGGAGGTCGCTGAACGGCAACGGATGGCACGGCCATGGCGTGGGTTCCCTATGAAGTCTGATGGAGCGGCCGGGACGGCTCTTCGTTCCGAATGCCTCCGGACGACAGGCGCGGCCACCCCGGCTCAGGTCGAACAGGATCAGACGCGATAGTAGCGGTTGGCGCGCTTTTCGGCCTCTTCCATCGCCTCCTGCGGCGTGGCCTGGCCTGTTACCGCCTTGGCGAACATGTCCACCAGCACATAGTCGGCCATCGTCGCGGCGGAGGCATAGCCGAGCGGCCCGGCATAGCCGTTGGGGCGCAGCGTCGCCGAGGCCTTCGCGTAAGCCGCATTGTTCGGGTCGGCCTTCCACACCGGATTGTTCTCGAAAGCCTTGAGCGTCTGGCAGCAATACGCGGCCGACGACGTGATCCAGTCCGGCATCTGCGGGTCCTCGAACATGAACTGCAGATAGGCTTTGGCCGCATTGGGGTAGGGGGTGTAGTTGAAGATCACAGCCGTGGTCACCTGGAACAGCTCGACCGATTTCCCGACAGGACCGATCGGCAGGTTGGTCGTGCGCATGTCCTTGGCGATTTCGGTCAGTTTCGGATCCTTGTCCTTGTTGACCTTGGCGGTGTTGTAGACCGAAATGCCGTTGGCGATCACGCTCACTTCGCCGGCCAGGAAGGCGCGGTTGTTGTTCACGTCGAGCCAGCTTTCGGTGCCGGGAATGAAGGTCTTGTAGAGCTCCTGCGCATATTGGATCGCCTTGAGCGTCTCCGGGCTGTTGATCGTCACCTTGCCCTTCTCGTCGACCATCTGGCCGCCATGGCTCCAAAGCAGCCAGTGCGCGTAATTGTTGCCGTCGCCGACGCCGTGGCCATGCGTAAAGCCGGCCGGATGGCCTTTCGCCTTCAGCGCCTTGCAAAGCTCGAGGAAGCCGGCCGTGTCCTTCGGGAATTCCGAGAAGCCTGCCTCCTTCACCCAGCTTTCGCGATAGACGATGGCGTTGCCGATGGTGGCCAGCGGCAGGCCGAGGAACTTGCCCTCGCGCGTCGCATACTGTTTCGGTCCGTCGTACCAGCCGCCATATTTCTTGCCGAGATAGTCGCCCAGTTCCGTCACGTCGAGCAGCTTGTCGGGATACTGGTGCGGGTCGTCGAACCAGACCAGCATCAGGTCGGGACCGGAGCCGACATTGGCGGCGACCGCAGCCTTCGGCCGGATGTCTTCCCAGCTCTCCTTGTCGACGCGCACCTCGACGCCCGTCGCTTCGGTGAACCGCTTCGTATTCTTCAGCCACTGGTCCTCGTCGCCCTGCACGAAAGGCGACCAGCGCAGCAGCCTGAGCTTGGCACCTTCCTCCGGCTTGTACTTCAGCCCCTCCTGAGCGAAGGCCGGGGAGCCGACCAAGCGGCTGCCTAAGGCTCCGACCGCCGCGCCGGCAGTCGTGCGGATCACGTCGCGTCTGGTGAATTTCATGCTCGTCTCCTCCTCTTTGGTTCCTCGTTGCGTGCCTCTAGCGCGCCGCTTCGATCCGCTGGCCGGTTTCGCCGTGAAACAGATGGATGGGGCCTGGTTCGACCGACAGCCGGATGGCGTCTCCCGGCGCGAAGGAATGGCGTTCTCGGAAATTGGCGACGATGTCCTCGCCGCCGGCCGTCCGGCCGATGATCTGCACTTCCGAGCCGGTCGGCTCGATCACCACCACGGTGACCGGAATACCGTCTTCGGCCAACCGCAGATGCTCGGGCCGAACGCCCAGGACCATGGCTTCGCCGTTGCTGACCGCAGGTGGTTTCGGCAGAGGCACGGAAACGCCGCCCGCGCCCCGGAAGGACGGCGCGCCATCGTTGGCGAATGTGCCCCTCAGCAGGTTCATGGCGGGCGAGCCGATGAAGCTCGCGACGAACAGGTTGTTGGGGCGGTCGTAGAGTTCGAGCGGCGGTCCGATCTGCTCGACGACGCCGTCATGCATGACCACGATCTTGTCGGCCATGGTCATGGCCTCGATCTGGTCGTGGGTGACATAGATCGTCGTCGTCTTCAGCCGCTGGTGCAGCTCCTTGATCTCGGCGCGCATCTGAACCCTGAGCTTGGCGTCGAGATTGCTGAGCGGCTCGTCGAACAGGAACACCTGCGGATTGCGCACGATCGCCCGGCCCATGGCGACGCGCTGGCGCTGGCCGCCTGACAGCTGGCGCGGATAGCGCGACAGAAGCGGAACCAGCCCGAGGATTTCGGCCGCGCGCTTCACCCCGGCATCGCTTTCGGCCTTCGGCACACCCTTGAGCATGAGCGAGAACGCCATGTTCTCGGCCACCGTCATGTGCGGATAGAGCGCGTAGTTCTGGAAGACCATGGCCACGTCGCGCTCCTTTGGCGCAACGTCGTTGACGATACGGCTGCCGATCGAAATATGGCCGCGCGATATTTTTTCCAGGCCGGCGATCATCCTGAGAAGTGTCGATTTTCCGCAGCCCGACGGCCCGACCAGCGTGACGAACTCGCCGTCTTCTATATCGACGCTGACGCCATGCAGGATCTGGGTGGCCCCGAACGACTTGTAGACATCGCCAATCGCGACAGACGCCATCGAACTCCTCCCGATGGTCCCTGCGAAGTCTCGCGGGAGCCGTTTCTATCAGATGTGGCTGAAACGGATGCCGGCAAGCATCCACCACTGGCGTCGGCGACGTCTGCCCAGCTCCCCCCGGGTCACGCGACGGTGAAACGGTAGCGCTACCAAATCCGCCTGTAAAGCGTCGGCGCTAACGGTTCTTCTTTCGCCGGTCAGGACAGTTGATCGAAGCTCCGCTCAAGGAGAAGTTGAACCGGGCCAGACCGGGCTGCTCGAGAGTGGTCGTCAATAGTAGCAGAAGAAACATTAGTGATTACTAAGATGGTGGATTTCAACTTCCCGGGGAAAATCTGGCTCGTGCCCGTTCCGGCAGCATCGGCATTGACCGCTGCCCGTCCATGGCGCGGCCATTGCTGGGTTGATCTGCTCCGTGCTCGACCGCAGCGGGAATCGCCGCGGCAGCTTGGCCGGTTTCACCCGCCGATCAGGAAGGTCGCGATCAGCTTCTGCAAATTCCCGCCCGGTCCGAACTCGACCTTGTCGAAATCACGGCTGGCCTGGCGCTGCGCTTTGGAAAGCTGGTCGAGATATTGCGTCAGCTCGGTTCTGATCTTCTTGCAGCCGGGATCGTCGGCGACGGTGAGGCCGGTGCTGAAGACGACGATCTTGTCGACCATGTCGACGATGCCGGCGCCGTGCACCTTCTCATGCGCGGCGAGCCCGGCGGCGAAGGTATCCCAGCGCGCCCGCACGGCGGGCGCAAGTTTCCCCGCGGGCTTCGGCAGCGTGTAGGTGATGATCAGCTGCGGCCGCGCGGTCTTGAGCACGCAGGCGCCGCCTTGCGGCTGGTAGTTCCGCTGCCAGGTCAGCTTGAAGAAAGTGTGCGCGATCGCCCGTCGCTCGTTGCCGGCTGCGTCCTTGCCGATCACCGGACCCTTGTCGCCGATCGAGACATAGAGCTCCTCGACCGTCTGGCCGGAGATCGCATAGGTCTCGACCTTCTCGACCGGCTTCCATTGGGCGAGGGCCGGCGAGGGCAGCAGCAGGGCGGCAAGCAGGAGGGTAGGCTTCATGGGGACTCGGTGGGATTCCGGGCGAGGCTTCGTGCATAGCGGTTGTCGCGGACGAGAGCAAAGGGCGCCAGCGCCACGTGCCTTCGCGCCCCCTTTGTGCCGGGCTCCCAGCGCCGGGTAGCACCTTTCCTCCTTTCAATTCTCGAGTAGTCGTATACGAGGATGCTCGCTGCGGCCGGAGCGGCAACGAAGGGGTGAGCGCGCTCCACCGACGGGGCTTGCTTGGCAAGCTTTGGAGCCTGGCGGGACAGAGGGGGCGCGAAGGAACGCCACGCTGGTGATCGCCTCACACGGAGATAGGGCGCCTCCACCTGGAACCCGTCCCACCGGTCGCCCGTTTTCCTAGGCATCGTCTCGACCCATGGGGAGGACAAGGATGACCCGCGACGAGATTGTTTCCGTGCTTGGACCGGTCGACGAGGCCGTCATCGCAGACATCGCGCTCACCGGCGCCAGCCTTGAGGAACTGCAAGAGGCCCTCGCCTGGATCGACGCCGACGAGGCGCTTGTGAACGAGGGCCATGCGATGCCCAGCGCCAGGGTTGCGAAGCTGATCGAACTCCTCGAGCCGCCCGAGGACGAGCCCGGGGTTCCTGGCGCGATGGAGTAGCGCTGGCGCCTCAGCCTCATCCGTCCGAGCTTGGCTCGGCCACCTTCTCCCACCGGGCAGAACGATAGGTGTTCCTCCCTACTTGCCGCTCCCACGCCTCCCGGCATAGCCTGATATGGCCTTGCGGGAGGAGGGGAGCATGGACACCAATGTCGTCATTGTCGGCGCGGGGCCGGCGGGGCTGGCCGTCGGCGCCTGCCTGAAGGAGGCGGGGCAGGACTTCGTCATCCTCGAAAAGGCCGGCGAGGTGGCGCCAGCCTGGCGCAGGCACTACCGGCGGCTGCATCTGCACACGGTGAAGTCGTTTTCCTCGCTGCCCTTCGCGCCGTTCCCGAAGAGCCATCCGCGCTATGTGCCGCGCGAGAAGGTGGTCGCCTATCTCGATGCCTATGCCCAGCGCTTCGGCCTCGAGCCGCGCTTCGGCGTGACGGTGAAATCGATCCGCCGCGAGGGCGGAAAATTCCTGGTCGAGACCGACGCCGGCCCCTTCAGCGCCAAGAGGGTCGTCGTCGCCACCGGCAACAATGCCGAGCCGATCGTGCCGAGCTTTCCCGGCATCGAGGCGTTCAACGGAGAGGTGCTGCACAGCGCCGCCTACACCGACGCCGCGCCCTATGTCGGCAGGAACGTGCTGGTCATCGGCATGGGCAACACGGGCGCCGAGATCGCGCTCGATCTGGCCGAGTCCGGCGCCCGTCCGACGATCTCGGTGCGCAAGGGCGTGCACATCGTGCCGCGCCAGCTGTTCGGCGTGCCGATCCAGATGGTGGGCATCGCCAGCCGGCCGATGCCGCAGGCGCTGAACGACTGGATGTTCCCGAAAATCCTCGACCTGGCGCTGGGCAAGCTCGAGAAATACGGCATTGTGCGGCCGAAGGAAGGCATCCTCAGGCAGATTGATGCCGGCCGCATTCCGGTGATCGATGTCGGCACGGTGGCGGCGATCAAGGCGGGCCGGATCGGCACCCTCCCCGACATCGTCCGCTTCACCGGGGACGGCGCAAAATTCGCCGGCGGGCAGGAGAAAAAATTCGACGCGGTGATCTTCGCCACCGGCTACCGGCCGGGCTATGACGGCTTCCTGCCTGCGGAGCTGCGGCCGGCGAAAAGCGGGGTGAATGCCCGCGCCTCGGACCTCGGCGTCTATCTCGTCGGCTTCCACAACCCGGTCACCGGCCTGTTGCGCGAGATCGGCATCGAGGCGAGGGCGGTGGCGAAGGACATTGCGGGGCGGTGAGGGTAGACGCTGGGCAATGCGATAGGCTGAGTTCCGTCACACCCCCCTCTGTCCTGCCGGACATCTCCCCCGCAAGGGGGGAGATTGGACGTCATCTTGGCTTTCGCCAATCGCCGGCGTTGCGGGGAGACGGCCGACGCCGAAGCTGCCGATCTCCCCCCTTGCGGGGGAGATGTCCGGCAGGACAGAGGGGGGTACTGTCCCGCCAACGTCTCGCTGATACTGATCGCCGACGCATAAATCGGGTGGCGCCTTCGATCACCCCGTGCGAAGCCACCCCAGTCAACCGGGGACCCCGCCATGCTCACGCTCTGCGATTATCTGCCGTCGCAAAATGCCTGGAAGGTGCGCGTCCTGCTGGGGTTGCTCGGCATCGCTTACGAAACCCGGCACGTGTCGATCTTCGAGGGCGAGAGCCACACGGAGGCTTTCCTGAAACTCAATCCGGCCGGCGCCGTTCCGGTGCTCGGCCTGGAAAATGGCGAGGCCATCGCGGAATCCAACGCCATCCTCGCCTACCTCGCCGAGGGCACGCCTTACCTTCCGTCCGATCGCGTCCTGCGCGCCAAGGTCATGCAGTGGCTGTTCTTCGAGCAGTATCACGTCGAGCCGGTGATCGGCTCGCTGCGCTTCTGGACGCTGACCGGGCGGCTGGAGCGCAACCAGGCGTTGGTCGCCGGCAAGCGCGAGGCAGGCGCCCGCGCGCTCGCAGGACTTGAGCGCGGCCTGCAAGACACGCGCTTCCTCGTCGGCAACGCGCTCACCATCGCCGACGTCGCCGTCTATGCCTACAGCCACCGCGCCGAGGATTGCGGCTTTGCGCTTGCCGATTATCCGGCGGTCGGCAGCTGGGTCGATCGGGTGAGCGCGGCGATCGGCCCGGGCTATCCCGTCCACCCCTACAGCATCGACCCGCATTCGGGCGGCTGAGCCGTGCAGCCGGGGTCAGGCGCGGTCAGTGCTTGCTCTTGCCGGAGCTCGGGGCCGTACCGCTGATCGGGATGCGCTTCGCTTTCGCCTGGGCGCGCTTGGTCTTCGGCAAGGTCACGGTGAGCACGCCGTTGTGGAAGGCTGCGTTCACCTTGTCTTCCTCGATCTCGGTGCCGACGGGAATGCGGCGCTCGAAGCGGCCGTAGAAGCATTCGGAGAACTGCCTGTCCTTGTCTTCGCTCTCGGAGCGCTTCTCACCGCGTAGCGTCAGCATACCCTCGTCCAGCATCACTTCGATATCCTTCTCCTCCATGCCGGGGATTTCCGCCATGACGCGGATTTCGCTGCCGGTGTCGGAGATTTCGACGTTCGGCCATCCGGCACGCCCGCCATAGGCGCTGGCGAACGAGGGCAGTCCGGCGCCCAAGCCGCGGAACGCGTCGTCAAACAGGCGATTCATCTCGCGGTGCAGCGCCATGAACGGATCGCGATCGCTCTCGCGATAGAAGCCGGGAACCTGATTGCCTTCCCTGGCCCAGGGAATGAGATCACGAATTGCCATTTCAGTTCCTCCTTTTCTGGCACGGCGATGCGGGTGCGACGGTGCCGGACAGCCTTTGGCTGTGCGTTTCGCCCAATCGGTCGCTCGACGCGCTGGCGGCGGCTCGGCCTCGCATGTCCGGTGCTCGCACGAGATCGGCAAAATCGATCTGGAGGCCGGCGGGCCGAAGTCAAGGATCGCTTTGCGGGCGCGCAAAGATTTTTCTCTGGCACCTCCCGGACAACCGCCACCCTGGCAGACGACCGCCCCCGGCATGCCCGTTTCACCGCTGCCGGATGCCTGGAACGGAAGCGTGGCGGAGGGCGTTTCCTTTGCAACAATTCCAGGAAAAGTGCGCAACAATTTTCCGTCCGGAGTTGCGTCAACGACTAGAGAAGCGTGCGGGCACCGCTCCCGCCTGCTGCCAGCAACGCAAGCAAGGAGACCAGGAAATGTTTCGCACCGTCGCTTTCGCAATCCTCGCCGCCGGCTTCATCGGCCTTCCCGCCGTGGCGGCCGAGGAATACTGGGTCGCCAGGGACGCCGTCTCGAAGCAGTGCGAGGTGGTGCCGAAGAAGCCGGACGGGACGCTCGTCGTCGACCTCGGCAAGAAGAAATACGCCAGCGAGGCCGAGGCCAAAAAGGCGATGGATGCGTTGCCGGATTGCAAGAAGAAGTAGCGGACTCAACGCCAGAGACTGCCAAGTAGCATTCCTTCGCGCCCCCTCTGGCCTGCCGGCCATCTCCCCCTGGCGCGAGATTAGCGGTTTCAGCGCAGGCATCTCTCTTCAACTCTGGCGATTGGCGAAAGCGGCGTGACATCCAATCTCCCCCCAAGTGGGGGAGATGTCCGGCAGGACAGAGGGGGGCGCTGTCCCGCCAGCGTTTCAGCATTATGACATCACGGTAGCCCTACCGATCTACCATCGACATCGTCCGCTCGTTATATCTCGGCCCTGACACCTTGTCGGGCGTCAGCGCCATGTCGAGCCCCAGCATCTCGGTGGCGTCGAGCTCGATGTCGGCGGCGGCGACATTCTCCTCCAGATAGGTCCGCCGCTTGGTGCCGGGGATCGGCACGATGTCAATGCCGAATTCCGGTCCCTTGGCGAGCAGCCAGGCGATCGCGACCTGGCCGGGCTTCACGCCCTTGGCGGCGGCGATCTCGCGCACCGTCGCGGCCGCCGCGACATTGGCGTCGAAATTCTCGCCCTGGTAGCGCGGGTCGCCGCGCCGGAAATCGCCCTCCGGATAGTCCTCCGCGCGCTTGACGTCGCCGGCGAGGAAGCCGCGGCCGAGCGGCGCGAAGGGCACCAGGCCAATGCCGAGCTCCTTCAGCGCCGGGATGATCTCGGGCTCCAGGTTGCGCTCCCACAGCGAATATTCGCTCTGTAGCGCCGAGACCGGATGCACCTCATGCGCGCGGCGGATGTTGGTAATTCCCGCCTCCGACAGGCCGAAGAAGCGCACCTTGCCTTCCGCCACGAGCTCGCCGACCGTGCCCGCGACATCCTCCATCGGCACGGCCGGGTCGACGCGGTGCTGGTAGATGAGGTCGATATGGTCGGTGCCGAGCCGTTGCAGCGAGGCGTCGACCACCTCGCGGATATGCTCGGGCCGGCTGTCGCGCTCGGTGCCCACCTGCCTGCCGTCGACAATGCGGAAGCCGAATTTTGTCGCGATCGTCACCTGATCGCGCCGGCCCATCAGCGCGCGGCCGAGCAGCTCTTCGTTGATGAAGGGGCCATAGACTTCAGCCGTGTCGAGGAAGGTGCAGCCAAGCTCGATCGCCCGGTGGATCGTCGCGATCGACTCCGCCTCGTCGGCCGGCCCGTAGGACTGGCTCATGCCCATGCAGCCGAGGCCGATCGACGAGACTTCGAGCCCCTGGCTGCCGAGTTTCTGCTTGCCCAGGCTCATCTGGCTGTCTCCGGTGAAAAATTGGCGCCCGCGAAATTATAGGGCCGAGACGAAATGCGTCCAGCATCCGGCGTTTGATCGGGATCAAGGAAGGCGGGAGGGAAACGGTTTTATGGTCCGGTCTGTCTTGGGAAGGACACAAGGCGGGCGGGTGGTTCCGGCCGACTCCACTCCCTCGGAACCCTGACGGAACCACCTGCACCGCCCGCCGGCGAAACTCAAGCCATCGGCAATATCCGGCGCATGATCAGCGAGGCATGGCCGCCGACGCCATGCGCCGCCGGGCGGCGCTCGGCAACCTCGAAGCCGTGCTTGCGGTAGAAGGCGATCGCCCGGTCGTTGCCCTCGATCACCTCCAGCGCGATGCTGGGAATGCCGGCATGGGCGGCAAGCACGGCGTGCAGAAGGTCGACGGCGAGCCCGCTGCCGAATTCCTGCGGCTCGACATGCACCCGGTCGAGCATCACATCGCCATGTTCGTCCATCGCTGCCATCGCATAGCCGGCTATCGAGCCATCCGTCCGCTCGGCGACGAACGACATCTTGTTGTCGTCCTCGAGCTCGGCCGCGAGCTTCTCCGGGCTGTGCCTTTCATCGGAAAGCCGGGCCGCGTTTTCCTCGCCCAGGATCGGCGAATAGGTCCGACGCCAGGACCCTCCCAACAGCCGCGACACGGCCGCCAGATCGTTCTTCGTCATAGGGCGGATGTGGGACATTGTTGGGTTCCTTCGTTGCATTCCAAGATAGGGCGCGGCGCTTGCGACAGCCAATCTCCCCCCTTGTGGGGGAGATGTCCGGTCCACCCTCCGCAGCTGCAGCGCAGCTGCTGCGGGGGACGGGCAGGACATTGGGGGCGCTGTCCCGCCGACAAATCGTAGTTGCGTGCCCGGAAAATCCATAGCAACAAGCCAGCCGTCCCTATTGGCTCACGCCTCATTCCTTCGCGTCCCTCTCTGGCCTGCCGGCGATCTCCCCCACTTGGGAGAGATCGGCAGCTCCATCGCCTCGCCAAAATTGACTCGCCCCGCGCTCTCCTTCATCCTTGGGGGCCCTTTGAGCGCCAGTGTACAGAGTGAAGCCATGGCCAGTCCCGTCGCCAGAGAAAATTCCCGTCGCGCCGCGGTGAAGAAGGCGCTCGACCGCCACAAGGTCTACGTCACCGCGCAGAGATTTTCCGGCGGCACCTATCAGGCGCGTGTGCTGGTCGACGGCGAGGCCTATTGGGTCGACGAGTTCCGGCTAAGTCAGCTGCGGCAGGGGTTGACGCCGGCCGAGCTGGAACTGACGCCGGCGACCGACGATTGAAGGGCGCAAAGCTGCACGTGCCAGCGAGACGCAGGACCTGATGCGCGCCGCCCCTTTCCTTTCGTCATCCCAGGGCGAAGCAGGAGCGAAGCTCCGTCGCGGAGACCCTGGGATCCATGCCGCGACATCGAAGCCCCACAGCGGTCCAAGTTCTGCTTGGCTGCATTCTACGGCGGGCGTCACGGCATGGATCCTCGGGTCAAGCCCGAGGATGACGACCGCAAGGCGGGCGAGGCGCGAAGGAACGCGGCCTTTGCCATTGTCTGCTCTGCGCCTTGGCGCCTGACCCATGCCCTCCAAACTCAAAACCTACCGCGCCAAGCGCGAGTTCAGCCGGACACCCGAGCCTGCTGGCGGACTGACCGGCGGGGAGGGCAATCGCTTCGTCGTCCACAAGCATCACGCCACCGCCGACCACTATGATCTGCGCCTCGAAGTCGGCGGCGTGCTGAAAAGCTGGGCGGTGCCGCGCGGGCCATCGCTCAACCCGGCCGACAAGCGCCTCGCCGTCGAGACCGAGGACCATCCGATCGAATATATCGACTTCGAGGGCGTCATCCCCGAGGGCGAATATGGCGGCGGGCCGATGATCGTGTGGGACACCGGCACCTGGGCACCGATGGACGATGTTGAGAAAAGCCTGCGCACCGGCGCCTTCAAGTTCCGGCTGGCCGGCCGGAAGCTGAATGGCGGCTGGATGCTGACCAGGCTGAAGCCGAAACCCGGCGAGGACGAGAACAAGAAGAACTGGCTCCTGTTCAAGGAGCGCGACCTTGCCTCCGATACCAAGCTCGACATCCTCGAAGCCCGCCCGGAGAGCGTGAAGTCCGGCCGCCGCATCGAGGAACTGGTCGCGCCGCCGAAGAAGCCGCAGCGCCTGCCGCCGAAACCCGGCTCGCTGAAGCCCGGCGCCGTGAAGGCCGAGCCGCCCAGCCGCATCGAGCCGCAGCTTGCCACCCAGGTGCCGAAGCCGCCGGGCGGACCGGTGGAGGATACGGGCACGCTCTGGCTGCACGAGATAAAATTCGACGGCTATCGCACCATGGCGCATGTGGTCGACGGCGAGGTGCGCCTGATCACCCGCGGCGGCCTCGACTGGACGAAGCGCTACGGCGACCTTCCGCAGGCCTTCGCGCGCCTGCCGGTGAAGCAGGCGATCATCGACGGCGAGATCATGGTGCTCGACGAGAAGGGCATTTCGCGCTTCGCACTGCTGCAGGATGCGCTGGCTGAGGGCGCCGGATCCAAATTGCATTTTTACGCCTTCGATCTTCTGCACCTCGACGGCTGGGACCTGCGCAAGGCGCCGTTGCAAAAGCGTAAGGCGCTGCTTGCCGAGTTGCTCGCCGGCCAGGCCGCCAATTCCGCCATCCAGTTCAGCGATCATGTCGAGGGCGATGGGCAGGGGCTCTACGACCAGGCCTCGGATCTTGGGCTTGAAGGCGTCGTCTCCAAGCGTGCCGACGCCATCTACCAGAGCGGCCGCACCAAGAGCTGGACCAAGGTGAAGGCGCAGAAGACGGACGATTTCGTCATCGCCGGCTACACCGTCTCCGACCGGGCGGAAGGTCTGGCGGCGCTGGGCATGGCCGAGTTCGAGAACGGCGAATTGCACTATCGAGGCAAGGTCGGCACCGGCTTCGACCGCGACATGGCGACAGACCTGCTCGCGCGGCTGGAGCGGCTGACCGCCGGCGCCACGCCGCCCGAAGGCGCGCCGCGCGAGGTGATGCGCGAGATGCATTGGGTGAAGCCTCTGCTGTCGGCCCGCATCCGCTATTCGAACCGCACCGCCGACAATGCGATCCGCCACGGCGTCTTTCGCGGCCTGCGCGATGTCGGCGGGCTCACCACGCCGGTGCCGGTCAAGCGCAGGCGGCTGATCGCCGAATCCGACCTCGCCACCATCTGGGTCACCAATCCGGAGCGGCGGCTGTTCGGCAAGACCGGACCGACCAAGCTCGACATCGCCGTCTATTACGCGCTGGTCGGCGATTTCATGCTGCCGCACATCATCGGCCGCCCGGTGTCGCTGGTACGCTGCCCCACCGGGCGGCCGCAGGACTGCTTCTTCCAGCGCCATGCATTCACCGGCATGCCGCCTTCGGTGGCGGTGTTCGAGAGCACCAATTCGGAAGGCGAAACCAAAAACTATCTCTCGGTCGAGGACGCCAAGGGCTATCTGGCGCTGGCGCAATTCGGCGTCGTCGAATTCCACACCTGGGGCACGCACCGCACCAAGCTCGACAGGCCCGACCAGATCGTCTTCGACCTCGATCCGGGCGAGGGGATTTCATGGCGCGAGGTGGTGGAGGCGGCCGTCCACATCAAGGGCGGGCTGGAAAGCCTCGGCCTGGTGCCTTTCGCGAAAACCTCCGGCGGCAAGGGCATCCACATTACCGTGCCGGTGACGGAGAAGCAGAACTGGAAGAAACTGCACCAGGCCTCGAGCGCCATTTCGACTTTGCTCGCGGCAAGCGCGCCCGACACCTTCACCACCACCATGGGCAAGGAAAACCGAAAGCGCCGCATCTTCATCGACTTCCACCGCAACGCCCGCGGCCACACCTCCGCCGCCCCCTATTCGCTGCGCGCCCGCACCAACCTGCCGGCCTCGACGCCGGTGAGCTGGACGGACCTCGAGACGATCGACGCGCCCGAGGATCTGAACTACGCCTCGCTGCCGGGATTGCTGGAGACCTCGGGCGACCCGTGGGCGGAGATCGATGAGGCTGCGAGGGATTTGCCGTCCCGTATTTCGTCATCCTAGGGCGGAGCAAGGAGCGAAGCGACGGACGTAGACACCTAGGGTCTGCGCTGCGTCGCTTCGCTCCTTGCTCCGCCCTAGGATGACGAAGTTCAGGGTCTTCGGCTAATCGCCAGCGTCTCAGTTCCATCTCCATCGACGCTTCCGACAATTTGAACTATCCTCCGGGCCAACCCGCCCCAAGAACACTTCGCTAGGAATTCGGCTGTAAGGTGAGGGGTCGGTGTAGGATTTCCACGGCGCCAACCGTCCTTGAGCGGGAGCGCTGCAGTGAGCATGATCCCAAAAAGTGGGAACCGGTTTTGGAGAAGATCATGCTCAAGCTAGAATGTCAGTGCATGGCCGCGTAGGAGTTCATCATGGCGCCCAGGGCAAGTTGGAAAGGTTACCTCAAGCTCAGCCTCGTCAGCTGTCCGGTCCGGCTTTATCCGGCCACCAGCGCGAGCGAGCGCATCTCGTTCAACCAGCTGCACAAGAAGACCCATAACCGCATCAACATGAAGCCGGTCGATCCCGAGCTCGGGCTGGTCGAGCGCTCGGACCTGGTCAAGGGTTACGAATACGAGGACAAGCAGTACATCATCATCGATGACGCCGACCTCGAGGCGGTGAGGATCGAATCCAACCACACGATGAACATCGAGGCCTTCGTCGACGAGGCGGAGGTGGACGTGATCTATCAGGACACGCCATATTATCTTGCCCCCGACGGCGCGATGGCGGAGGAGACCTTCGTCGTGCTGCGCGAGGCGATGCGCAAGTCGGGCAAGCTGGCGATCGCACGGCTCGTGATCTCCAGCCGCGAACGCGTGGTAACGATCGGCGCGCGCGAGAACGGCATGTTCGTCTGCACCTTGAGGAACCCCAACGAAGTGCGCGGCACGGCTGAATATTTCGGCAACCTCCCGGCCGGCAACCCGGACCCGGAAATGCTCGATCTCGCCCAGGCGCTGATCAAGCAGAAGGAAACCCACTTCGATCCGAAGAATTACGAGGATCGCTACGAGGTGGCGCTGATGGCGATGATCCGCGAGAAGCTGAAGGGCCACAAGCCGATCATTGCGGCCGCGCCCGAGCGCGGCAACGTCATCAACCTGATGGATGCGCTGAAGGCGAGCCTGTCGCAGTCGGCGAAGCCCCCGGCCAAGTCGAAAAGCAAGGCCGAGGAGGCGCCCGCAAAACCCGCCAAGAAGGCGGCTTCCGGCGGCGCGCCTGAGAATCCGCTGAAGGCGAACCTGTTGAAGGCCGTCGGCAAGAGCAAGAAGTGACGGGAGGCCCCGTCATCCTCCCCGGCGCCGTCTTCGGCGTCGTCGGCGCGCTTGCCGCCTTTCCGCTCAGGCTCGCCGCGCGCGAGGTCGAGCGCCGGCATGCCGAGCTGAGGCGCGGCGTCACAAGGCGCACGACGCATGTCGTGTTCGGCCGCGCGCTTCTTGCCAAGGCGGGCCTGACGAAGACCGGCGATGCCGAGATCGAGCGCCGCGCGAAGGCCGAACGCGCGGCCGGGCGCGAACTGATCAGCGAAAACGGCTTCCTGCGCCTGCTCGGGCTGATGAAGGCGCCGGAGGCCTCGTCGCTGTCGCGGCAATCGCTGGTCGAGCAGTCGCGGCTGGCCGGCGACGATCTTGACATGCTCTCGCTGTTCGACGCCTTCGAGCACGACGCCGAGCCCTATTCCTTCCGCGACTTCATTCTGGCGAAGAAATATGCCGGGCTGATCGCCAGTGGCGCGAGCTGGGGCGCGATCGCGCGTTCCGTGCATCGCTCCGGCCCGGTCGCCTCGCTTACCGCCAAGTCGCTCAACCTCGGCTCGCAGCACGGCCGCCCGGACGCGATCTATCTCGACGAGGGCAGGAGCGAACTCGACGGCCAGCTGCTGTTCGATCTCGGCTCGCCAAGTTCGGGAATGTTTGGAGACGACACGCTGGAGGAACTCTTTGCCGAGGCGGAAGCCGCGGAAGAGGAGGGGCGCCACGACGACGCTGCAGCGCTCTACCAGCGCTGCCTGTCGATCGACCCGAAGGACGCGATCGCCGCCTTCAACCGCGCCAACTGCCTGCGCGGTACCGGCCGCGTCGCGGAAGCCGCGCATGATTACGCCCGCGCGATCAAGCTGGACCCCGGCTTCGTCGAGGCCTGGTTCAACCTCGCCGGGTTGATGAGTGACGAGGGCAAGCTGGCCTCCGCGCGCCGCCATTTGCAGAAGGCGATCGCGCTCGATAAGGCCTATGCCGACCCGGTGTTCAACCTCGCCCGGTTGGAACTCGACGCCGGCAATCTCGCGGAAGCCCGCCGGCTATGGACGCGATATCTGGAGCTCGATGCGGAGTCCGAATGGGCAAGGCTGGCGCAGAAGGGGATCCAGTTCGTCGATTTGCACATGGCGCGGACGGCGGGCTAGCGCCCCTTGTGGGAGAAGGTGGATCGGCGCGCAGCGCCGAGACGGATGAGGGGTACTGGAAGAAATGACGCGCTGGTGATCTTGTCGCTTGCCAGGATATCGATGAACGTGGCCGCCAAGCTGGAACACCCCTCATCCGACCGAGCTTCGCTCGGCCACCTTCTCCCACAAGGGGAGAAGGGGAGGTTGGAGCACCCATGACCTACTTCCTTTTCGACGGCCCGGACTCCGCCCCCGTCACCATCCTGCTCGCGCACGGCGCCGGCGCGCCGATGGATTCCGCCTCGATGGCCGCCACCGCCAAGGCGCTCGCCACCGCGGGCTTCCGTGTCGCGCGCTTCGAGTTCCATTACATGGCCGCACGCCGCTACGGCCACCGCAAGCCGCCGCCGCGCGCCGAGACGGTGAACCCGGAATACATCAAGGCGATCGCCGATCTGCGCGCCAAGGGCGTGACCGGCAAGCTCATCATCGGCGGCAAGTCGATGGGCGGGCGCGTCGCCTCCATGGTCGCCGACGAGATGTTTGCCAAGGGCGAGATCGAGGGGCTGGTCTGCCTCGGCTATCCCTTCCATCCGCCCGGCAAGCCGGAGCAACTGCGGACAAAACATCTCGCCGACCTGAAGACGCCGACGCTGATCTTCCAAGGCACGCGCGACGAGTTCGGCACGAAGGACGAGGTCGCCACCTACGGCCTTTCCGAGGCTATCCAGGTGGTCTGGCTGGAGGACGGCGATCACGACCTGAAGCCGCGCAAGGCGGTGTCGGGGTTCTCCACGGCGGATCATCTGAAGACGGTGGCGGAGACGGTGAAAGCCTGGATGGCGTGGCCATCGGCTTCGTCATCCTAGGGCGGAGCAAGGAGCGAAGCGACGCGCGCTTTCGGCTAATGAAACTCGCCACCTTCAACATCAACAACATCAACGGCCGGCTCGAAAACCTTCTCGCCTGGCTCGCCCGCGCCAAGCCCGAGGTGGTCTGCCTGCAGGAGTTGAAATCCCGCGACACACAGTTCCCGCTGACCAGGCTGGCGAACGCCGGCTATGGCGCGGTGTGGAAGGGCGAGCCGACCTGGAACGGCGTTGCCATCCTGGCTCGCGGCGCCGAGCCGGTGCTGACGCGCGAGGCGCTGCCCGGCGACGATGCCGACCGCCAGGCGCGCTACATCGAGGCGGCGGTCGACGGCATCGTCATTGCCTGCCTCTATGCACCGAACGGCAACCCGCGGCCAGGCCCGAAATTTGCCTACAAGCTTGCCTGGCACGAGCGCTTCGCCGCGCATGCCGGGCAGCTTCTCGACACCGGCCTGCCGGTGGTGCTTGCCGGCGACTACAACATCGTGCCCGAGCCGCGCGACATCTACGCCACCCGCTCCTATGACGACAACGCCCTGGTGCAGCCTGAAAGCCGCGCCGCCTTTGCCGGGCTGATCGAGCAAGGCTGGACCGATGCGTTGCGCAAAGTCTTCCCGAAGGAGACGCTCTACACCTTCTGGGACTACCGCCGGAACCGCTGGCCGCGCGACGCGGGGCTGCGGCTCGACCACATCCTGTTGTCGAAGAAGCTTGTCCGAAAACTGAAAGCGGCGGGCATCGATCGCGATGTGCGGGGCGAGGATAACGCCAGCGACCATGCGCCGGTGTGGGTGGAGCTGGCGACTTGACCTTCTCCCCCAGGGGGGAGAAGGTGCCTCGGCGCGTAGCGCCGAGACGGAAGAAATGAGACGTTGGTGGTCTCATTGCTTGCCGGGATATCCTGAACATATCCGCCAAGCTGGAGCACCCTCATCCGACCGAGCTTCGCTCGGCCACCTTCTCCCATAATTATGGGAGAAGGAAGGGCCGCTGTCCCGCTGGCATTTCAAAGGATTGGCACAAGCCCCTCGCCAGCAGTGGCTGTGCAGCGACGACATCTCACGCTAGCTTGCAAAAATCAAAGGGGGGATTCCAGACGATGCTTGTCATCCTGAGTAGTTGTGTTCGCCCATCGCGCCCCCGCCATGGCTGAGGCCCTCATCCTCCTCATCTCGGCGCTCGTCCTCGCCGGCGCCGTTGCTCTCATCATGCTTGCCCTGCACTGGCGGCGCAAGCGTCGCAAGGCGCGCGGCAATCCAGATCCCGCCCGCGATTACGCGCCTCGCAGCGACTGGAGCGGCAGCCGCGGGCTGCTCAACTATTCCTGCTTCGTCTTCATGGATGTCGACGGCGACGGCAAATTCGGCCAGGCAGACCGGCCGATGGCCGGGATCGTGGTGCGCGCCTATGACGGGAAGGGCGCCTTCCTTGCCGCCTTGCGCACCAACAACGGCGGCTTCGCCAACTTCCCGATGTCGACGACAAAACGCCGCGCCGTGCTGCGCGCGCCCGGCAAATACCGCTTCTGCGTCTCCGTGCCGAAAGGCTGGCGTGTCAGCACCGGCAACGAGGACCAGTCGATGCGCCTCAATGCCGTTCCGGGTTCGCCCGCGGGGCTTGCCGGCGAGGACCTGCCCGCAATGGTCGGCCTCTCGCCGGCGCGCTTCGTGCGCGGCATCGCGGAGGCCGAGGTGACGCTTTCGCTGCTGGGCAAGGGCAGGCTGCTGGAGACCCGGCAACTCGCGCCCGGCAGCTTCCACCTTGACCTTCCCGCCTGGGCCGACACGCTGGCGATTTCCGGCTCCGGCCTCGACCGGCGCCTTGCGCTCTCGCCCTATCCGGCCGATCTCGGGTTGTTGCGGCCGAGCGCGATCGCCTCTGAGGTGGCGCTTGAGACGATCGGCTTCGACGGCGTCACCGCGCTGCCCTTCCAGAAGGTCCCTTGCGGCCATGGAGGCCTCGACTGGCGCAACCTCAATGCCCTGACCAGCCTCTACGTCACGGACAGCCAGGGCTACCTCAACGGCAATCTCTCAGGCAGCTACACGACCTATACCAGCAGCGGCCATCCAGCGGAGTTCGGCCGCGCCGAACCATTCGGCTTCCATTCGGTGAAGCTCACCGCCGCGTGGCTGAATGCGGAAGGCGAAGTGGCGCTGGTTGAAAGCTGGCTCGGCGACGAGCTGGTCGCCAGCGACGAGATCGCGCTGTCGGCGCTGGCGCCGGTGCACTACGCGCCGATGCTGAAGGCGGTGACGCGCGTGCGCGTCACTGCTAGGCACTATTGGCAGCTCGTGCTGGATGAATTGGTTCTGACGCGCTGATGAGAAAGCGGTTTAGCGTCTACCGCTAAACCGCTCCAGATATTGTATTTTACGCCATTGTGCCGCAGCGATGTCGAAAAGTCCGATCAGACCGGCGCGCCCGAAGCGCTGTTTGCCGCCGTGACCGCCGAAAGCTTGCCCTTCCTGGTGAGCGTCGGCTTCACATAGGTCTTCTTCAAGTCTGCCATTCTCCTGCCTCAGAAGGTCGCTGGGACAAAGTACTTAGGTTGTACTGGTAGGGCTATTGACTGGAGGAGTTACGGGGTTGGAAACAGGAACACTCGTGACTGCCGAAAGCTTGCCCTTGCGGACGACAGTCGGCTTCTCGTAAATCTTCTTCACAATTGAAATCGCCCGGATGAGAAATTGTCTGACGACGGGATCAAGCCCAACCGGCTTGATCCCGGGCAATCACCCAGGAATCGGCCTCGAAGGGCTGTTCAGTGCCGTGATTGCCGAAAGCTTGCCTTTGCGGACGAAGGTCGGCTTCTCATATGTCTTCTTCATTGTCTAAATCCCCAATTGCCCTGAATGCAAAACCCCAACCGGCATCAATTCGTGTGCAGGAATATCCGCGGTATCCGGTCTGCGCCGATCAGGGCTCCTGCGAGTCCCCCGCCGGCGGCAGCATGGATGACGCCAACTGCGCGATAACTGACGGGAGCCGCCCTTTTCACCAAGGAGGACTTCTCGTGACCCATCAAACCGCTGGCGCCGAGAAATCGTTAGGTCAGCGGTGGCGGAGTCGTGGAGGGCGCCAACTGCGCAGTGACGGCCGATAACCGGCCCTTCTTCGCCAGGGAAGGCTTCTCGTAAATTTTCTTCATGCCAAGCTCTCCTAAAAATCCCCGGCTGATAATGTCATAGGGGCCTTTCCTGTCAACCAAGCCGGCTGGCAGTGCTCTCTATTCTTGGGGAATGTGGCTTTCTGCTCACAGTGTCGGTCGGTCATCATGCGAAAGACAACAATCAGGCGCGCCGTGTATCGGGAGATTGGCCTACCGGCCGAGTAGATCGAAACGCCTCCGGCAGAAGACATGGCCTATCGACGCCTATTTATCTTTCGTCGTGTGATGTCTCACACTTAGACTTGCAAAGAAGCTCGGCTAAGATGTTGAAACCGCTTCGGTCGTCGGGCGGCACGGGGCGCGGGGGACGCTGATGAAAAGATCGACCGACCGGCTGCTGGCGCTGGCGATGCTCGTCGTCGGCGTTGCCTGCTTCGCCAAGCTTTATCTGGCGCTGGGCGGCAAGCCCCTGGCCACGACGAGCGCCGGGATCTTCGGCGCGGCGGGTTTGCTCTCGGTCCTTGCCGGCCTCTTGTTCCTCGCCGGGCTGCTGCCGGCGGCGGCAAGGCACGATCCCTCCGCGCCTCTCTTCGGCCGCGACGCCGAGATCGTGCCCGCCGGGCATCCCCGGCTGCGCCGCATCGCGTTTGCCGTGCCGCTCATGGCACTGCTCGCGATCGTCGCCGACCAGTTCGCTCCCTGGCCCGGCGGCGAACCGGCCGCTCCGCCCAAAGAGGTTGCCACCGCCCCGGCGCAACCCGCGACCCTGCCGGCAGAGCCCGCATCGGCGCCCGCACCCGGGCCGGCCGTCAGGCCGCCAGCGCCCCCGCAGGAACAGAAGCCGGCGCCGCCCGTCGAGCCCGTGTCGGCGCCTGTCGCCCCGGCGCCGTCGGCAGCCGCGCCGGCCGAGCCTGCTTCGCCGGCGCCTGTCCAACAGCCGGCACAGCCCGCCGCACCGGCGCAACCCGTCCGGCAGACCGCGCTGGCTCCAGCCGCCCAGCCTGAAATGGCGACGCCGCTTGAGACGGTGGCGCCGCCTCCGCCCGTGCCCCCGGCACCGCCGACCGCGCCGGACGGCCATCGCGACGCGGTCGTCTGGCTGGCGGTGTCGGCCGACGGGCATCAGATCATGAGCGCCAGCACCGACGATCTGATCAAGCTCTGGGACATCGACGGCAAGCGGCTGATCCGCAATCTTGGGCAGCACAAGGACATGGCGCGCACCGCGCTCTTCATGCCCGACGGCAAAACCGCGCTCACCGCCGGCGACGACGGCGAGATCGTGCTGCGCCAGCTTGCCGACGGCGCGGTGCTGCATGTCTTTTCCTCCGGCCAGAACGGCGGCGTGAGGCAACTGGCCATCAGCCCCGACGGCAAGCGCGCCGTCAGCGGCCACGACACCGGCTCGGTGGTTGTCTGGGATCTGGAAAAGGGCGCGGTGCTGCATGTGCTGCCCGGCCATTCCCACCATCGAGGCGGGCCTGAAGGGCCTTGAACAAACGCGCCGCGTCGATTTCGAGGATTGGCTGCAGGCGAACCGGCTCGACGCCGTGGTGCTGCCGGCCGTCGCCGATGTCGGCCCTGCCGACGCCGACATCAACGAGGCCTCTGCCGCGCTCGCCTGGCGCAACGGCACCTGGGTCGCCAACGGCAATCTGGTCTGGCGCCATCTCGGCATCCCGACGGTGACCGTGCCGATGGGCACCATGGCCGATATCGGCATGCCGGTCGGCCTCACCTTCGCCGGCCAGGCCTATGACGATGTGGTGCTGCTTGCCTTGGCCGGCGACTACGAGCGCGCCACGCAGCGCCGCACGGTCCCGCCGCGCACGCCGGCACTGGCGGATGATGTGTTTGCGGAGGGCGAGGGCAGGGCAGGCCGCTCCGCCGATGAACAGCTTATGCTGACGCTGACCGCCGAGACGACACATGCCGGCGACACGGACGAGATCGCGATCACGCTGGAGGTCGACGCGGGCGGCGGGGAGGAGCCGGATGCCGCCGTCGTTAAGCTCCACGTCAATGGCGAGCCGGTCACCATGCAGGCCGGCGGCCAGCGCTACACCGGCCGGGTGACGGTACCGGCATCGACACATCAGGGTTTTCACAGCGTCTGGCGCGGTTCCTACGGCTCCATCGTCACGGCCATTGTGAAGCTGGCGGATGGGCGGAGCGCCGGCGCTTATGTGGCGACGGGCGGGATTGGGTGAGGCGCCCCTCCTTCTCCCCTTTGTTTGGACCGGGGACATCGCGAACCCCCTCGCGCAAAACGCGCAAAACTGTTCGCGATGTCCTCGCACACCTGTTCGCGATGTCCCCGGTCCAAACACCCTTGTGGGAGAAGGTGGCCGAGCGAAGCTCGGCCGGATGAGGGGTGTTGGACGGATCGCCACGTTGAAAGGTAAAGATCTGAAATCGCTAGATATTTCGGCGCCTCATTCCTTCCAGCAGCCCTCATCCGTCGCCTTCGGCGACACCTTCTCCCACAAGGGGAGAAGGAGAGGCCCCGCTACTCCGCCCAATCCACCACCAGCGCCAGTACCCCAAACGCAGCCCCTGCCGCGCACACCGCGTTCCATCCGCCCCACGCCCAGGCAATCCCCGCCAGCAGCGAGCCAACCGCGCCGCCGATGAAGAAGATCCCGACGAACAGACCGTTAAGCCTCCCGCGCGCTTTCGGCTGCAGCAGGTTGATGGCGCGGCGGCCGAGGGTCTGGTCGCCGGTGACGCCGATGTCGAGCAGCACGGCGCTGACGCCCATCAGCACCAGCGGCAACCATGAACCGCCGGTCTGCGCTGCGCCCGCCCAGGCCGCAAGCGCCAACGCCGCGATCAGGCCGAGATGGCAGGCGATCGTCGCCGGCCGGGTCCAGCCGCGGTCGCCGGCCCGGCCGAAGAGCGGGGTCGCCGCGGCGCCGCCGGCGCCGGCCAGCGCGAACAGCGCGATGCCCTTCTGGCTGAGATCGAAGGGTGCTGCCGCAAGGCGCAGCGCCACCGCCGTCCAGAACACGCTGAAGGCCGCCATCACCAGGCTTGCCGTGAAGGCGCGGCGGCGCAGCACCGGCTCCTGGCGCAACAGCTCGAGCAGCGAGGCGATGAGCGCCGCGTAGCTCGCATGCGTCAGCGGCCGCCGCCGGGGCAAAGCGAGCCCGAGCAGCATCGAGAGCAGCGCCAGCGCGCCCGCGCTGAGGCCGTAGAAGGCGCGCCAGCCGAAGGCATCCGCGACCAGGCTGGCGAGCGGGCGCGAAAGCAGGATGCCGATCATCAGCCCGCTCATCACGTCGCCGATGACGCGTCCGTCCTGTCCGGACGGCGCCATCGAAGCTGCGACCGGCACCAGCACCTGGATGCAGGAGCAGGCGGCGCCGAGCACGAATAGCATGGTGAGCAGCGAAGCGGCCGACGGCGCGAGCGAAGCGATCGCCGCGGCGAGCGCCGCGACGCAAAGCATGCGCAGCACCAGCACGCGGTTCTCGACGAGGTCGGACAGCGGCACCAGGAAGAACAGCCCGGCGGCATAGCCGAGCAGGGTCGCCATCGAGACGAGGCCGCTCTCGGACCCCGCGGCGCCCAGCGACGGGCCGATCAACCCGACCAGCGTCTGCGGCGCGAAGAGGTTGGTGACGATGATGCCGACCGAGGCGGCGAACAGCAGCGTCTGCGATCGGGTGATGGTTTCGGTGCTTTCGCCGGTTCGCGACCGCCCGGCGAATTCTCCCGTCGCGATTTCAGCCTTGCTGGTCCCGTGCATGAAAAAATCCTCGCGGTTCGCATATCCGGCGAGGACTTTATTGCGATCGAGCATAATGCTACAATTGAATTGACATGATAATGATTATGCGAGTTACGCATGAACATCCACGACCTCGAAGCCTTCGTCGCCGTCGTCGAGACCGGATCGATTGTCGGCGCCTCGGCTAGGCTCAACCTCACGCAGCCAGGCGTTACGCGCCGCATCCAGAATCTCGAGGAGCGGCTGGCCACACCTCTGCTCGATCGCCAGTCGAAGCCGCTGAAGCCGACCGCTTCGGGTCGCGAGGCCTATGAACACGGCCGCCGCGTGCTGCGCTCGCTGGAGGATCTGAAGGCTGGCGTTTCGCCGGCCGGCGAGGTGAGGGGAGTTCCGCCTCGGCATCATGCCCTATCTCTCGACCAGCGCGCTCTCCGAACCGCTCGACAGCTTGCGCAGCGCCTTCCCCCAATTGACGCTGAAGATCACCTCCAGCCTGTCGCCGCGCCTGGTCGACCAGGTGCTGCACAGCGAGATCGACGCGGTCGCGGTCTGCCTCGCCGATGGGGTCGCGCCGCCGCCGGAGCTAGTGGGTGACGATCTCGGTGTGCAGTCGGTGCTTTTGGTGGCCTCGCCCAGCCTCGGTGTGCCGAAGCCGGCCGAGCTCACCGATCTTGCGCGCTACCCCTGGGTGCTGAACGAGACCGGCTGCGGCTTCCGCGCCTTCATCCGCCATCGCTTCGAGGTGGCGCGGCTGCCTTTCCATGTCGGCGTCGAGGCGCAGGGCGCCGATTTGCGCATGTCGCTGGTGGCGCGCGGCCACGGCATCGGCGTCGTCACGCCGGGCGCGCTGTCCGGCAGCCCGTGGCGCGACGCGGTCGAGGTGGTCGACTGCCCCGGCTTCCGGCCGCAGGTGCGCTGCTGGCTGCTCCACCGCCCGCCGGCCGGAAGGCTCGCACGGCCGATCGCGGTGTTCCGCGACGCGCTGGCGGAGGCGCTGAAGGGACCCATGCCGCTGGTGTCGTAAGGGCGGGGCTTTCCCCTTCTCCCCTTGTGGGAGAAGGTGGCCGAGCGAAGCTCGGACGGATGAGGGGTGTTGGCCGGATCGCGGCGCACGAGAAATAAGCGCTTAAAATCGCTCAAAATTTCCGCGCCTCGTTTCTTCCAGCACCCCTCATCCGTCTCGGCGCTGCGCGCCGATCTACCTTCTCCCACAAGGGCTAGCGTGCGCACACATTTGCGTCTGTGGGATGTCAAGCGGAAGGTGGGGCTGCGAAAGGGGCTTGAAGGGCTGGAATCACGTGTGATTCTGTAGCGGCCATTGTTGA
>NZ_JAVIIW010000034.1:0-73058 GCF_033977205.1 Mesorhizobium album | reverse complement strand
ATCCGCAAGCAACCGGGCCTCGCGCGCAGCATCGAACTGCTCGTCGAACCCGACAGCCTACCCAGGCTACAACCCATCGAAACCGTCAAATCCTCTGTGCAGAGGTACTAGCGCCATCGGCGAGGAAAGCAGGCGGATGGACAGATATGTCGACATCGCCTCGGCAACATCCAGCGAGGGCTGCATGAACAGCAGTCCTGCCCCTTTAATGATCTGAGATGCGGCGATGAGTAGTATCCCAAGCACCAATGCGATGACGATCGCGCGCCAGAACACCGCCTGCTGCTCACCAATGTCATCCTGTCCGAATGCCTGAGCAACCAGTCCCGAAGTGCCAGTCCGCAAGAAATTGAACGAGGCAAAAACGAAACCGAAGATGGTGGTGCCTATAGCAAGACCACCGATCATGGTCGCATTGCCAAACTGCCCGACCACAGCGATGTCAACGATGCCTAGCAAGGGTGTGCTCAACGACGCGAAGGCCGTCGGAACCGAAATAGCCATGACCATTCGGTTTGTTACCTCGAAAGGTCGAACTCCCTTGCTTATTTGAAGCTCAGCCACGGTCGCACGACCCTAGGTTCATTTGGCTCTTAGCGTACCATCTCCACCCGGGTCTACTCAGGGTCTTTTTTCCGCCCTGCCTTCTGCGATCGACCGTTCCTTTTCGCGAAAAGCCCAACTAAAGCGACAGTTTTGCGACCGAATTTTATGGTGTCGCAAAACGGGTATTCCGCGAAATTGAACGCGCGGAATGCTTCACGAAGAAATTTCCGGTAAGATCAACCGCTGAACAGCAATGCTGCAAGCGAATTCGGCGTCAATATCCGCCTGGATCCCACATTTCGGTTAGGGGCTGGGCCCTTCACCGGATGATGGATTCACTTAGCGACCCATGCCAGATTTTCAGCGCTTATCTGAACAGGCAAGCTGTCTCAGTCAGCTTTTCGCGTCCACGATGCCTGATTTTCCGGCGTTCACCGCGATGGAGCGAATGTGAGGCTGATTGGCCGCCGCTCGAGCGAGAGAAGTTCGCTGTGGCAGACGAAAACTTGCCTGATCCGTTGCAGCACGGATCAGGCGCTGTTGGAGCGAACCGGAGCGATCAATCTTGCCTCGAGCCGATCGACGACGGTATCGATTTCCGCCTCGGTGGTTGCCCTGCCGAGACTGAAGCGCACAGCACCCATACCGACCTTCTCCGGTACGCCCATCGCGGCGAGCACGGGCGAGAGTTCGATACGACCCGTATGGCACGCCGAACCGGTCGATGCCGCGACCCCCTCGAGTGCTGTCAGCACATCGGCACCGAACATGCCGACAAACGAGACGTTGAGGGTGTTGGGCAAGCGATGTTCGAGGTGGCCGTTCAACACGACGCGATCGCCAAAGCGATTCTGTAGAGCGCGCAAGAAGCGATCGCGCAGAGCCTGGACGCGTTCCATCGGCGCGTGGTCCTGTGCCAGGCCGCAGGCCGCGCCGAGACCGACGGCGAGCAGTGCGCTCTCGGTGCCGGCGCGCCGGCCTTGCTCGTGGCCGGCACCGTGGATCAGGGGTTCCAACTCGACACCGCGGCGGACATAGAGCGCACCCACACCCTTCGGCGCGTAGAGCTTATGACCGGCAATCGTGAGCAGATCGACCCCGAGCGCGTCGACCCTGGTGGGAATTTTACCGACAGATTGTGCGGCGTCCGTGTGAACACGGATGCCGTGTTCCCGGGCAATGGCGCTGATCTCCTCGATCGGCTGGATCGTGCCGACCTCGTTGTTGGCGTGCATGACGCTGATCAGGACGGTGCGCGAGGTGATCGCGCGGCGCACGTCTTCGGGATCGACGCGGCAGGTCGGGTCGACGGGCAGATAGGTGACCGTTGCACCGAGTCGCTCGAGAAACCTGCAGGGCGCGAGAACAGCGGGATGCTCGACCACGCTCGTGATGATGTGCTCGCCCCTCTCCCTGAGCGCGAAGAACGTGCCCTTGATGGCAAGGTTGTTGGCCTCGCTGCCGCCGCTGGTGAACACGATCTCGTCGGGCGCCGAGCCGATCAACGCGGCGACCTGACCGCGGGCGTGCTCCAGTGCGGCCTTTGCCGGCGTGCTCGCCCAGTGGTCGCTGGAGGGATTGCCAAAGGCTTCGTTGAGGAACGGTTGCATTGCCGCTGCTACCGCCGGATCGATCGGCGTGCTGGCGTTGTAGTCGAGATAGATCTGAGCCATCGGATCAGAACACCAGCACTTTGTCGGCGGCGATGGTGGCGGCCGCGAGTTCGTTCATCGTGCTGCGCTTTGCCCCAGCCATGATGTCGGCTTCAGTCAGGCCGCGCGCGTCCATGCAAGTGCCGCACAGCAAGATCTGCCCCTTGCCGGCAACTACCCCCTTCAGCATGCGCTCGACATTGTAGTAGCCGTCGGGGGTTTTTTGGCCGGCCTTCGCAGCCACCACCGCATCGGCCATGAGGAACACGGTAACAGTGGTCGTTGGCTCTCTCTTGGTGAGAGCGAGAGCGAGGCGCAGGCCATTGTAGCAGTGCTCGGTGCCGTACGGCGGATCATTCAGGATCAGCAGGATCTGCATGGACATCCTTTCTTCTCTGACCGTCTTTCGGCCAGCAGGCGACCTCCGCACCCTCCAACCGCAGATCGAGACAGCCTATTCGCCGAAAACGCGACGCCGCTCCTCGAACTCGTCCTTGTCGATCTCGCCGCGCGCAAAGCGCTCCTTGAGGATGTCGAACGGCTGCGACCCGGCGACGTTTGTTGAGGTGTCGCCGTCCCCGGCCACGGCCCGCCCGCCCAGCGAACGAAAAGGACCACCACAGCGATCAGCACCGCAAGAAAGAAGATCATGAACAACGGGCCGAAAATCATCGCCCACCCGCCTCCGCCCCACCATCATGCCCGGACCATAGGCGTATCTGTCGACGTCCGAGGGCGTCTGCGCGAATGCCGTGCAGGGCGCGAGGGCCAGCGCAGCACTCGCCGGGACCAAAATCGGAATCAGAACCCTTTGCATTGGCGATCTCCATGATGAATCAGCATTGGGTGGCCCGCGCGGCTGTGAAGATCGTCGCGTGCCCGTCCGACAATCGGCTTGCGTGCCATGGCGGCGCTCGTCGCGCCGATGGCAACGACGGCGGCTAGCGCTGTTGCGCGGGTTGCTTCGTCCGCGTCGGGACCGGTTTCGCCGCGACCGGTGCCGCCTCCGGCTGGTCGACTTTCGGGGGTGACGCGCGCTCCGAGATCAGCTGCTTCTTTTCCAGGTATTCGTCCTTGTCGATCTCGCCGCGGGCGAAGCGCTCGTCGAGAATGTCAAGGGCGGCCGCGGCAGGGCGGGGATCATCGTGAGACTTGGCCTGCGAGCCGGCGTCTTGCTTTACGCCACGGGAGCCGCCGCACCCGCAGTGCGCGTGATGTTTCGTGACAGATTCGTCAGCGTGATCCATCGACTACCTCCTTTGCTGCCGGCGAAGCGGCCCTTGTCGCGCAACTCTTGCACCCAATCGCGTCACTGCCGTTGATCGAAGTCAAACAATGATTGCCGAAATGTCGTGACGGTGCACCGGGCGGCTGGAGCCGCCGATCGCTTGGCGCAGTAGCCGCAGCGGTCGCAATGTCTTGGCGGCTGCTCCGTCTCGTCGTTGAATGCGCAACCGGTGGCAAGACCATACAGCTTTCCCGGCACGACTCGCGTCACATCTTGGAAAGGCGCTCGCACCATACTTCCTTGCGCCGCTGCGTTTTCTGCAACCCATGCGGCGCCAGCCGGATAGGGGCGGGCATTTAGTTACATCGCCGCTGCCAATGCTCGCGAACACGGATTGCGGCTCTTCCTCCGCCTTCGAATTGAGCGGCACCGAGGGCGCTGCGAGGCGGCGGTGGCAATTTCGGTGTCGTTACCGCCTTCGAGTTCCAGTTGCACGAGGTCGGCCCGCAAGTGTTTTCAGGGCTCGTCGTTCATCCGTTTGAGAATGCCAAGGCGGTCCTGCAGGAATACCGAAAGGCGCTCGAAACCGCGCCTGACGAAATGACCTGCTGGGTCGTCATGCGACAGGCGCCGCCGCTTCCGTTCCTGCCCGCCGAGTGGCATGGTAAGGAAGTGCTGGTGCTGGCCATGTGCTATTGCGGAAAGGTGGAAGACGGCGAAGCGGCCACCTCGGCGCTACGTGCAATCGGAACGCCGATTGCCGACGTCGTCGGCCCGAATCCATTCGTGGGCTGGCAACAGGCGTTCGATCCACTGCTTGCGCCCGGTGCCCGCAACTACTGGAAGAGCCATGATTTCATCGAGCTTTCCGATGCAGCGCTCGACATCGTTATCGGCGCTATCGGCAAGCTTCCAGGCCCCGAATGCGAGATCTTCATCGGGTATGTGGGCGGCGCCGCCGGCCGCATCGCCGCGGATGCAACGGCGTTTCCACAAAGAAGTTCGCATTTTGTCATGAATGTGCACGCTCGCTGGCGCGAGCCGGACATGGACGGCGTATGCCGGGATTGGGCGCGTGGGCTGTATGAAGCGGCCAAGCCTCACGCCGCCGGCACGGCTTACGTAAATTTCATGCCCGAGGACGAGGCGGATCGTGTCGAACTCGGTTATGGCGGCAACTATCAGCGACTTTTAGAGATAAAACAGCGTTACGACCCGCTGAACTTGTTTCGTATGAACCAGAATCTGCGACCGGGTATAGGTCGGCGGGCTGCGTAGGGCTGGCCAGAAGGGTGCGAACCAGCCTAGCCATCGGTTGTTTGGCGTTTTGGCAATCTCTGGGCCTGCATCCCTTCCGCGAAGGCAAGAGGCTACGGAGAGAATGATCTCATTGCCGGCGTCGAGATTTCCGGCGCCGGGCGGGGATACTCAGCTCTGATCGGGAGGGCGAACTATGCCTATCACATCAATGGAGGCGGCCGTGACCACATCAGTTGCATTCGATCCGAGCGAGCTGGAAACCAAGGTTAAGGCAATGTACCGCAGCGTCGCCGAAAACCTTTCGAGATGGGGCGGGCGCTGGCTGAGCGCATCGGCTATCCAGCCGCCGATCTCGACCGCATTCCGGCCGAGGCGATCGAATCTTTCGCCGGGGTCGGCTACCACTTCCATCTTTCCGACCCGAAGCCGGGCGAGACCGTCGTCGATCTCGGCAGCGGAGCCGGCATGGATACGTTCGTTGCCGCCCTCAAGGTCGGGCCGCGCGGCACCGTGGTCGGCATCGACATGACGGTTAAGCAGCGGGGAGGCGGAGCGGCTGCGCGACCGCGACGGCTTCCACAACGTGACCTATGTAGGCGCCTATATAGAGAACGTGCCCCTGCCCGACGCTTCGGCCGACATTGTCATCAGCAACGGGGTGATCAACCTGGCGACCGACAAGAGCGCCGTTTTCCATGAAGCGTCACGCCTGCTTAAATCCGGGGGCCGGCTGGCCATTTCCGATATCGTCACCGAAGTGCAGCTGCCCGAAACCATCGTCTGCAACTCGACCTTTTGGGCGGCCTGCATCGGTGGCGCGGCGCAGCAGGACAGCTATCGTTCGCAGATCATGGCAGCCGGATTGAACATCGCTAAGGTCCAGCAGAATCCGGCCTACCAGTTCATCTCCGACAACGCCCGCAACGCCAGCAGGACGTTCGGCGTGAAGAGCATCTCCCTGCTAGCCTTCAAGCCTTGAACGAAAAGCAGCCTCTGTGGTGAGGGGGTATGAAGAGCCGCGGTTTAGCCGTGTCAGCGCCTGTGCGTCGGCGTGCATTCGTCCCGGTTTGCTTGATCGCCAATGGGAGCGTGTCGAAATGGAAAGCGACATCTCACTCGGGCACCCAACAACGCCTCTCCGATTTAGCCCGCGGCCAAAACGTCATGAAAATTGGCTTGCGGTTGCCCACCGGCTTCCCGGATCAGGCGGCGGGCCACCGGTTCGCCTCCGCCGTCGATCATAGCTTGCAGGTCCTCACGCGAGCGCCAAACCGTGATGATCGCCACGTGATTTGGTGATCGCTGTACCAGAAAGCTTTGCTGAATCGAGGGAGGCAATCCGCTCTCGATCACGCTCTTATAGGCCGCGATCAACGCCGGAATCTGCTCTGATGCAACATCGCCCTCAACGATGCTAATGACCATTCCCATGACGCGAAATCTACCAAGCCTTTGTGCCGCGTCAATCTCTTGCGTGCGCTACTCCGGCAGCCCGGCAACATGCAGCGCATCGCCAAGGCATTGCGCGAGCGCAGGGTCGCAGTTGACGGCCGCCAACTGCCGCCCGTAGCGGAACGTTGGATGCAGCTCCCGGACCCGCACCGCGGCCGCCCTCGCTTCTTCCAGCCGGCCGAGCTTGGCCAGGGCGGCGGCCAATTGCACATAGGTGATGCTGTGCGCGGGATTGGCGTGAACGGACCTGTAGGCGGCGCGGCAGGCTTCATCGTAACGGCCGCGCAGCAGATGACTCATCGCCTGCGCATCGAATGCGGCAAAAGTCCACGGGTCGAATGGGCTGAGCCGCATCCCCCGCTCGCTCCACTCGATGGCCCGCTCCGCTTCTCCGCTCCAGCCGAGAATGACGCTTCCCAGTATGTAGGTCAGGGCGGATGACGGACTGATGGCGAGCGCAGCTTCCAGTGCGGTGAAGGCGGCCTTGCGGTCGTGTCCATCCATGCCGATAGAAAACCCCGCAAAGGTCAGTGCCGAGGCATCATCCTGTCCGTGGAGGATGGCGGAGCGGGCATGGCGTATCGAGGCGGCACGGTTGGCTTCCTGCAGGCCGGCGCGAAGAAAGAGGCAATGGTGGCACATCGCGGCATTGCCGTGCGCCAGCGCATAGGCCGGATCGAGTTCGATGGCACGTTCCAGCAGCACGAGCGCTTTCATAACCCTCTCGGGCATCCCGGAATCCACGTCCGATTGAGCCCGCAGCACCAGATCGTAGGCATCGAGACTGTCGGGCCGATTGCGCTTCACCCTGTCGATTTCGGCACGCCGCAGGCTCGGCGCGATTGCACCGACAGCCGACAGGGCAATCTCATCCTGCAGAGCGAAGATATCGCCGGAGCTGCGGTCAAACCGCTCGGCCCATACGTGGGCGCCGGTCGATGCATCGATCATCTGTCCGGTAACGCGCACGCGGCCGCCGGCTCTGCGCACGCTACCTTCGAGCACATAGCGCACGCCAAGCTCGCGGCCGACCTGCTTCACGTCCACCGCGCGACCCTTGTAGGTGAAGGTCGAATTGCGCGCGATGACGAGCAGCCAGTTGATGCGCGCCAGACCGGTGATGATGTCGTCGACTATGCCGTCGGCGAAATAATCCTGGTCAGGATCGCCGCTAAGGTTCGAGAACGGCAAAACCGCGATCGAAGCCTTGCCGGGCAATATCGGCGTTGGCTTGGCCAGGACCTCGGCTGCCGGATCAAGACCATCGACTGCGGCGGCCGGCCCGACATAGCGATAGCCATGTCGGGGCCGCGTCTCTATCCAGCATGCGCCGCCGGCAAGGTTTTCGAGAACCCGGCGCACCGCAGCAATCTGGACCGTCAAGTTGCTGTCCTCGATGGCTTGCCCGGGCCATGCCGCCTCGATCAGCGCCTCCTTGGAAACAAGCTTGCCCGTCCGCTCCACAAGCAGGGCAAGCAGTGCGACGGCTCGCTGACCGAGCGGTGTCGGCTCGGCGCCGTGGAATAGAATCCCGGCACCGGTGTCAAGGCGAAATGGGCCAAAGACGAGGCTAGTTGCCATTTCCGAAGGAGATACCGTTTGCGATTTTTTCGCAATCATTTCGGAACGGCTTCACGACTGCCAGGCATGGCGGGGGCATTCTGTGCAGGTGTCTGCGGAAAGCAGCATCCGAGCCGATGGAGGATCAAATGAGCGCCGCCCCAATCATACGCATGCCTGACGAGAACAAGGGTGTTATGTTGCGCGGTCATCCGCTGGTCTTTCTCGTCACCGGCAAAGACACGAAGTACACGAGCACGTTCGACTGGACGATCCCGCCCGGGTTCGCCACCGGCCTCCATGTTCATCGCGTGCAGGAGGAAACCTTCTACGTGCTTGAGGGCGAATGCGTCTGGCACGTCGGCGAAAAGACGATCCATGCGACCCCTGGTACCTACCTGTTCATTCCGCCGGGCGTGCAGCACAACATAACCAATGTTGCCGAAAAGCCGGCGCATGTGCTGATGACTGTCTCTCCGCCCGGGCATGAGCACTATTTCGAAGAACTTGCCAGGCTGGCCGCGCGCGGCGCTCCGGATCCGAAGGCGCTTGCCGACCTGCGGAACCGCTACGACACCGATCAGATCTCTGCCCTAACAACAAACGAATAGGCTCGATTGCCAAAGCCCCTTCTGGGGGCAACCGCGACCGGCGGTGCCGACTACTTTTGCCACCTGACGAACCTGAGCTCTACAGCCGGGCATTCGGCGTGCTGCTGCCCGGCAGCCCTTTGGGCGATCGCGGACTGGCAGTTCGAGGACCTTCAGCCGTGAATTACCCCGTGGTGGAGCGGCGTCAGCTTCGCCATGCCGACTACGGCCAGCTATGTCGTCGTCGCGACGCTGATGGCTCCGGTGAGGCCTTCGTGGCGGTGACGCAGAACTGGTTCCTGGTTCGCAACCGGTGGTACGAGCCGATAGCGCTGTTGCTCATCTGCTTCACGCTGTTCCGGCCGGGCTATCGGCTCGATCTGGTCGATGAGCCTTTTGTCGCAAAGCCCGTGTCGCAGTTGAACCAGACGGTCGACGCCACGCCTGCGGGGCAGGCGGTTCGACTCAAGTTGAAGACGTTCAACATCAATGGCGACGAGATCGAGAAGCTGGTCAGGCTTTCAATCTCGCCCAAGGCAAGAATGCCGCAGAGCGATTGGAGGGCGCTGGACTGTCTGTGAGCGCGCGCGGCGATAGCATGACGGTCGGCATCGTGCGGCTCGGCAGCCAGGCGGCGAAGTTCGGCCTGCAGCCCGGCGACGAGATCACCGGGACCATGGTGCCGAACAGCCGTCCGTCACGCTATTGGTTCCTACCTCCGGCGCTTTTGCTGTTCGGCCTAGTTTTCTGGCTGCAGAGGCGCCGAAAGGGGACTGGCTTGCCGGCCGGCGCCGCTCCCTGAGGTGTCCCCGGTCAGCCTCTGGCCGTCATCAGCCTTGCTCGTCTTTTGCCCAGCGTTGCGACCGGTGAGGCGGCCGCGCCGGAACTGCAAAGCGCTGAGCCCGAACAGAGCCCCAAGAACGGCCCAAAGGAACGTGCTGAAATGGAGTGGACTGGTAAGCCAGTCCACGAAAGGCACTGCGTAGCCCGGCGCGGCATAGGCGAGATAACCAAGAGCGGTCGAGAGCGCCACACCCGCACTCACGGCCAGGATTGTTTCAAGAAGCGATCTCATGACGGCGCGCAAAGGAAGGCAAAAAAGGTGACACCGTTCAAGCGAAAAGCTATCAAATTCGATTGATCCGCGGCCTCCGATGAAAAAGGCCGCAAATATGGTCAATTGCCTCCGTACATGACCTTCGGCAGCCAGACGACGATCGAGGGAAACACGATACACAGTCCCACTCCGATCGCCTGCAGGCACAAGAAGGGGACCGCGGATCGGAAGATCGTCGCCATCGATATCTCCGGCGGTGCAACACTCTTCAGATAAAACAGCGAATAGCCGAAGGGTGGGCTCAGGAACGCCATCTGCATGTTGACCATGAAAATGACGCCATACCAAAGCGGCACATCTCCAGGAGCTACGCCGGCTAGCCCGAAAGTGCCGCTGAATTGAAGCGTTTTTAAAATGGGCAGGAAGATCGGTACCGTCAGAAGGAGGATGCCCACCCAGTCCAGAAACATGCCGAGGACGAACAGGATGATCATCATCAGAACAAGAACGCCGTAAGGCGCCAAGCCTGTTCCGAGTATGGATTCGGCGACGAAGTTCTGCCCACCCTTCAGGATGAAGAAGCCGACGAACATGGTGGCGCCGAAGAATATCCACATGACCATCGCCGTTGCCTTGAGCGTCGCGATGCCGGCTTCCCGGATCGTGTCCCAGGTGAGGCGCCGATGCGCGGCACAGACGATGAAGGCACCGAACGTGCCGATGCCTGCAGCTTCGACCGGTGTGGCAATGCCCATGAAGATGACCCCGAGCACAAGCAGGATCAGCAATATCGGCATGAACGTGCGGCGCAAAAGCTTGAGTTTTGCGGCGAATGCGATGCGTTCGTTCGGCGGCAACGCCGGCCCGAGCTTGGGGTTGATGTAACAGCGCGCCGTCACGTAAGCGACGTACATCCCGGACAGCAGCAGCCCGGGAAACACCGACCCGATCAAAAGCTCGCCCAGCGACTGCTGCGCGACGACGGCATAGACGATCGCCATGACGGAAGGGGGTATGAGGATGCCGAGTGTCCCGCCTGCAAGAAGCGAGCCGCAGGCGAGCTTGGCGTCGTAGTTGCGGCGCAGCATGGCGGGCAACGCGATCATGCCCATCGTCACTTCGGTCGCCCCGACCACGCCAACCATGGCGGCCAACAGTGTGCAAGAGACCACCGTGGCCGAGGCGAGTCCCCCCTTCAGCCCGCCCAGCCATTTGTAGACGACGTCGAACAATTCCTCGATGATGCCCGCCTTCTCGAGAATCGCGGCCATGAAGATGAAAAGCGGCACCGCCGAGAGCTGATAATCCGTCATGAACGGGAAGACCCGAGACGGCAGCATGTTCAGCATGGCCGAATTGCCGAACAGAAACAGGAAAAGCACGGCAAGGCTGCCGGTGCAAAAGGCCATCGGCAATCCGAGCAGCAAAAGCACGCCCAGACCACCGAACATCAATATGCTAAGCCAAAGGATCGGAAGCTCGAGACCCATCGCTCAGCCGGTCCTTCCGAACGCAGTGGCGATATCTCGCATCAGCCGCGACAGACCCTGAAGCAACAGGAGGGCCGCCCCAATGGGGATCGCAAGCTTTACCGGCCAGTATTGAATGCCCCATTCGGTGAATGAGCGTTCGCCAACCGCCACTGCGTCACTGGCAAAACGCCAGCCTGTGACGAGCATGGTCCCCGTGAACAGGAAGAAGAAGGCCGAGGTGATGATGTCGCAGATAGCCCGACCGCGTTCGGAGAGGTGGCTGTAGAGGATGTCCACCCGAACATGGGTTTCGTCGCGATAAGCATAGGCTCCTGCCAGCATGTACTGGATGCCAAACATGAGAAACATGCTCTCATGCACCCAGTTCGTCGGCGAATTGAAAACGTAACGGGCCACGACCTCGTAATAATAGGCGATGACCGCGAGGACCGACCAGTAGGCGACCAACTCACCCGTCACCTTGACCAGCCGGTCGACGGGCCGGAAGACGGCGAGCGGAGCTTTAACCGGCGTGGCGGGCACGTCGGTCACCAGCGGATGGGTGTCGGTTGGGGCCGGTTGAACCTCGCGTTCGCGAGCGCGGCGAACCAGGCCCGGCATGAGAAAGATGTCGCCCGCGAGAACGAGGCCGAGGAGAATTCCGGCAATTCGGGCAAGGCTGTTCCAGTGGGAGAGCCCACCAAGGGCGGCAGCGTTATCGCTGCGTGCCGTTGCCGCATCCGCTTCGGCCTTCGCAAGGCGACCAGCGGCACCGCTCTTGCCGGACGTGACATCCGCCCTGGTTTGCGTCAGGACCCTTTCGGCATGCTCGGCTTGGGACCGAGCCAGAGACAATGCTTCGCGTCCATCCCGCACCTGGGCACTGGTCCAGAGCACAGCGACGAAGAACGGGATGAACAAGAACCCCCAGCGGCTCTTCAGGTAGAAACGGTGCATGCCGAGAAAACCGGCAGTGACCAGGAAGAAATAGGCGAGGAACAGGTTGGCTCGGCCGGCGTCGCGTCGAGCCCGCTCGCGATAGACGAAGAAGACCGCGGCAAGCGGAAAAAGCACGAGGCTCGACCAGTAGAGCCAGTGCGGCAGCACAAATGTGAGTGAGGGCATCGGCGACCGCCTCTTGAAGGAGAGTGCGCCCGCCCGGACAGGACGGGCGCGGAGAGCCTCAGAGGTTGATCGACAATCCCTGATACATGTCCGGCGTTACGTAACCGACAGTCGGGTTCTCCATCACCTCAAGCTGCAGCTTGAAGATGCGCGCCGCGTCCTTGTCCTTGTTGGCCCACTCGAACCAGATCGGCACCGCGATTTCCTGGAACTTTTGGAGATCTTCTGCGCCAAGCCGGTTGATTTCGATGCCCGCGTCGGTGAATTTGTGCCAAGTCTCCATGTCGGCCTTCTGGATCGCGCCGAAATGGATGTTCGAATAGACCTGGATCTCGTCTTCCACGAACTTCTTGAGATTGTCCGGGAGTTGGTTCCAGACATTCATGTTGACGGCGAAATCCATCAGGTCGACGGGCTGATACACCGACATCAGTCCAGGCGGCCCCATGGAAATATATTTGGTCACCTGCTGGAAGCCGAGCGCCCAGTTTACCGCCGGGCCCGTGTAGTCGGCGGCATCGATCGTGCCTTTCTCCAGCGCTGAGAACACCTCGCCGCCCGGCAGCAGCGTCGTCTTGGCGCCGGCTTTCGCGAATGTCTCTGCGATCATCCCGCCCGGTACGCGCAGTTTCAGGTCCTTGAAATCCTCGATCGAGCGGATCGGTGTCTTTGAGTGGATGATGTTCGGGCCGTGATGAATGCGGTTGACGTAGTAAAGACCTTGTTTCGCATAAAGGTCGCGCGCGGCCTGCAGACCACCTTTTGAATAGAAAAAGATGTCCCATTCGTGCGGATAGCGTAGCCCCATCGTGTAAGAGGACAGGAACGCTGCGGCGGGAAGCTTTCCGGCCCAGTAAAGTGAAAACGAGTTCATCGCTTCCAGGACACCGTTCTTCACCCCGTCGAGGAGTTCAAAGTCGCCAACGATGTCCTTCGCCTTGAACGGCTGAAATTCGAGTTGTCCTCCGGTCTTTTCCTTGATGGTGCCACACCAGTTCTGGAAAGTTTCAAGTCCGACACCAGCCGGCCACGAGGTTTGAATTTTCCAGGTGATTGTGTCAGCGGCTCCGGCCCTTCGAACCCAGGGAGCGGTAACCGCCGTCGCCGTTAGCCCAGCGACAAGTCCACTCGTCTTCAGAAATCTTCGCCTTGATTGGGAACGTGATTCTTCGGCCATTGTCTTCCTCCCTAATCGGCGAGCGGACAAACGTTAGGCCCGCCGCCGGTCTCAAAAACTTAAAACCAATGACACACCCTTCTCGAGGGATCAGAGCATTGCCAGCGCCACGAACGACGAAGAAAGAAACGGCGCAGCACGCAAATAAGATAGCGCGCACAAGTATTTTCAATCACTGCGCGCCCTACCCATAATATGCTCGTGCGTTTTCAATAAATCCAGCGTTTTTAGCAGGTTATCGGCTAGTCAACGCGGTGTTCCTTCGGCTTGCCGGCGTTTGAGGGACCTACCGGAGACCCTCTCGGTTACCGATCATGATGCTGACGGCGCGGGGCGATATAGCCCATGGTCTCTCGACCGGGGCCGATGACTAAATGGTCAAGCCCTTCTCGATGTCGGAACTCCTGGCCAGGGTCAAAGGTTTGCTCCGTCGCGCGAGACCGGCAGTTCTGTCGAATTCCCTGGCGGTCGAAGACTTGCTGCTGGATCGACAGGAGCACAGGGTGTTTCGACAAAGGATTCTTGTGCATGTAGGACCGAGGGAATACCGCTTGCTAGAATTCCTCATGATGTCACCCGACCGCGTATTTTCTCGCGGGCCAGCTTCTGGGATGGCGACTTTCATCTCGAGAAGTGCACCGTTGACGTTCATATCGGCCGTCTTCGTAGCGAAGTCATCGGTCTGCATTGGGGCGAAGTCGATATCGAGGGCAGTTGCCTGCGCCTCACCGACAGCAAAGAGGGAGCATCAGTGCGTCCCATCGGCTTGCCCGCCCTGGAATACCTTGAGGCTCGCCGCGACGAGGAACAGAAGGCGTGGAACCTATAGCCAACCTGCGTGAGAGATCGAAAAGACCTTCCACGCCTGCAATTTACCTCGAACCAACAAATCACTGAGGAGACAATTCCCATGAAAGCAATCGTTGTAACGGACCAAGCTGCGGGAACGGCCGGCATGACACTGGTGGAGCGGCCCGAACCACAGGCAGCGATAAACGACGTCGTCGTTCAGGTTCACGCGGCGGGATTCGTCAACACCGAATTGGAGTGGCCCTCGACCTGGGCCGATCGGGCCTTCCGTGACCGGACGCCGTCGATCCTCGGTCATGAATTGGCCGGTGTGGTCACCGCGCTTGGCTACGGTACCACGGGGCTGTCAATCGGACAGCGGGTGTTCGGCCTGTCGGACTGGCATCGTGACGGCACACTTGCCGAGTACGTCGCCATGGAGGCACGCAATCTCGCGCTGCTGCCGGGCGACGTCGACTTCACGGTGGGCGCGAGTCTGCCAATCTCGGGCCTGACCGCGTGGCAGGGCCTGTTTCAGCATGGCCGAGTTCTGGCAGGGCAGACCGTGCTTGCGCATGGCGCGGCCGGTGCCGTCGGTTCGGCTGTGACGCAGCTTGCGCGGGAAGCGGGAGCCTATGTCATCGGCACCGGACGCGCCGCCGACCGCCAGAAGGCTCTCGACTTCGGTGCAAATGAATTCGTCGACCTCGGGAACGATACCCTGGAAGACGTCGGCCGCGTCGATCTGGTGTTCGACGTCATCGGTGGCGATGTTCAGAAGCGTTCCGCAGCGCTGATCCGGGCCGGAGGAACGCTCGTGACCGTCGTTGGGCCTACCCAAGTGAGGCCAGCAGATGGCCTGACAATCGACTTCGTCGTCGAGGCGGATCGCACTCAATTATCCGAGATAATTCAGCGAGTTCGGGACGGGCGGCTGCGCACGAACATTGGCAAGGTCTCGAGCCTGGATGATGCTGTCGCCACGTTCAATTCGACTGAGAGGCGGGCGGGAAAGACCGTCATTCGCGTCCGTCCGTGAGGACTCGTCGAGAATGAGGATATTAGCGTCACTTGCACCTGCCGTATCTTCCTGGCGGATTGGCCTCCACGCGCACTCGTTGGAAGGGCCGCTTCCTGTAGAGAGCGCGCTAATGCGCCAATGATGCCCAGTCAAAAGCGTTTTATCGTCTGGCAGAACGGCAGTTTCTTACGATCAGATGCCAACAACAGACAGGCTGGTCTCGGCCCCAAATCAGCCGCCCTTGTACCCTTTGTGGTCAACATGAGTTCGTCGACCCTTTGTTTGGTGACATGTGGACGAGATAGAGACCCCGCTCGCACGGAAAGCTAGTTCTCCTCCTTTTTCTGAGGTTCGCCAGATCATACGAGAAAATGTGAAGGGAATGGGTTGGCTAACCACCCACTAACGTATTGATTTCCAGTGGAAAACGATGACCCTTCCGGGACCGCCATTATCGTTATTTATCAATGGTTTAGCGCCTATTTTTCTATTTTCCCCTCCGGTTAGCCAAACCTCGGGTGGCAAACCTCCGCGCATCCATTTGATTTTGTTGACTACGCCGGGCCGCTGAGGCCCCACCTTACGAAGTAGAAGGGGATCGCGGGCGACCGGCGGCCAAGAAAGCGCGACCTCTTAGGATACGGCCGCCCACATTGATTGTCGTTTATGGAACTGCCGATACAAATTTGAGCGATGCCGTCTCCGACGGGCCGTTACGCTCACTCCAATTCAATCGTCCCCTCAATGCCTGCCTTCTTCGCGGGGAAGGAACCTTTGATCCAATCCGCGAAGGCCTGGGCGGCAGCGGACGGGATTGATAGCCGGGGAAGTAGGAGGTGGAAAGCATGACGGACGACGGGCCTGGCGTTGACGGGTTGAATGAGCGTCCCGTTCGAGAGGAATCTCTGAACCAGCGGCGGGCCGATCAAGGCAAATCCCTGACCTTCGAGCGCGGCCTGAACCAGGTTCGTATAGGAATTCACGGTTATTCCGGCCTTCGCTCTTGCCAGATCAAGTCCGTGAACACGTAGCCAGGTCGACCATCTGGTATGTTCATCATATGGACCTTCCAGGTGAATGAGCGGATAGGTCAGAAGTTCGGACGGCTCGAGCATCGTGCCCGCGGGAAGAAATGTATTCGCGCAGGTAGGACTTATCTCTTGCCGAACCAGGAATGTCGTCTCGGCGTCATCAAACGGCGGGGAACCGTATCGGATCGCGAGGTCCATATTGTCCTCAAACTGCAAGTTGCTGTCGGAGACGATAAACCTCAGTTCGATGTCGGGGTGGATCGCCCTGAACTCGCCGAGTCTCGGCGATAGCCAATAGGTCATGAAGCCCGGTGTAGCGCCAACATTGACGACGTTAGTGTCGGAGCGCCGGCTGATTTCAAGCGTCGCGCGCAGCGCTCGTTCAAGCACCTCAGAGATGGCGCTGTGATACCTCTCTCCTGTCCTTGTCAACCGGACCGAGCGTTGCAGCCGTTCGAACAGCGGCACACCGAGAAATCGCTCCAGGGCATGAATCTGCTGGCTAACCGCGACACGCGAAACATTCAGTTCCGACGCCGCTTTGGTAAAGCTAAGCTGACGTCCAGCAGCCTCGAAGGTGATTAGAAGATTGGGCGGCGGCAGCTTGTAGCGAAGTTTTTGCATAAAGCCCAGCTTACCCATTGCGTAGGAATTAAGCAACTTGCCAACTGGCCGCTGGGCCGTAATCTGCCTCCTGCTTAATAAGCCAAAAAAGACCCGATCGCGCGCCGCAAGGACGCAGCAGCAATCAAGCTCGCCGCGATTGGCCAGGCATAACTTCGCCAAAGGGGAATGACATGAAATCTCTTCTTGCAGCAATCGGCATGATCGGCGCGAGCTTTTTGGCGGGCGCATCGCCCGCTAGCGCCGCGTGTGGCACGGTGACGATCACCGAAATGAACTGGGCTTCGGCCGCCGTGGTGACCGCCGTTTCGAGCTTCCTGATGGAGCAGGGCTACGGCTGCACGGTGAAGAAGGTGCCGACCTCGACGGTCCCGGCGCTCACTTCGCTTGCCGAAACGGGGCAGCCTGACATTCTGACGGAAGTCTGGCCCGGTGTCGCGGATATCTATTACAAGCTCGAGAAGGAGGGCAAGATCGTCAAGGTCGGCGATGTGCTCACCGACGGCGGCATCGACGCGTGGTGGATTCCCGACTATCTCGCGGCGGCCCATCCCGAATTGAAGACGCTTGACGGGATCCTGGCAAACCCGAAGCTTGTGGGCGGCCGGTTCAACAACTGCCCTGTCGGCACGGGCTGCCGCCATTCGAACGACAACCTGGTCAAAGCTTTCGAACTCGAAAAGCACGGAATCGAGATTTTCAATCACGGGTCTCTTGAGACGCTCGCGACATCCATCGCATCGGCCTATGCGGCGAAGGAGCCCTGGTTCGGCTATTACTGGGCTCCGACCAGTGTTCTCGGCAAGTACAAGATGGTCCAAGTCGACATGGGACCTGTCGATAAGGACAAAGCCAAATGCAACGCTACCGCCGATTGCGCGACTCCGGGCAAGACCGGGTGGCCCAAGGCCACGGTCATGACCACGATGTCGAAGGCTTTCCACGACAAGAACCCCGAACTGGTTGCTCTCATGAGCAAGGTAAGCTTCAACAACGACACGATGAACGAGCTTCTCGCCTGGCAGGAAGAGAATAAGGCCACCGCCGACGAAACCGCCGTGCACTTCCTGACAAAATACAAAGACGTTTGGCCGAATTGGCTGTCGGAAGACGCCAAAGCGAAGGTCACCGCCGTCGTGCAGTAACGTTCTGGGTCGCGGGCATATATGTCCGCGACCCATTGTCGTTCTTCGTTGGTTTTCGAGATGACTTCGCGCGTCAATAGACGCCAGATGGAAGGCACTCATGGCTTTTTACGACGGACTATTCAATCAGCTCGGACTTCGTGGGTGGTGCGACGCCTCGGATTCCGCAGGGCCGGTGAGCATTGCCGAACTGCTCAAGAAGAGCAAGGAAGCCAATGCGGGCGGGCACTCTGCGGCGAACGTCCCGTTCCCTTCGCTCGACGCGCTGCATGACGCCTGTCGCGCCGTGCCGCGCACCAGGGAGCTCACTACCGGCATCGAGAACAGCTTCCTCCACGTGCGGGTCGCGTTGAAGACGGTGCTCGATCCTATGACGCAACCGCTATCATGGCTCCTGGATTTCTCGCTCAAGGTCGTCGAAGTCGTTCCTTGGTGGGTGCTGGTGATCGGTCTCCTGTTGCTTGTATATTTCGCGTCAAGGTCATGGTCAATCCTTTCTCTGGTGGCTGCAACGCTGTTCCTTCTTGGTTTAACCGATCATCTCCATTATGCGCTCCAAACGATGGCGATCGTCTTTACATGCACGTTCATCTGTATCCTTGTTGGCATACCTATCGGCATCATGATGGCCAAGAGCAATCGACTTGAGAGCGTTAGCCTTCCGATCCTCGATATGCTTCAGACGCTTCCCTCGTTCGTTTACCTCATTCCACTGATCTTCCTCTTCTCGGTCACCGAGTCGAAGCTCTACGGAATCGCATCATCCTTTATGCCATCGTTCCGGTAATCCGGCTCACGAACCTCGGCATCCGTATGGTCGACGGTAACGTCGGCGAAGCCGCGGATGCCTTTGGCATGGACCGCTGGCAGAAGCTGGCGAAGGTGGAGATGCCGCTGGCGCTTCCGAGCATAATGGCGGGCGTCAATCAGACAATCATGATGGCGCTTTCGATGGTCGTGATCGCATCTCTGGTTTCGGCTCCGGGACTGGGCGTCCTCGTCCTGCGCGGCATCAACAACCTCGAACTCGGCGTCGGACTGGTTGCTGGCCTCGGCATCGTACTCTTGGCCATCAATTTCGACAGGGTGAGCAAGGCCTCGATGTCGCGCGTCAACAGTACACTCCAGCCGCGGGGAGAAGGCCGTTGACCGAACAGCCGAAGATTTCCATCCGGAACCTGTACAAGATATTCGGTCCCGATCCGCGCTCCATGATCGCGAAGGTGCACGGCGGGATGGACAAGACCGAGCTGCTTGGCAAGCACGGCCACGTCATCGGGCTTCAGGACATAAACGTCGACATACGCAGCGGCGACATCACCGTGATCATGGGCCTTTCCGGCTCGGGAAAGTCGACGTTGATCCGCCATCTGAACGGCCTCATCAAGCCTACCGCCGGCGAAATCCTCCTCGACGGCATCAATGTGGCCGGCCTCACCGGCGCCGCGCTTCGGGAACTGCGCCGGTTTCGGATGTCGATGGTGTTCCAGAGCTTCGCTCTGATGCCGCATATGCGCGTTCTGCAGAACGTCGAGATGGCGCAACGCGTCAGAGGCGACAGCGCAGCGGATGCCCATAGTAACGCGATCAAATGGCTGGAGCGGCTCGGTCTCAAGGGCTTTGAGAACCACTATCCGCACCAGCTCTCGGGCGGCATGCAGCAACGCGTGGGCATCGCGAGAGCGCTGGCGTCCAATTCCGATGTCATGCTCATGGACGAGGCGTTTTCGGCACTTGATCCGCTGATGCGGACCGACATGCAGAGCCTTCTGCTCGAACTTCAGGAGGAGTTGTCCAAGACCATCGTCTTCATCACCCACGACCTGGACGAAGCGCTCAGGATCGCAGATCACCTGGTAATCCTGAAAGACGGCGTGGTCGTCCAGCAAGGCGAGCCGCAGAGCATCATCCTCAATCCAGCCGACGCTTACATCGAGAAGTTCGTGAACGACATCAATCGCGCACGCGTGCTCCGTGCAGAGTCTGTCATGGTGCCGGGTGTCATTGTCGAGTCCGGCACGTCGGGGCAGGTCGATGTGGACGACAACCTTGAAACGGTGATGACGCGTTCGCAGGGCGATCTCAGGAAGACCTTCGTCGTCGTCAGGGACGGTGTTCCGGCTGGGTTGATAAAAATGCAGGACGTCTTCAAGGCACTGGTCCCGCGACATGCCGGCCCGCAGGCCCGCACTGGTGGCCCGGCCGCAGGGGCAATCAAAGAGGCACAGACATCTTGAAATACCTCGACCATTTCTACGTCGACGGCCGCTTCGTCCCGGCGAGAGACAGGCGGCAGAGGGTCGTCATCAACCCGGCGACGGAAGAACCGGCCGGAAGCATTGCGATGGGCACCGCGGAGGACGTCAACGCGGCGGTCGTGGCTGCCCGGAAGGCCTTCAGCACCTATGGTCGCTCGTCGCGCGAGGAACGCCTGGAGATGCTTCGGCGCGTGCTTGCGCTGTTCGATGAGCGTGCCGAGGAGTTTGCGCAACTGACGACACTCGAGATGGGCGCGCCGATCACATTCGCGCGGCAGGCCCAGATCGCCGGGTCGAGGGCGCACATCGCCGACACCATTCGCATTCTCGAACATTTCGAATTCGAGCGGCTGGCCGGCCGGACGCTGTTGGCGTTTGAACCGGTCGGCGTCTGCGCCCTCATCACGCCATGGAACTTTCCGGTGCTCCAGATCGTCACGAAAGTCATGCCTGCGCTGGCGACCGGGTGCACGATCGTGCTGAAGCCGAGCGAATACGCGCCGATCAGCCCTATGCTGTTCGCCGAAGTGCTCCACGATGCCGGCGTGCCGCCCGGCGTCTTCAATCTGATCAACGGAGACGGTCCCACGGTCGGCGAAGCGATGTCGAGCCATCCGGATGTCGACATGGTGTCATTCACGGGGTCCACCCGTGCGGGCGTTCAAGTCGCAAAGAACGCCGCCGATACCGTCAAGCGCATCCATCAGGAACTCGGCGGAAACTCCGCCAACATTCTGATGCCGGACGTCGATCTGGAGCCGGCCGTAACGAAGGGGGTCCTTGGCGCCTACCGCAATGCGGGCCAATCCTGCACCGCGCCGACGCGCATGCTCGTCCCTCGGCAACTCCACGAGAAGGCAATCGGGATGGCGAAACGGGCGGCCGAATCCGTCATCATCGGCGACGTGAACGATGAGGCCACGACGCTCGGGCCCGTGATGAACGAGCGGCAGTTCGAGCGCGTCAATTCACTGATCGAATCCGCAGTCCGGGAAGGTGCAACCCTCGTCACCGGCGGGTCCGGCCGACCGTCGTCGCTGAACCGAGGATATTTCGTGAGGCCGACGGTGTTCGGCCATGTGACGAAGGAGATGACCGTGGCTCGAGAGGAGATGTTCGGCCCGGTCGTCAGCCTCATCCCCTATGACAGCGTGGATGAGGCGATCGAGATCACCAACGACACTCCCTATGGCCTCGCCGCTTATCTGCAGTCGAAGGATCTCGGCGCGGCCAAACGCGTCGCCTCGATGCTTCGCGCCGGACAGGTGATGATCAACCATCCGGCCTGGGATGCGTCGGCGCCGTTCGGAGGCTTCAAGCAGTCGGGCAACGGCCGCGAATGCGGGGAATTCGGTTTCGAGGCATTCCTCGAGGTCAAGGCGATCGGCGGACTCCATGAAGGTTGAGCCAAGCCGCACTCGCATTCCAACTCAGCGCACCGCGGCGACAAGCGTTCCCACGGCCGCCTCGATCCGCTGACGCAGTCCTTCAGTCGGTTCGTTCTCCGGCCCGAAATCGTGATCCAGGGCATAAACGGACCCGGCCACCACGTTCGCCCGAAAGAAGGCAAACAGCGGTCGAAACTGGTGGTCGATCATCAATTCGTGGCTCGGCGCCTTGGCGGTCGCGGCAACGAGGACCGGGCGCCCGCGAAGCGCGTTCATGTCCAGCACATCGAACAGATGCTTGAGCAGCCCTGTGTAGGATGCCTTGTACACGGGTGAGCCGACCACGAGCGCATCACATGTTTCGATAGCCTTCCAAATTTCTTCGATTTCGCGCGGCGCCTGTTTCCTGCCGAAGGTGGCGCCAAGCGAAGGTCCAGCGTCCACCAGATCGAAGACCCGGGAGTCCCAATTCAGCTCTCTGGCGGCCGCGTCGACAATCGTCTCCACCATGCTGCGGGTCTTCGAAGGACGGCTGAAATTGCCGCTGATGCCGACTATGGTTGCCATGGAGCCAGCCTCCTCTTCTGCTGTGTGTCGAGTGCGTTACAGGCCGGTTGCGGTTGACGGCGCGATCGACGTCAACCGAGCAGACAACGACCATCGCGGATCTATTGCCGCCACATAGGTCGGTGCGCTCCGCGGCAATGAAGCAGCCGACATGTGATCAGTCATACCATCCGTCCCAAAGATGTGCGCGATCCAGCCCGTCCGAGAGAAGGAACGTAGGCACTTCGTGGACGCTGCGTCCGCATCCGCTGTGGGGAGACGCCGTGGAATGCTTTGTAGCACTTGGCGAAATGGGACCCCGAGACAAAGCCACATGCTACGGCCACGTCGATGATGGCCATGCTTGACTGCAGGAGCATCAGCCGTGCTCGATCCAGCCGAAGCTCTAGAAAGTAGCGGGAGGGAGATGTCGCGAGCTCTCTGGCGAAAAGACGCTCCATCTGCCTGCGGGAAAGCTTGATGTGCCTCGCCACCGCCGCGATATCCGTCTGATCCGCGATACTGTCTTCCATGAACTGAACGGCCGACAGCACAAGCGGGTTAACGCTGCCCAATGTTCTCAACGGACTGGGCTGCCGTTCAAACGGCTCCCTTATGCGGTCGACAATTGCCTGTTCGCATATCGCCAACGCCACCCGTCGGCCGCAGTCCTTTTCAATAAAGCGGAGCATCATATCGAAGGAGGCCGTCCCGCCAACGCAGGTATGGATGTTGTCGTCGCTTTCCATGAGGCCACTGCCGACAATGACAGACGGAAACGTCTCTCTGAAGGCTGGAAGGTTCTCCCAGTGGATGGTGCAACGCCTCCCAGCCAACATTCCAGCATTCGCGAGGATGTGGGCACCTGTACAGATTGCCGCCACGGGGATGCCGAAATTCCGGCTTTGGCGCAGCCACCCCGCGACAGATTTGTCCACCGCATGCTCGACGTGCCAGCCCGTGCAGACCACGATCATATTCGACCGCTCCGCTGGGGTGCTCGAACGCTCTGCAGCAACGGAGCGATCAGGTGAAACCGACAATCCGCAGCTGGATCGCACGGGGTTACCGTCCACGGTGACGATCCGCCATCGATAGACTTCTTCCCCCATGACCGCATTCGCCAAACGCAACGCTTCGATCGCGGACGCAAACGCAAGCATGGTGAATTCGGGCACGATGTAGAAAACGAAGGTCTTTGACACGGGCTCTTTGGTCATTTGTCAGATCACTCGAAACTGGAGCGGCGGTCATGCTTCCGTGCCCCAATCACCTGTCAAATCATGCCGTCGCGTAAGCGGCTTGTCTCTGAAGGATCAGATCGGCGCCTTTCTCTCCGATCGCCATGCTGATGGCATTGAGATTGCAGCTCGGTATCTGCGGGATGATGGAGGAATCGACGACGCGCAAACCTTCCACGCCGATGACCTTGAGATCCGGTGTGACGACGGCCATGGGGTCGATGCCCATCTTGCAGGTGCCGCACGGATGATAGCTACCGCTCGCGTTCTCGCGCATATAGGCGATCCACTCATCATCCGTTTGCACATCCTTGCCAGGCTTGAACTCGCCGGTGACGTATGGTGCGAACGCTCTCGAGTTCAGCGCGGCGCGGGCTATCCTGCCGCCAGCCATCAACGTCTCGATGTCGTAGCGGTCGCTCAAAAGGTTCAGCTGAATCTTGGGCTGTTCGTATGGGTCGGCCGATCGCAATTCGAGATAGCCCCGGCTTCGCGAATTGTTGACGTTGGGCTGGAGATTGATCGCGGCCTCCTTCTGCATCTCAATGCCATCATGGGTGTAGTTCGCCGAAAAGGCCCCGAAATGGTACTGGATGTCGGGATATTCGAGTTCTGGCCTGGTCCTGATGAGACCTACGCCCGTGTAGGTGTAGGTGGCGTAACCTGAGCGGTCGAGGAGGAACTGAGCGCCGTATTTCAGTTTTCCAAGGAGATTGAACTCCTGGTTCGCGGTCTTGACGTTGACGTAGGCCTTCACTTGCGTGCTGGCGTGTTCCTGGAGGTTCCGGCCCACGCCGGGGCTGTCGTGCAGCACGTCGATGCCGTGCTCCCGAAGCTGCTCCTGCGGACCGATGCCGGAGAGCATCAGGAGTTTGGGCGAATTGACTGCGCTCGCTGACAGGAGGACCTCGCCGACGCACTGCTCAATCCGCGTCTTGCCACCTGCATCGAACTCGACGCCCGCCGCGCGGCGTCCGTCGAATACGACCCTGCGCACCACCGCGCCTGTTACGATCCTGAGGTTAGGCCGCCTCTTGATCGAGTCAAGGTAACCTCTGGCCGCGCTGAAACGAGTCCCCATGTGCTGCGTGACATGGATGATGGCCGCGCCGTCAGTGGGTTCGGCGTTGTAGGCGGGATTGTGCGGATAGCCGAGTTCCTTCATGGCTTCGACGAAGACGTAGGCAAGCCTGGGAGGCTTGCGGACAGCGCTGATGACGACCGGGCCGTCCTTACCGTAGATATCGGTCACGCCGTCCCGGTTGCCCTCGACCTTCCTGAAGTAGGGCAGGATTTCGTCATAGGACCAGCCCCGGTTCCCCAGTTGCGCCCAATGGTCGTAGTCGCCTCGGTTACCGCGGACATAGAACATGGCGTTGATCGAACTGGAGCCCCCGAGTCCCTTGCCACGGGGCATCATGTCCCGGCGGTTGTTCCGGGTCGGATCCGGCTCGGTCATGAACTTCCAGTTGGTGCGCTCGTCGGCCATCGCCTTGAACGCCAACGCGGGCATGATGATGTTCAACCTCTTATCGCTGCCGCCGGCCTCCAGCAACAGCACTTTCGTAGCTGGGTCCACGCTCAGCCTGTTGGCCAGCACGCAGCCTGCCGATCCGGCCCCTATCACAATGTAGTCCCAGTCCATCATTTCGCCGGTCTGTTCTGGGCAATCAGCTTCGAGAGAGTTCGCAGCGTAGCGCGAAGATCCGCCTCCGGTATGCCCTCAAGCTGATCTTTCTGGAAATCCTGCCAACGCGTCCGGATCGCCTCGCGCCGGTGCCGCCCGGCTTCGGTGAGAATCAACTGGCCACCCGCCGAACTGACGAGCATCCCACGCTCGACGAGCGTGGCCAAGGCATCTTCCGTGTCCCGTTGCCCGAGATAAGTCGCCCGCGCCACCTGGTCCGTCTTCAGGCCCGGCATATCGTACACGCAGGCAATCACCCGGGCCACAGAGATATCGAGACCCTCGGCATGGCGGTGCTCGTCGAAAATGGCCGAAAGGAGATGGTGCGCTTCGAATATCTGAGGAATGATCGTTCCCTCGGTGGAAGTCTCGGGCGTCAAGCCGCCGACCTCAGGCGATGGCGAAACCTCCGGGTGAGAGTAGGCGACGCTGTACTGGCCCTGGGCAAAAAGCAGCGGCTCCCCCTCGAAGCGACTGGCGCGGCGCACAAGACCGATCAGGATCGTATGATCGCCGCCTTCGACCTGCGAGTAGGTTTCGCACTCAAAGTGTGCCAGACAACCGTGAAGCAAGGGGGAGCCGAACTCGCCAGTCGACCATGAGGCATCCGCAAACTTGTCCTCGACCTTGCTCGAGAAATGTCTTGAGACATTCATCTGTGTCGAGGCAAGTATGTTTATGGCAAAGCGCTTGCCGTTCGTGAACAGCGGATAGCTGCGTGAGGCGCGGCTGATGGACCAAAGCACCAGCGGCGGATCGAGCGACACGGAAGCGAAGGAGTTGACCGTGACGGCGGCCCGCTGATCCTCTATCTCCGTGGTGATGATCGCAATGCCCGTCCCGTAAAGGCCAAGGCATCTGCGAAAGAGACGGCTATCGTTCACTGGATCGCCCGCCTCGATCGGCTGGCGTGCAGTGTCCTCAGCAAAGAGCGTGTCTCGACCGGCGTTCGTTTGCATATCCGATACTCGTTCGATCAAACTTAACTGGCGAGACGCCTGTCGGAGGAAGCCGTGGCCGCGTAGCGGCTGGCGGGAACCGGAAGGCCGAGATTCTCGCGAAGGGTTCGCCCTTCATACTCATCGCGGAAACGGCCGCGTTTGCGCAGTTCGGGCAGAACCAGTTCGACAAAGTCGTTGATGCCGTGTGGGAGAAGGCTCGGCGTTATGTTGAAGCCATCGGCGGCACCCTGTTCGAACCAGGACTCCATCTCATCGACGACGTCGGCCGCGGTTCCGACGATGGTCTTGTGCTCCTGGGCCATGCCGATCTTCTTGTAGAGCTGGCGTATTGTCAGGCCCTGCTTCTGGGCGAGGTCGTAGTACATCTCAGCGCTGCTCTTGAGACCGACCTTGTCAAGGTCCGGCTTTGGCACCGGGCCATCCAGCGGCAGATGCGAGAGATCGCCGAACGAGCGGTAGAGCATCGAAAGGCCAACGATCGGATCGATGAGCGCCTCGAGCTGTTCGTATTTCTCATGTGCTTCCTCGCGGGTGCGGCCGACGATGGGTGTAAGGCCGAGCATCATGAGGAGATCGCTCCTCTTGCGGCCGAAGTGTTCCAACCGGTCCTTGACAGAAGAATAGTAGTCCTGGGCGGACTTGAGATCGTTCTTGGCCATGAAGACCATGTCGCAATACTCGGCCGCGATCTGCTGACCAGGCTCCGATACGCCAGCCTGGACCAGGATCGGCCGACCTTGCGGCGAGCGTCGGACGCTCAACGGTCCGCGCACGGAGAAATGCTTGCCCACGTGATCGAGGACATGCATCTTCTTTTCGTCGTAGAAGACCCCGGATTCCTTGTCGAGAAGAAACGCGTCCTCGTCCCAGCTGTCCCAGAGACCGGTCACCACCTCGACGAACTCGTGCGCTCGCTCGTAGCGAGTGTCGTAATCGAGTTGCTTGCTCATCGAGAAGTTCCAAGCCTCCTGATCTGACCAGGAGGTCACCACATTCCAAGCGGCGCGGCCACCGCTGATCTGGTCGAGCGAGCCGTATTTGCGCGCAATATGATAGGGCTCGTTGTAGGTTGTCGACGCCGTAGCCACCAAGCCGATGTTGCGGGTGAGAGGGCCCAAGGCTGAAAGGAGCGTCAACGGCTCCAGTTCCACGTTGTGGCGCGATCTGCACATCGATCCCTTGGGCTTGTCGTCCAACCGGACCCCTATACCATCCGCCAGGAACAGCATGTCGAACTTGGCGCGTTCGGCTGTCTGCGCCACTTCCAGAAACGATTGGAAGAGAGAGGCGCCATCAGCCGGTACATCCGGATGCCGCCATGAGCCGACATGGTATCCCATGTACCGCATGGAGAGCCCCAGCTTCATCTGCTTCTTGCTCATTAAGGAAACCCTCCGTTGCCGTGCGCGGCGGCGATCTAACGACCGCCGACCGCTGGGGACATGCTCTTGTTGAGGGCAACGTCCGACTTCGGCCGGACATTGTAAACGCCGAAAAAACTGCCGTTGTTGTTAAGCGGAGCTTACGCCTGGCATGGGCAGAAGTTCTAGAAATATGAGGAAAATCCTACAGCCAGATTTCTCGACCATTGCACTAAGTCAAGGCGGCGCCGGAACAAGAGGTCGCGCCGCTTTCGACGCCAATCCAGCCAGCCTGAAATGTCGCTTTTCGGCATACCACAGCGCAAAGCCGACAGACCGCTTGTGGCCCCAAAGACGACATGGCCGATTTGCGCCGCACGTCGGACATCTGGACCGGACAGCCGAAAAGCGAGGCGCTAGATGGAAAAAGACTTCTGACGCTTGACGTAGAACCGCTCAAAAACATCCGGCCGAAGTACACCGTCTTCCAGGCTCTTCATGATGATGAATGGCTGCATAGCTGGTTCCGCAAAATGATATTGAAACGTTCGGCGAGCCCCGGTCTTTCTTAGCACACTGCCACGTTCCGGATTGGTCATTTGGTTAAGGTGAAACGAGAAAGCCGAAACTTCATATGGCTCTCCCATGATTTCGCTCAGCGGTCCCTCGACAGCTGCGGCGGTAAATTGGCCAAGATCGTTGTTTTCAGTGAGCGCGCATGCTGCCAGCACCTGAGCGAATATGTTGCCCTTTCGGTAAATCTTCTCCGTAGCTCGGGTGTAGGATTCCGCAATGGTGTAATCCACGTCAGCGATGCAATCGATAAGCGACGACAGAACCAGGGCTTCGTCAATTTGCAACTTCTCGACTTCTACCGCGCGCAACGCGGAATACTTGCCTAGCGAATGCGCATAAAACGGAAGCCCCGCTGAGAAATACGCGACACGCCAAAGGGCGTCGTCGGTAATCTTCATTCTAAGGTGGCGAACTCGCGTGGAAATGACATCCTTAATTTCGTCGCTTGTCATCCTGTCCATCGGAATTTGAACCAGGTTCCGATGAATGGACCCGTGATCCCTCACCAGCTGAAGGATATTGTCAGCCACCCCAACGAGGATGAGAGTCGGATTATTTGGAGCGCGAGCAAGTGCCTTGATGAGGTCCGTCATAAGGACGCGGCAAGTCTCATCGCTAATACGGTCGTATTCATCAATGATGATAATCGGTGCCTCATTCTGCCCGAACTTCGACAGTTCCAAAAACACGTGATCTGGTTCGATTGGCCCGGGATAATAGTTGTCCAGTGTGGCGTTATCTGCAGGCCATCTGATGCGCCTAAACACCTTGCGCCAGATGCTATCGAAACTATCCAGACTATCCGCGTCAACAGCGATGTCGCGCACCATGCGGGTCGCTGAGTTTAGATCTTTGTAGAAGATGTTTGCCAGCGAGGTCTTACCTACGCCACGCTCGCCGAAGATGATGGCGTGGCGGGCTTTCTCAATGGCTATGTCCTGAAGACGCTGAATGATTGCCTTTCGGCCAGCGAATTCGGCTACTTCGTTAATCGGCGGCCCGGGAGTAAACGTCTCCAGAACCTCGATCCGCAATGCTTTCCAGTCAACCTCACGTCCAACCGCGCGCATCTTTTGCTCCTGCTGCGCGCAGCGGTGTACACGATTCTCAATAAAAGGCCAACTTACTCAATAGGCGCGCATCGGTAGCGCATCGCTGGGTCCGTTCTTCAAACAGTGAGTCACGGGATTGGTGAATTGCCTTTGTCTCATCTGCCTGAACTGTCAGACAGTTCAAAAATAACGCCGCTTTGTGCGCTCGGTATAAAGAGGTTTCCGGCCGCGTGGCGGGGCAGGCCGGGGGGAGGGGTCGGGCTGGCAATGACGAGCGGCAAAACGGAGGTCGAGTGACAGGCATGGCTGACGATCCGGCTCCCAAACCGACGAAGCGGGATCTTATCGCGGCAGTCGCATATGTGCCCATGCATTGGGGATGGCCTGAGGAATAAGTGCGTGGGCGCCTTGAGGCGATCGTGCCAGATCGCCTGTTGTCCATGGGATCAATATGGGCGCACCGGGGGCAATTGAGCCATAGGTTTGGCTGCGGGAACAACATCGAGATGCTGGTTGACACCAGGAATTGCCTCGCGCACGGGCTATGCAGTGCCAGGGCGGACCCGCGTAGCCGCGCCGAGCCACATGTGGTTTGCCGAACGGCGGCCGGCAAGCAAGCGATCAAAATGTCTGAGTTCGAGAGCGTGGCTCACGCGCTTCACCTAGCGCTGACGCGCTTCACCTAGCAAGGAATGACGTGCGCGACACTTCCCCTATTTGAGGCGCTGGTGGGAAATATTTGAGGCGCTGGTGGGAAAACTGGTGGGAAAGGATGTGCCGGAGAAGTAAGAGCCGCAGAAATCTGGGCTTTTTAGGGGTTGACTGGCGGAGAGAGCGTCTTTCGATTTGGCGCCTATAGCATTGAAAACATTGAGCTTTTCGCGCCGCATGTTACACAGTTTGTTACACAGCTACCTGGCCCGCCAGGCGAGCCAGACGATCGTCGCCGGAAGCCGACGGCTACGCGCCAACAATCCTTATTTAGGCAAATTCCTACTCCGTCCTCCCGCTTACCAGGGAACCGGACAACTAAGGCTGCCGTTCTCCTGCGCCGATCAGGAGTGCTGCAATGTTCAACCCTTGGGTGGATCTGTGCCTTACGATGATGGAGGCGCAACAAGTCATCTGGCTCCGGGGTCTGCGGATCGCGCAAGGCGGCAAGACAGCGGAACGCGAGTCCCTGCTGATGGTCAGTGAAAAAATCGAGGCAGCTGGCCGCGCCGGAACGATGCTCACCATGGGAACATCCGCCCCGACAAGCTCGATCAATTTTACGGCGGGAAAATCAGGGCGAACAGAAAGCGTCTCTCACGGTGAAGCAGCGTCCCCACTAGGGGCGTTCTATTTTTTAATCGCAATGAGTATCGCCTCATAAACGCTGCCAACCTCTTCGTCGATTTGCGTACTGGATATCTTGAGAGACTTTGCGTCAGCAAATAGCTGCTGCGTTAGCTCGGCGACCGACAAAATGTCCGAACCCCTGGCCGTAGGAATGTTGTTCGCCAACCATTTCCGAAGGAAATCGGCGCCGCGTTTGCTCATTCAAGTCAAGCTGGCTGTTGCCATTAGGTTCCTTCCTCCCGGAAGTCGTGCAAAGATGCATGTCGTAGGTCGTTCTCACCGCGCAGTCGGGGCCGATCAAGCCCGGTTATATCCACTGCATCGCGGTCTAGAGAGGGTTCTGCTCCTGGTCCAAAGACCTCCCAGCCCGGCCAACCACGCCTTCGGTCGAACTCGTCCCGGCGCCTGTTACGCAGTTTGTCACAGCTATGTGACGAGTCGCGATCAAAGTCGCTGCTTCAGAGTTCGGCAGCTAATCCCTCCTAGCTGACGAAGACCGGCCGCTTGGAGACAGCCTCGTCGCTCCTTCTGCATGCCTCAGCGCCAGAAGCGTCTTGTGTTGACCAAGGCGTCGTGTGCCTCCGCGGCGTCCTTGAGAAGCTTGGACTTGTCCTCGGCGCTATAGAGGTCCTTTGCACTAGCAACGTCCGAAAGCCACAGCGCTGCCAGCATATCAGGGGCGGTGGCGAGATCGTTGAGACTGCCGAGCTGGTCCTGCAGGTCTTCCATCGCCTCTATGAACCGTCGATGGCGTTTGGCTTCCGCCTTGCTCTTGTAGAGCGGCTCGAAGAACTCAGCCGCATAGCGTAGCTTCTTTGCGGCGATGCGCAATTTATGGCGGGTCTCGTCATCGGCATCGATGAGATTGTTGCCGCCCTTCACCACCTTTTTCCAAAATTTATCAAATACACCGGAGGCGAAATCCCTTGCCGACTGCTCGTGCAGCGTGTCGCTCGATTGGTCGGTCCGCCAGTCCCTGATGGAGATCCACTCGGTGGCATCGATCATCAAGGAGCGGGCGCGCACCGAGGAAAGCGATGTTTCGACTGCCGCATAGGCATCGTCGCGCGCATTGTGAAGACGGCTTGAAAGAGCCTCGCTCGAAGCACGGTCGATCATCACGTCGATATTGCGAGCATCGCCAAATTCCGAGGCGAGCCATTTCAATTCTTCCCGCAGGTGGTCAAAACGGCTGTCATGGAACAGCGACTTGCAGATCGAGCAAAGCGAGCGCAGCCGGCGCAGCGACACGCGAGCCTGATGCAGGGCCTCGGCATCGCGGGACCAGCCCAGCACCGTTTCATTGAGACGAAACTGTTTGAGACAGGCCGCCGCGATGTGCGCGAAAGCCGTTGCCGCGCTCATCTCGGACGTGAGCGGGGTCGAAGCCGCTTTCACAGCGCCGGGAGCTGTGCCCAGCAGATGATAGCCCCGTTCAGCTTTGCTCAGCACTCCGACATGTGTCGGTGTGATGAGGTCGACTTTCCTGGCGAGCGCGAACAGCGCTTTCGGCGAGCCCGCCTTCTTTTCGAACTCGATCTCGCAGAGTGGCGCCTCGCGATCGGCTGCAACGACCTTGCCAAGATCCAACGCAACTTCGATCGTGGCGTCCTGATCCGACACATTCCAACGATGCCGTTTGACATGGACCTCGAACAACGCGGCGAGCTTTGGGCCAGCATCTGCGAGCAGATCTCGGATCTGCGGATCATCAAGTATCGGTGTGTCGCCGGCGACCGGCCGTTCCCACTCCTCGCGTGTGAACGATCCGGCTGCGACACCATCACCGGCTTTGACGGTTTGTATGCGTTCATTTCCCGATTGCCGGATGCGAAGCGACAGGCCGCGCTTGGACAGATCCCATCCGGGAGTGTCGAAATAGATGGATGTCTGCTGAAGAATGATGGGCGGGGATCCGAACGGATTCTTCTTCAGGAGCGACCGCGCACCCGATTGCAAAAGCTCGAGCTTCAGTTCCGTTTCCTGCATGATGCTCTCGGCGTCGCTCACGGCAATCGAGGCGACCCACCCCATCGTGCGTCATAAGACTGTCACAAACAACCGCCCGCCTCGACCACTGTGGCCAGACCTCAAGCGGACAGACGACAAGGAGCGAGCCGGAACCGGGCGCGGACGGGCGTCAGGATTTCTAGAGCCGAAAAGTCTCCAGTTGCGCGAAGCTCCAGACAACATTTCGAAGGCGGCTCCAATGACAATTTGGCGGCTTTGGAGCCTCCGCTTTCACGTCCTGCTCTCGTTAGACGTTAATATGGAAATTGGCAGCCGCGGTATCATCCCCACGCGATAACAAGGTCACGCAACCAGCCTCACATTGTTGGCGGGCATTAGTAAGTGGAAATTTTGCAGCTCATATTAACGGTTGACGTTGGCAAGATGCATATTATGCTCCTTGTTAACGTTTATCATTAATAAGGAGCGCCGGGATGGCTGCGGAGGGAAGAAGCGGACGGTATGTGAGACAGCCCCCAGGCTACCGAGCTTTCATACCTTCTCCGTTGCCGCCCAATCCCCAACTCACCATCGACGCCGAGCTTCAGAATCTCCTCTCCAGGGCCGATCGAGCTTTGGGCCGACTGGACGGCTCCATACAAACGCTTCCGAACCCTGATCTGTTCGTGATGATGTACGTCAGAAAGGAGGCGGTCCTATCCAGTCAGATAGAAGGCACCCAAGCTTCTATCAATGATCTCCTGAAGGCCGAAGCCGACATTTATGACCAACAGATGCCAAAGGATGTTGACGAAGTAGTCAACTACCTTTCCGCGATGAACCATGGCATTGCTCGCCTTGACGAACTGCCTTTGTCGGTTCGCTTGATTAAGGAAATCCACGAGAAGCTCTTGCATGGGGTCCGCGGTCACAAGCTCCAACCAGGGGAGCTTCGGCAAAGCCAGAACTGGATCGGACCCGGCGGAAGCAATTTGAATTCTGCTAGTTTCATTCCGCCGCCCCATGAGGTTGCTGCTGAGGCGTTAAGCGACCTCGAGAAATTCCTTCACGCTGAAGATCACATTCCGCCGCTCATCAAAATCGGTTTAAGCCACGCCCAATTTGAAACGATACATCCATTTCTCGACGGGAATGGAAGGGTCGGCCGATTGCTCATAGCGTTTTTCCTTTTCGAACGACGGCTATTGATGCGGCCGGTCCTCTACCTTTCCCACTACTTCAAGCAGAATCGGCAGGAGTATTATGATCGCCTCCAAAAGACGCGCGTTGAAGGAGATTGGGAGGGGTGGATAAAATTCTTTCTGAAAGGTGTGGGGGACGTCGCAGAACAGGCTACGGAAACGGCCCGCGAAATAGTAAGCCTCCGAGAGGGCCATAGGTCAATAATATCTGATCAATTCGGAAATTCTGCTGGCAAAGCGAACAAGGTCTTGGAGCACTTATACCGTCGCCCGACTGTTAGCATAAATAACGTTCGCGACGTGCTCGGAATCAGTTTTCCAAATGCAAGCGCTTTAATTGACAAATTTGTTGAGGCCGGCATGCTAGTGGAGATCACTGGGCAGGCCCGTAACAGGCGCTACTTCTATGCGCCGTACATCAACCTTTTTTCCAACCTTTAGGTTAATGGTCAGCCTCCAGTTGACCCGATGAAATTCGCACGCTTCGCTACGCGCATCTCGTTAGGGCGCAGCAACGGGAAATTCGGTTTTCGTACATTTGCTCAATTCCGTCTTTGCTGGTGGGCACAGCCAAACCGTCACATTCGGCGTGAAATGACGGAGCGCATTCGTCATCTCCTGGACATTCTGCTCGCAACTTCCCTCAGCGCAGTCCTGTAGAATGAGCCCAGGAATGCGTGTCGCAGTTCCTTGCGTAAACTGCCGGAACTCACCCGACTGCTTAAGAGCACGTTCCAGTGCATGCTCCCACAGGTAGACCGGTTCGATTGCGATCAGGTTTCTGTCGCTGAGGCAGTCTATGGGCTCTCCTCCCAGGCTCAAACCTTTCGCCATGCCGGCATCAGTACATATCCCTTCTGGCCACTCTAGTGTCGTCGACCCCGCCTATCTCCATCGGAGAGGTGTCGCCAGCAGTGTACGCTATCGTTGCGATCTTGGCTCCGTACTTGTCTGAGTAATTCAGCATGCAAGTATTTGGCTCTTTCGTGGCGCCGTAACCGTCATCCTTCGACCCCATATCCCGCAGCGCCACGTTTACAAACGAAGGCTTCTTCGGATCGACCTCAATGTCGTCCAGAACCTTCTTCTGAGTCTGGATGTCTATGAAATAGAAATGTCCGGTAATTGTCTTGGAATTGCTGTCCATCTGGGAGCACATAAACTCAGGTCGCACGGTGGCGACGGATGCTCCTTCGTTCACAAGAACGGAACGCAGAAACGGCACATGAACGAAGATCTCGTCGCCTTGGCGCGATGCCGACGTGTCGTCAGCCCCCACGTTGATCAAATCCTGTCGCAAAAATTGCATGGTTACGCTGGCTGTATCCAGCCTAAGTATCTGCAAAACATTGGTTTCAGCGGCCAGTATGAAAGCCGCGATTGCCGTGAAGGCTGCAGCTGGGAAACTGATCCAGTCTTTCAAAAACGCGGCGACCTTTAGAAGTCGATCCCGGCGTATTTCTCCGGCCGTCTTCTCGCCGATGTCGGATCTGCAGACAGGACAAACCACGGCAAGCTGGGGAATTGTGCTGCCGCACTTGGGACAGCTTTTCGTGCCTGCGGAATCTGGCTCCGCCGGCTTTGGGTGAGCTTCCTTCGTCATGGATGATCTCCCGGAAGAAGAAACTCTTGGGCCGCTTCAAAGGACCACTTCTGGCTCTCGTCCGACAGACTGAGCAACCATATGCTGGAGTAGTCTTCGTCATCCCAGCCATCCGGTGTGATTTGAGCGTACCCGACGATCGAGCGCGCTAGGGCAGGTATCGATTCGTGCTGCCAGCAGACAAGAACGGGGGCAGACTGCTTGATGATATCCTCAGCTGCCTCGCTCTCCTGCCCCTTTGAGTTGCGTGTATCCGGCTCGATTAACAGGCGTTGCGCAAGCGGCGTGACCGTCTGAAGCGGCCGCCGGCTTCGACTGCCTGTCCCATCCTTTTTGATAACGCCAGAGGCCACGATCGCCTTCGGAACCCGTAGTGATGCCGGCGGAGAAAAGAACAGGCTGGCCAGCGCGCCGGCACGTTGCCAGCCACGAACCGTCAGCGACTTGTCATCCTCCTGGCCGAATTCGTCGACGCCGAGTGCCGGGTTGCCAGGAAGGGGCTTTTCCGCATGCCGGATGATCATGATCAGTTTGTCAACCATGCTTCTACCCCACAGGTTTGCGTTCCGGAGTCGGATTTCCGAGCAGGTCGGTCGGCACCAATTGATGTTCAAAGGCGGCGAAGTAGGCAGCCCACCGGTCGTCCGAACTTGCGAAAAAGACAGCGCCATCTTGCCAGATGTCATTGGTCGTTGTGGTCGTCCCTTCGCGGTAGGCGAACTGCTTTCCCGTCGATCCCTGGTTCATATTGGTGTCGTGGATGCCGGCGCCCTCTGAGTAGAACCGCCCGAACACATAGACATCCCACGCAGCTTGACCTGCTTGCTGCAAGAGGCGGCTCACGATGCTACCGGCTCGGGATGCAGGCTCCCGTCCATCGGATCGCTCAGGCGCCACGGCCGGTTTCCGCCAGAACGTCGGACCGCGTGAAGTCCAGCGCCGGAAGCGCGTTCTTGTCGATTAAATCACACCGGCCCGCTTGCGTCGCCTGGAGCGCCTGGACTATCGCAACGTCCCACGCCGCCCCGGCAACATCCAGGGGCACATGCAAATGATACTGAGTTTCGTGACCGAGGGGCTTTGCCTTGAGAACCGGCGCGCCGTTGATTTTTGCTTTCACGAAACCGTAGCTGAGGGACATGGGACGGATGCTCTTTCTTTTGAATGCGGCGCCAAGGTGGCCTCACTTCGGGCTACTAGGCCGCTAGGGGGCCATTTGCAGGCTGCAGGTCGCCTTCAGGCGAAATGGTGCCAAGGGCTCAAGCTAGGTTGGGGGAGCCCCAAACCAGAAGTCGAGTTCCCGGATGCGCCGCTGGTCGTACGGTCCTGCCGGTGACTTGATTTGCCAGTCGCCGTTATCGGCAAGGCCAGTCCATTTCGGCTTGCCGTTCTGCTGCTGTACAGACTGCCGCCAACGGTATTGGGCGTAGATCTCCATGATCTTGCCGGCATACTGACTTGCCAAGGCGCTGTTACCCGTGACGATCACCATGTTTTCGTCGTTCACGCCGCTTGCCTTTGGCCCAAGGTTGTGGGAGCCGGTAATCACGACCGAGTTGTCGCCGTAGGGATCGATCACGATCACCTTACTGTGCACCATGGCATGGGCTGTCGGGAGCTTCAGGGTCTCTTTCGCCCAGTAGGCAAAGCGACCGGGTATCTCGGCGGGCAGCACTACATCGGAATTTGCATCGATCCGCTCGCCGCGATTGAACAGCACGACGGGGTTCTTGGCTGTGCCCGGATTCTGATTAAGCACTCCCTGAATGTAGAGGTCCGGTTTGAACGACGGGCTCGAAGGAGAGGCAAGCTCAATGATGTCGTTGAGGAGGGTGCCTCTCGGGCCAGGGTTGAACATCGCAAAAAGGATACCTTGCCGGGCTGACTTGATCAGCTCTCCGCCCTGTTCAAGATCGGATCCGTCGTGCATTGGTGTGAACCAGACGGTGGCTCCCTTCGACTTCGGCGTTGTTCGCGGCTTTGAATTGCTCTCGTAGAGCGAAGTGGGCGACTCATCGCCATCTCCGGCGACTACTTTCCATTGGTCGAAATAGAATTGGGCGACCGCTGGATTTTCGATCAGCAGGGCATTGTTTGCCTGCGTGCAAAGGCCGGTCATGGTCCAGTTCGTGCTGCCGGTCCACACTGACTGAGGCGTCTTGTCGGCATCGCAGATGACCAGGAACTTATTGTGCGCGAGCGCACGGGGAGCGCTCATGCGGTTTCTGACGTCGCAACCCGACAGAGCCGATCGCGCCGCTTCGTTTTCATCCTCGCCTTTTTTCTTCACGCTTCCGTTGCCGAGCACGATGTGGGCCCGCTTTTTGAGGTCCTGAAGGAGGGGGATGAGCTCCGGGTCGTCAAGTTCGAAGAGGGCGGCGTAGACGTGCGCTTTGCCTGCTTTGGCGGACTGAAGCAGCGATACAAGCTTGTCGCGGATCGGCCCGGCCAGGAAGCGGCGAATCTGGTCGTGGGGATCCGCAATTGCCTTCTTTAGCTTCGTCGTCGGTGCTTGCTCAGGCAAGGCCCGGGCGAGCCATTGGCTGGCAACGATGCCGCGGTTGAAGAAGCAGCTTGCGCGCCCGTCGGTTTCGGCGCCGATCTCTGCATTCTCGCTCCAGGCGGAAACAAATTCCTTGGATTCCTGTAACTTGTCAGCCTGTCTGATCATTGCTGACACACGATAGCCAACGACGTCGCCTGGGTTCACAGCAAAATCGGCCCAAAGATACTTCTGAATTGGCCACTCCGTTGTGGGTTTGCGCGTTCCTTCGGGAACCTCAGGTCCTCCGGCAAATCCGACCCAGCTTGCTACGATTTCCTCAACGAAACCGTCGGAGTCAGCGGGCGCTATCGTGTTTGGACTATGAGCGCTTCCAGGCGCACGTTTGATTTTCCGGCGCAGCGCAAAGCCTCTGCACTGATCGATGAACGGGCTGCGCCACGCCAACAGCGCGCTGTCGACACCAGGATGAACGATCAGCTCTATGCTCATTGCCCCTCTCCCCGCTGATGATTTTGCCTGGCAAACATTCACGACATTATGACTACGCAGCAAACTGTTTGGTCGGCGGTAATTTTCAAGTCGGCTAACTATAATTGCGCATGCTTATTGGGAAACCAAGCCGTCCGCCTGACTTCAGCAAGTGCTCCCTCTAAATAAAGCATTATGCTACACAACTCTATTCGAGCGAGGTGCAATCGAAGCAGCTCTTGCTACGTTCGTACCAAAGCGATGGAACCGTATTATTGAGCTTACATTGAGTCAATGTACATAATAACTATTCGATTGCATTCAACTTATAATCGCTGGACAAACTGCTCAGTTGGGTGAGCCGAACAGTAAAGGAATGATGAGCCGGCTCAATGCCGACAGATGTCATCTTGCTCGGGACTTTGGGTTCGGGGTAGACGTTGTCGGGACGAATTCAGCCGATCCACGCGAGCTCGGAGCAACCGAGAGGCAGCAAAGAGCGATGGTCTCGCCACCAACCAGCTAGATAAGGGTTGTCACCTCAAGCAATCCGCCGATCGGAGCTCGAACGCAGGCAGCGCATTTCGATGTGATCTTTGTGCACGTTGAAGGTGAGCCCAACCCGCGCGACGATCGCGACCCCGTGGCGCTGTTCGGCCGCGGTCTTCAGCTTCTCGGCCGCAGATGCGCATTCCTATGGGAACCAGCGACGTGCGGCGCGGATGATTGGCCTGACTGCCAAACCGGCGCGCAAGCTTTGCTCGTGCGCCGCTCGGCTGTGGAGCGAAAGGACACGCAAAGTACGTATAGAAAAAGCGGTGCGTTGAGCTCAAAACCTGCAAGCCCAACGATATTTCTGAACCAGAGCCTAAGGTCGGTTCTGTTGTGCACGTCAGCGAAGCTGCTGTGCATCGAAGACCGGATCTTTGATCTTACGGGCGGAGCAGAGCTCGCACGCTGGGCAGCCAACGCTGCAAGTCGAGCAGGGCGCAAAGTAGCTTTGCTTTGCCATGACACACAATCAGTATACCGCAACCAACAGCGAATTATTGGAGAAATCGGCCTGAGGATTGGCATTTTGATCGGGGAGCCCCGATCCATCCTTCCCATCTATGATTTCCATCGCATTGACTCGCTTGTTCCGCGCTTGGCTCGTGAAGAGATCGCTTTGATCATGAACCGGATGACATACCCTCCTTTGGTTCTCGGCCCCGACGGCGAACTTGTCCTCGGGGACGCATGTGTGTCTGAAGAAGATTTTTGGTCGGTATTCGCCCCGGCCGAGCTTAACAGGTGGCTCGCACCAAATAACTGAGATTCCGGCCGCCGCTCAGGGCAATCCTGATGCTAGCCGACACTCTTGCCTGTAAGCCTTCCACGGCTGGGTTCTGGGGTTTCAAACGCGCAGAAGGCATCGAAGCTGCCGTGGGGACTATTTGCATCGAAAGCGCGGCTGCGGTTCATAGCTTGAAGTGTCATGATACAGTAATAGGCATTCGGGATATTCAACTCCGGTGAAGGGGTTGGGCGATGAACCGGCTAACGGTATTGGCTACATTTATAGCGATCACTTGTCCTTGTTTGGCCGAAGCACAATGCCTTGCGGAGGCGGGTGATTTTGCAGAGCGCATTTGCGGTGAAGTCAAGCAAACGGGAAAGTCCACCCTGATCACGGGCAAAGGCGATTTGACAGCTGCCGCCAAGGGACTGATCGCAAAGGCACTTGGGCAACTCGGCGGGGATGTGGGAGTCGATATTCAAACGAACGACTTCGAAAACGTCCTTCAGGAACAGTTGGCTGGCGAGCTCATCAACGTACGTCAATGCGGGACGCAGATGGCAACACTCGCCATCAATCAAGTCTGCACCAAGGCGCCGCACTGGAAGGTATGTTCGAATCAGGCTTTTGGGCTTGATCACTGGGAAGATGAAGCAAAACTGACTGGGGCCACCGGCTGGCGCGGAGGCGGTTATAATCCCGAGGCGTATTGCACCGATTTTATCAACGCTGTTCTCAACAGTCGCAGCCTGGGCGACAAACCACATGACGTCACCGATATTAAGTCGTCAGAGGAAAGGAGACGAACCGGCTTGTTAAGGGACCATGCTGAATATAACTACCATTGCACTATCAATTTGCACTGGAATCCCGTCTACAAGCAGAAATCGGATCCAATCTGCGGACAAGAATAGCCGCGGCTGGGCGCTGTTCATCCATGGAAAAGCGAACTGCGCAGCGCTCAGGGTCGTCTGGGCGCGCGCCAGCCGGGCGGCGATGAGTTTACAGCGTCGCCACGGGCGAGAACGCCCGGCTGCATCCACGGCTACTCCAGGCGTCGCCATTTGTGCGCTGCCCGTTATATTAGATACAGCCAGATAGCTGGCCACAAAAACGAGGCAAGCGCACCCTGCAGCCGGGTGCTCGGCGACGCGGCCGCAGAGAAGCTCGACATTAGTCTCGATCAGAGGGCAACCGCTACGTTCGCGATTTTTTTGCTCGCGACTTTGCTACCGCTGACTTGGTTGTCGCGGCGGCGGTACGAGTTGCCCGCTTCTGCTTGGGCTCTGCGATCGGCTCTGACGGCTTTCGGCCAAGACCGGCTGCTTTCGCCAGTGCAGAGCGGGCGGCAGCGTAGTTGGGTGCCACCATTGGATAATCGGCAGGTAATTTCCATTTCTGCCTATAGTCATCCGGCGTGAAATTGTAGTGGACATTCAGATGGCGCCGCAGCGACTTGAATTTCTTTCCGTCCTCAAGGCAGACGATATAATCCGGTGTCACCGATCTCTTTATCGAAATCGCCGGCTCCTGCTTAGTGGCGGTCTCCGTCTCAGACGTACCAACCCACTGTAAGGCAGCGTAAATATCCCCGATCAGCTTCGGGAGTTCCGGCACCGGTACCGGATTGTTAGACACGTATGCGGAAACTATGTCGGCGGCGAGTGCTATCAGATCGCTGTTGTCTTGCTGCTCAGCGGATTCGGTCATGGTGCTTCCCTTTGAGGTCCATCAGTTACAGCACACCCCCATTTGTGCAGTTTGTGCAGGTACATTGTCGAGATCGCTTTCTCAATGACGAAATCCTCTGAACGTCGTGGATTCCGTTAATGCCAAGCCAAATATCTCATTGATTGTTCGGACCTCACCGCGCATTATCGCGCTGGGGGTGGGCTATGACAAAATTACCGAACGCTGCTCAATTCGAAGTCGTGGTGCAGGTTCCACGACAGTTCGACAAATACGTCGATTCGGCGATGCTTCGGCTCCAATCTCTCTATCCTACCTGCCGTCTCGCAACGATTGACGGTGCGATATCCATAGGTTCGTCGGGCAGTCTTGCCGAGGATCAGCTTCGCAGGGCTGTTCTCCATACCCTCTACCGCGAGAAAATCTATGCGGAAACTCTGTCGATGCGTCAGGCGCTGTTCAGGGCGGTAACTGGCCGATGAACTTCTGGCCGCTGAAGTTTCGCGAGACGTCGGACGGTTCGATGCTCTTTTGCGACGACGCTGGCGGTTTCTTCAAAGCCGATCACGGCTTTCTGGACCGGTATGCCGCCGACGAGCTGTCTGCCGCCGATCTGGCGTTCCTCAAAGAAGGAGGTCATGGCTTCGACCGAGAGCTGGATGTTCACTGGACATCGTTCGCCTACAGGTGGGCGCGGCGGCAGTCCAAACCGCAAGAAATGAACTACGTCATTCTGGTTCCGACGCTCAGGTGCAATCTCACCTGCGGCTACTGCCAAGTCTCGCGCGCGCCTGAGAATGCCCGTGGCTTCGACTGGTCACACGAAACCCTCGAAGGCGTCCTTTCCTTCGTCGACGGCTTGCAAGGCCCGGACATCAAGATCGAATTTCAGGGTGGCGAGCCCTTGCTGCGGATCGACCTGCTTGAAGCTGTTCGGAACTTTTGCCGGGAAAAATTTGCGCGACCGCAGTTCATCGTCTGCACGAACCTGCAAACGTTGGACGCACGCGCATGGGCTTTCCTGGACGCCGAAGACACCCTCATCAGCACCTCGCTGGATGGAGATCGGATGACACATGAGCGTCAGCGCACCCACGACAACAAGGTTACTGACACTTTTTTCCGAAACCTCGAGACAGCTGTTTCTCGCTATCCCGAGGGGAAGATTTCGACGCTGCCGACGGTCGACATTGCCAACCCGCCCGACCTTGAAGGACTTCTCGACAACTATGAGCGATACGGAATTCGATCCGTCTACCTGCGCCCGATAAACCACCAGGGATTTGCCCGGAAGCTCGATCAGGGCAACAACGTGCTGACGCGCTGGAATCGTCTCCATTCCGAATTCATCGACCTGTTGATCGCTCGCAATCACCGGACCGGCCGCTTCATGGAGGAGCACTATTTCAGCCAGTGCCTGAAGCGTGTGCTCCGCTTGGATGCCGACAATCACGTGGACATACGCAACCCCAACTTCTTCGCCTCCGACTATATAGTCATAGATCATGACGGCCGCTTCTATCCGACAGACGAAGCCCGGATGCTGTCCAGGATCGGCCGCATAGATCTAAGCATTGGCGACGTCAGGACGGGGATCGACCGGGCAACGGTCAACCTTCTCGATTCCGGAGCATTCAATCACTTCGATCCGGATTGCATCCATTGCGCCTATCAGCCGTTCTGCGGCACCGACGTCATCGATGACATTTCCCGCTACGGCCGGATCGACCTTCCCAGGCCCGACACGTGGTTCTGCGGCCGGCATTTGTCACTCTTCGACAAAGTGTTCGAGGTGCTCTACCGCAAGGACGCGCCGGCCCGTGCCTCGGTAGCCGCGTGGCTCGGCGTGAATACGTGGGACGACAGCATGGCCCCGGTGCATTCATGATTCCACTGCGCATCAAGGTCGAGGCAAACGCTGATCGGCCCTTTGTCGTGCGTATGCGCTCGTTTGAAGCGGGGGCCTGGCAGCAAAGGGCTGAGCAATTGAACCCCTTCGACGTGACCTTGGAGCGCGTCAGCTCGGAAGGAGCTGACTACGTAGGCGAGGGCGGCTCGATCCGAGTCCTGGGGATTGATCCTTCCAAGATAGACGGGGACGTGTTGTTGGTTAATCCCAGGCGCGGAACCGCGGATCGCCTCATCCGCAGCTCCTCGCAGCACAACACCTTTCTGGTGACCGAGCGATGTGACCAGGTTTGCCTGATGTGCTCGCAGCCCCCTAAGCAGCACCATGTGGACCTGTTCCCATATTTCGAGGCTGCGGCGTTGCTTGCTCCGGAAGGCGCAACGATCGGCATTTCCGGCGGGGAGCCAACGCTTTTCAAGGCCCAACTCTTCGGGTTTCTGGAGAAGGTGCTTGAGGCACGCCCGGATCTTTCTTTCCATGTGCTGACGAACGGCCAGCATTTCGATCAGGATGATTGGGGGCCGATGAACCGTATCGATCAGGGTAGGGTGCTTTGGGGGATTCCCCTGTATTCGAGCGACCCGGCCGTACACGACGAGATCGTTGGCAAGACAGGCGCGCACACGCAGCTCATGGAGAACCTCGCTCTCCTATGCCGCCTCGGTGCGTCGATCGAACTTCGCACCGTTTTGATGCGCCCGAATGCTTATGGGCTGCCTCAGCTGGCAAGATTTATTGCGACTGCTCTTCCGTTCATTCGGATATGGGCACTCATGCAGATGGAGAACATCGGCTTTGGCCGCATGAATTGGAAAATCCTGTTCTACGACAGTTCAGAGGGCTTCGACGTAGTCGGACAATCCATCGATTTCGTCAGAACCCGCGGCATCAACGCCCGGCTTTATAATTTCCCGCTTTGCACCGTACCGGAACCATACCACCATCTGGCACCCGCCACGATCTCCGACTGGAAACGTGCGTATCGGGAAGAATGCTACGGATGCGCTTTGAAGCCGCAGTGCGGCGGATTTTTCGAGTGGCATCCGCGCAATCACGGATACAGCAAGTTCGGAGCTCTCCAATGAAGAAGCGGCTTTTCGCGATTCCATCTCTGCTCGCGGCGGGGTTCCTGCCGGTCAATGCACAGGCTTATCTAATCAAGCCAACATTGGATGGCGACCTCGGCAAGAGAAGATCGCTGTTCGATATCTTCAAGCTTGACCACATATACACCTTGGCCGGACATAGCAGCCACAGCTCGCACAGCAGTCACGTCTCGCATTCGAGCCATCGGTCGTCGACGGGCGGTTACACCTACATCCCGCCGGCACCCAGCGATCCCGCCCCGCTCTACAGTGCGCCAGCGGCGCCGGCACCGACCTACCAGGCGCCCGCTGTCGCGCCTGCGCCCACACCGCTTAAGACGCTTCCAGGCAACGCTTACCGATTCAAGGAAATTGTGCAACAAGTCGAGTTCGCTTTGCTCGCGTTCGGCTACTACAGTGGGGAGATAGACGGCGAGATGAATCCCGAACTGAGGGCAGGGCTTCAGCGTATGCAGACAGACTACGGGCTAAAGGTAACCGGCACCATTACCCCCGAAACGCTGACCGCACTGAGGATCGAGGCGCGTTGAGCGCTCAGCCGGCCAAGGAAATTGCCGACAACTTGAATAACCCGGGCATTTGCCCTCACGGTCGTGGCAGGAGTAGAAGCTCTCCCGGGGGAACGAACGACCGCATTCGGGATCGGCCACGCAGACAGCAAACGACCATAGTCAGGCGCAAAGCGGCCGTCGCAACTGAGCTATTTTTGAATTTCGTTTAGTAGGAGGGCGGCCGAAGCAGCGATCGCCGCTAATTGTTGCGTCATTTCGGGCAATCTGTTAGCTTGTATGGATGTATGAATTATCATTAGAACTGATGGCTCTGCTAGCGGGGACGTTCTCTCTGATATCGAACGTGAATCCAAACAGTCGATCTTTTTAAAAATACCTGAAATTTTGGATATGATTTCTTAGACGCGAGCGAATAAACCCTCGCCAGATCAAGAAATCTTGAAGGAGGTTTGGCGCAAAGAGCTGTTAAGGTCGTTGCGAGACTTCTGGCGCAAACCAAACGAGCGGCTGGCAGTCAAATCTCTCTGAGAAGTTTATCCCGGCAGTGACGTTAGGGGCAACCAAAGCTCCCCATAAAAAGCCTTGGGTGGGCGCTCACGTAAAGGAGCCGCTTAGAAATATGTTGTCCGAAGCCGGTTGAGCTATCTTTCGGTGCCTAACAGGGCAGGCGTCGTCCTTAATCGCTTGACCTTCAGACCAGCTCCCGCCAATTTCCTCATTGGGGGGGAATCTTGGCAAGTTCCGTAGTATCTTCAGTGTCGGATGCTTCGCGTCCGCAAATTTTCGGTCAACTCGGCCCGGACATCTTTACGGTGTTCTCTGGCGGCAACCGGCTGCTCTATGAGCGTGCGATCCTCGCCGTCTACGACGACCTTTACCGGTCCGACCTTCTATTCCCGACGGAGGCGGAGGTAGTCGGCGTGATTTACAACTGCATTACGCGGGAGCCCGGCCTTTGGGCCGAGGACGAAGCCGCCGTCGATCTCGACCGCCTCGTCACGCGGACCGGCCGACGAGTCAGGCGTCGACGCGTCGCAGGTGTAGACGATCAGGCCACCGGGACCGCGATCAGCCGGTCCCGGCACATCTACAACCGGATGCTGCAGGCGGGCTGGCTGGACGAGGCGAGCTATGGCCTCAAGACAACCGTGGAGATGCCGTCCGGCGCGATGCGTCTCGCCGAATTCCTGTGCTCCCTGAAGGATGGCGGGGCCGAGCAACTCGGCGGCCTGGTGGTGGAGGTGAGGAACGCGATCCGTGCGGTGCGCGAGAAGCCGGCCGAGAACGCTCTCGGCCTCAACAAGGCCGCCCAAGACTCGGCGCGTTTCGGACGGTACCTAAGAAGCGTGCTCGCGGCCCTGCGGGAAGTTGATCGGCAAGTGCTTTCCTCGGAGACGCTTGCCGAGCGGCTGCGGCACTATTTCGAGGACTTCGTCGAGCGGGTGCTCCTGCGCGACTACACGTCCATCTCGACCACGGCGCATCCATATCGACATCGGCGAACTATTCTCACCTCCCTCGACGAGTTGGAAGATTCCGAGATTGACTTGGCAGCGGTTGCCGACGCGTATCTTGAAGCCCGGCTCGTTCCCGATGGGCAAGCGGCGCGCGACCTCGTACAAGAGGACCTGTTCCGAATCCGCCGCGTGTTCGAGCGGATCGAGGAATCCTTCGAGGCGATCCAGCAGCATCGGTCCAGGCTCGAAACGCGACTGCGCAACGTGGTCCGATATGCGGGGCGCCGGACCAATTTCCTTCAGCGCAGCGAGCACGTGATCCAGAGTCTCGACGACGCTCTTTCGCGGGGCGTTGACGATCTTACGGTGCGAGGATTGATTGAGCCTCGCATGACCGTTGTCGCGCCCGAGCTTCTCGCGAAGCCGCGCGGTGCCCGGCCGGAAATCGCCGACGCCGACCTGGCCCTTCCGCCGCCCGATCCGATACGCGAGTTTAGGCGTCATCTTGAGCGGGAGTACTTGGATCGCCTGACTGTCTCGCCGGCAAAGGTCAGCCGTTTCCTCGAACGACGGGTACCGCCCTTTGGCGAGACCACAGCGGCCTCCATGAGGATCGAAACCGTCGATGATTTCCTGGCTTTCGAAGCCATCCGATTGATGGTCGCCGGCGGCCTCGGTGCCGACGCGGACTCGCGGCTCGCGAAGGCGCTCGAAGGCCGATTCGAACTCGTAGCCTGCGGTGAGACAGTGTCGAACGAGTGGCTGGATTGCGGCGGCTTTCACGTGAAGCGCCTCGACGACAGCATCACCCTCGAGGTCGGGTATGCTGCTTGAGTTCAACGCCCTCGAAAGCTCGAACCCCCGCGGTTTCCTGCGGGTCACGCAGCTCATCGCACATCTGATGCGGAACCAGTTCGCCCACGTGGAGGACCGTGGGGCCGCGACGCTGCTCGAAACGCTGCACCGTCCGGAACTCGCGAAACTCGTCTCGGCTTACTTTGACGTCGCCGGCTACCGTCTCGTCCATCGGGAGACCGAAGGCTGGGCTGGGATCCTGCCCGATCCGGAGCGCACGTCGCTGCCGCGGATGCGCATCGATGAGACGATCGCCCTACTCGTCATGCGACGGCTATGGGAAGAGGCGCTCCAACTCGGCGAAATCTACACCAACGGAACTGTCCGCACGACCCTCAACGAGGCGTATGCGGCCTATCAGGGCATAGTCGCCGGCACCCGGCGTGCGGCGCTTGCGCCGAACGAGTTCCGCGACGTGCTCCGGATGCTCGAACGCAAGGCGATCGTTCGCCTCGATGAGTTCGACGTAGACGCGCAGGATATGGATCTCGACATTCGCGCGCTCGTCACGAGCGTCGCCGGCGACGACTTCGTTGCGTCGCTCGAGCAGATCCTGTCGCGTCCGGTCGCCTCGAGGCCCGATGCGGACGATGAGGCCACGGCGGGAGGCCAGGCATGATGGAACTGCGGCGTATCGTCCTCGTGAACTGGCACATGATGGTGCAGGCCGACCTCGATCTTGCCGGCGATGCGGCCATCCTCGGACAGAACCGATCCGGCAAGTCCACGATCATCGATCTGATACAGGCGATCATGGCGGGCGGTTCGTCCCGTCTATACCGGTTCAACCGTTCGGCGGGCGAGAGCGGCGGCCGCTCGGACCGCACGCTAGGAGGGTACTGCCTCGGCCAGCTCAACGAAGATACGTTCCTCAGACCCCAGGCGAGGAGCCACATCGCGCTTGTCTTCGAGGATCCGGAGAGGCGACGGAAGCCGGTGAGTATCGGGCTGTCCATCGAGGCCGCACGCGGCCAGCAGACGGAGGTTGCGGGGCGCTTTGTCGCCGAGGGTATTGGCGTCGATAGCTCGATGCTGCTGGATACCAGCGAAGATGCGTCCCGGCCGACCGCGTGGCCCGTCGTCCGCCGGCGGCTCGACCAGGCCTGCGGCGAAGCGGGTGGTCAGCTCCTCACGCTGGACGACGCTAAGACGTTCATCCGCGAATACATGCGTGCGCTGTTCACAGGTCGTCGCACGTCGGATCCCGAGCGGTTCGTCCGCACTTTCGTGGCCGCGCTCTCCTTCACGGACATCTCGTCTGTCGAGCAGTTCGTGCATCGCTACCTACTCGAACCCAAGCCGATCGACATTGCCGAGCTGCGCGACTCCATCCGCCGCTACCGCGAGATCCAGAAGACGATCGCCGATCTCAACAGAAGGCTGGAGGCGCTTCGCGCGATTCGCGCTCAAGTGGAGGAGTTCGACCGGCTTCTCGCCGAGGAGCTCACCTGCCGCGCGATCGAGAAGACCGCCATGCTGGTCGAAGGATTCTCCCGGCTGTTGGCGAATATCAGTGAACAAAGGTCGAAGTCGCACGAACTTCATGCAGTCATGGAGGAGTTCGCGCGGGTGGAGGAGGAGATAGAGCACGAAAACGAGGCGCTCGCATCCGTCCGGCGACAGCTTGCCGCGACCGGCGCGCAGGGGCAGCGCGCCATCGTCGAGCAGGAGATCAAGGGGCTGGAGCGGGACCATGCCGGCATCATGGAACGTCTGCTGGCTCGACACCTCAGCGCGGCGCGCGCGATCCAACTCCTGGAGTTGCGCGACAAGCTGAGCGTCATAAACCCGGGCGAATTGTTCCGCGCGCTCGAGCGCGTCGAGGAGGCCAGCCGCGGGCTCGCGCCGCCCGATTGGCCACGCGATCCGGCGAAGATGGACGATCTGCTGGAAGCGGTCTCCGAAGCGGCGATCGCCCGGATGGAAAAGGCGACCGATCAGCGAGATGAGGCCATCGTCTGGGTCAAGCAGCTTGAGGCCGAGGCAGCCGAGGATAGCAAACAACTTGCTAGTGCCAGGCAGGGACAGATCACCCTTAGCGCAGCGACCTCCAAACTTATGGAGGCCCTGCGCCGCGAGGGCATGACGCCGCGCACACTGTGTGAGGTCGCCGACGTCGTAGACGAACGGTGGCGCAATGCGCTTGAGGCGCTGCTAACCCGCGACCGCGAAGCCATTATTGTCGATCCGGAACATGCCTACCTTGCCACCGAGATCCTGCGGCATGGACGCGACGCCTATCCGGGATGCCGCGTAGCCAACACCCGCAAGCTCCAGTCAAGGACCACCGTTCCTGAAGGCGGCACGTTGGCCTCGATGATCCACAGTGACGACAGGCTGGCCATGGCGTTCGTTGTCTTCAGGATAGGCAATGTCCGGCTTGCGCAGAGCCAGGACGAACTTCTGTCCGGTGGTCGCGCCATCATGGCTGACGGAGCTTATTACGACGGCCTAATCACCGAGATGCGCCGGCCGGACGGCCTCAAGATTGGCCGGGCTGCGGCGCCGCTGATGGAGGCCACGCTGCGAGAGCGGATCGAACAGCGCTCGCAGCTTCTGAGGATTCATCTCGAGAAGAAGCGCTTCTTCGAGGATGCGATCCGGCGGCTCGAGGATTGCAGCAGGCTGGTCGCCGAAAAGGACAGGTTGGAGGCGCTTGCATTCGCGCTGGGGGATCTTGCCGACAGGCGCATCGACGCGCGGCACAGGCTGGATCGGATATCGGCCCACGTCGATCCCGAACTACTCGACGCCGAAACGCGGTCGCAGGCCTTATTGAAGAGCCTCAACTTAAATCGCGATGAACTGATCGGTAGCCGCGAGACGCTCAAAACGCAGATCGAGCAGGTCAAGGCGAGGCTAGGCGCCGGCGACCAAAGCGTCGGTTCTTATCTATGTCTTGCCCTTCGCCGCCGGCAGTTCCGCAGTGTCGTGACCTCCACAGCACAAATACAATCGCTCCGCGAGCGATATAGAGCGCATCCGGCTAAAAATCCGGCCAGGATTGCTTCTGACATGCAGAAGGCTGCGGACGAAGCGAAGCAGGGGTATCGGGAACTCGGTCACGAGATCAGGACATCTCTTGGGAGGTATGCGATCGACTTCCCCGACGCGCTCGAGGGCTATGCGGACGTACCGATCATCGGCACTGTGAAGCCATGGGTGTCGGACGGCATTGCGATGCTGGAAGATAACGAGCTCATCCGGTACCGCGAGCAAGCGGACGAGGCGGCGGATCGGGTTTCACGTCTTTTCAAAACAACCTTCATTCATGAGCTGAACAGCCGCTTCGGGCAACTTCATTCGGAGATGGAGAAGGTGTCGGCAGCGCTCCGTACACGCCCCCTTCACGGCGAGATCTATCGCCTGGCGGAGCTCGTTAAACCGGAGTTCGACGACCTTTATCATCTCGCTAAGGACAGCGAGGCCGACGAGCGCGTGCTGGATGCTCTGTTCGGCCGGGCCGAGCCTCGCGACGAGCGGCACGCGCGGGCGCTCAGGCAGATAGAACAGCTCCTCGCTGACGAGTCCTTCGACTTTACGGTCTTTCAGGACTACCGCAGCTATTTCACCTATGACCTCAGGATGCGGGACGTCACCACCGGACGGACGACGAGTTTCGATCGCCGACGCGGCGTGGCCAGCGGTGCGGAACGCCAGGTGCCGTTCTACGTCGTGATCGGAGCAGCCCTCGCCAGCGCTTACCACGGCGTCCGCCAGGCGACCGCGCCGAGCGATCTCGGGATAGGACTTGCCGTGTTCGACGAGGCCTTTAGCAAGATGGATGGCCCCAACCAGCGGACGCTGCTCGACTTCTACCGCGCGATCGGCCTTCAGGTCGTCATTGCCGCGCCGACCGAGAAACGCGCGGTCGTCTACGAGAACCTCGACTATATAATAGACGTATTCCGCAGCGGCGACGTTTCCCTCGCCGAATCCATCCGAATCAAGGATCGCGCCCGCGAAGAGATGCGCGCTGCCAATCCGCAGCACGCGACGGACGACGAACTCGCGGAACGCCTCGGTCTAAAGGCAAGTGCTGCCGAATGAGCCGGCGTGGGTTTTCGACTATCATTTCACTTATCGACAATCTGCTCGCGCGACATGAACGCAATCCCGCCGCGCGAAACCTGATCGCCGCGATCGACAATGACGGCTTCGCCAACATGGACTTGCGAGACACCTTCGATGAGGAACTCGCAGTGCTGGAACGAGCGGGCGGAATCGAGCTGATCCAAACCGGCCCCAGGACGGAGCGTCGGGTAACCGGTGTAAGGCTAAGGGATGCTAGGGTGCTCTACCGAAAGGTCGAACGGCGACCGGCTGGCGAACTAGCGTACCAAGCTGTTTCAGAACTGCGGTCGCAGCCGGGGCTGCCCGCCGGCGCCACCAGCTTGATCGACGACGTCGTCGCAGCTTGGTCGCGGGGCGTGTCCCACATCGGAATCCGGAAGGGGGAAGGGCGAACGCTTGCAGACGTGATAGGCCTCGCCATCGCAGTACGCGATCGCATGTCGGGCGATCCGCAGGAGGATCAGGACTTCCGGACGTTCTCGCGGCTCACGGTCGGCAACAGTAAGGTGCTAGAGAAGAATGTCCGGCAGGTCGCAGCAGCGATGACGAAGATCTTCGCGGGCATGGACGAGCAGACTCGCCTCAATCCGGAGGAGCTGCTTGCTAGCGCCGGTCTCAGACGCCTGCCGCAACCAATCCTGCTGCACGGTGACGTATCGCTGGACGGACGGTCTTTTCCGGCGATGCCCTATGTCGGAATACCCACTGACTGCGCCGGCGGGATAGGTCTTCTGACGAAGCCCGACTACGTCCTGACGATCGAGAACTTCACTTCATTCGTTCGGCACGTCCGGGAGGTCGCACGGTCCGAACAGGCCCTCGTCATCTATTCGGGTGGCTTCCCTTCACGACCGGCGCTCGCGACGATCACAAGGCTGGCAGCCCAAGCGCAAGTGCCGACATTTCACTGGGGAGACATGGACGCCGGAGGTGTCCGCATATTCCAGCACCTCGAAAGACATCTTGCCGGCTTCGACATTCCGCTGCGTCCCCATATGATGGACACTGAACTGCTCCGGCGCTTCGGGAAACCCGCACCGGGCGTGGCCGGTCCTGTCGCTGACAGGCACGCGAGCGCGGTCGCCGCCTTGGCGGATTTCCTCACCGCGAGTGGTCTTGTGCACGAGCAGGAGGAGTTCGATCCCAGAAGCCCGATCACGGAGACTCTTGCTCCGAAGGAGCAGAAGGCGCCCATGCTCCGCCCGGATCCCTTGCAGTGAACGGGGATCATGCATGGTTTATGCCGTCGTAGGCGGCAGTCGGCTGACTACCGCAGTCGTCGATAACAGCGAATTTAGACGTCAAGTTGCCAAGCAGCGTAAGCCCTGAGCGTGACTAACCAGCTACGCGACAATTATGCGATCCATGAAGTAGATGTAGCCTGCGTCGCGCTCAATCCCGCAAGCCCGGCTTGACTCGTATTTGACCTTCTCGAAGTGCACCTGACGACCGCCGACCTCAATTCGAACGAAGTGGTCGTGATGAGGAACCTTTCCCGCCGGAACCATCCTCGACACGACGCTGCCCTTGTGGCGCATGAGCGAGGTCTTCTTGCATGCGAAGAGTCTTGGGTTGCTGCTGCGCAAGGATCCGGATGATTCCGTGGTGGTCCATTTCCGCGCCATGTTTGCGGGGCTTGCCGGCCGCGTCCTGCGCTCATGGGCAAACCCGCTGAATGACCTCCTTGTCCAGGGCCGCTCCGCGCGAAGCGATGAAGCGGTCCTGGAGACAAGACTCCCCGTAGATGCCATCGAGGAGCGGCTGGCCGAATTCCTGACGCCATTGCTCGCATCCCTTTATGACAGGTTCGGCGTGGCCGGCCTCTCGCTCAACCGCGTCGAAGCCGAGGTGCAGCGCCTGCTCAACAGCGCTGTCGGCAAAGAACGCGCGCCAGCTCCTTCATAATGAGGACGATCCAAGGGCGAAGCTCCGCAGTGACCGGTCACCATCGAACAGGGCTTCACGATAACGCCCAACGAATTCCTGGAAGGCATCATTGCCCGCTTGGGAGTTGGTCGCGGAATCGACCTCGACGATGGTGGGTTCACCGTCACCGGAATCGACGCCCATCAGGCCCTCAGCCGCGGTGCGGCCGGCCTTCATGTGGCGTTGGAGACGAAAAGGCAGCTTGGAGACCGCAGAAGGACTTGTCGGTTCCGACAACACAGCGTTCTTAGCGGGCTCCAGGGAAATTGCGACTAAACCTGCTGAGTCACATCCGGCTCGACGAATACCTGGCGCAAATTGGACTGCGCTCAGTCACGAAGAACTACGGCAGCTAACTGGCGTAGCAGCGGTAAGTGAGGCGCGAGACAGCCTAGGGGTAGGGAGGCCATACCGGAGGACTGTCAGGCGGGCCGCACTTGGCGCCCCCCGTCGGCGAGGTCTCAAAGTAGACGGGCGAAATGTGATCCATCCGCCACGTGGATGAACAATATCCAAGCAATCGATTTTCAAGAACCCAAAGTAAAGTGTTAAGGGAGCGATGGGGACCATTATCAGGAGTATGTCCGATGGCAAACGCTCTTCGCGGCATGACCGGACCCGATACCTTCTTCAGCAGTGAGAGCGACGATCTGATCGAGCAGCCTCAGGGCGTTGACTGGATCGACGGTCGCGGCGGCCACGAGTCCATCCCGTCCGGTGAGGTCATTTACGGCGCAAGGAGAGACCAGATCTTCGGACAAGAGGGCGTTGACTACCCTCTACCCGACGGCCACGACAAACCGCGCACTATTCGGGACCCATGTTTTGACGTGCTTGATTGGTGATGAAATGCGAACGCTGCTCATTGACCATCATGCCCACCTTACACGCACGATACAGGGGGCGCTCGAGGATTGCGGTTTCGCCGTTGACGTGGCTCGTTCCCTGGACGAGGCATCCACTGCATTTTGTTGCGCGAGCTATCACATTCTCCTGTTGGAGTTGGTCATGCCGGACGGTGATAGCTTGCCCTGGCTGGCACAGTTAAGGAGCAACGGGCATTCGGTTCCTGCCCTCATCATGAGCAGTGTCGACGATCTCGAAAAACGTATCGCGATTTTCAACGGTGGTGCGGATGATTTCCTGCGTAAGCCCTTCTGCACCGAAGAGCTCATCGCCAGAATGCGAGCCATTCTGCGGCGTTCAACACAAATTACCGACCCCACCGTTGCATTTGGCAACCTGCAATTCGATCCGATCGGCCGACAAGTTTTCGTTGAGGGCCAGCCAATAAAGATAGCACGCCGCGAACTGTGTATTCTCGAGCATCTACTCAACCGCGCAGGTCGCACTGTTCCACGCGCGCAGCTAGAAGATAGCCTCTATGCGTTCGACGATGAAGTTTCGGCCAACGCACTCGAAGTCGGCATCTATCGTTTGCGCAAAAATCTGAGTCAGTCAGGGGCTACGCTGCGAATCAACACAGCGCGTGGCATTGGCTACATCCTTGAATTGACTGACGCGCCATCTGCCTAAGCTGGTCGCATTTGAAAGCGAAGGTTGCCTTGAAAGTCGTTCCTAATGACCATCCTGCCACCAATCGTCGGTCGACCGTCGTTGGCGGTTTGAGAAGTATGGTTTCTCCTTGCTCGGCCTATCTTTTTTGCGCGCTCATTCTGTTCTTCCCATTTTCTGCTACGGCCCAAAACAAGCGGTACGAAGGCGAACCGCGTGCCGCTGCCAATAGCATCAACGGCACGCTGAAGCTTTCCTCTTCGCTTGGCAAGACAATTCATTTGTCCGCGCCAGCCGCCAGCATCTTTATTGCCGATCCGACGATCGCAGATTTTCAGGCACCCTCGAATAAGACTGTCTTCGTTTTTGGCAAGAAATCCGGGCGGACCAGCCTATTCGCTTTGGACGCCAACGGGGAGGCTCTCGCGCAATTGCATATTGTTGTCACTGAACCGATCGAGGATCTGCGCGCCATGTTGAGGACTCGGGTCGGCGACTATCCAATCCACGTCAGCTATACGCCGCGCGGCGCGATCCTTAGCGGGACAGCGCCCAATGCCCAAGTCGTCGACACCGCAACGAAAGTCACTGAGCAATTTCTCGGTGACGGTGCGCAGGTCGTCAATGAGATTCAAGTCGCTGGGTCGTTGCAGGTCAATCTGAGTGTGCGCGTAGCTGAGGTCTCCCGTAGCGCCATGAAGGAACTCGGTATCAACCTGTCCGCTTTCGGCAAGATCGGCAATCTGACAGTGGGTTTGGCCAGCGGCAAAGGTGCCGGTTCTGGTGCGGCGAGCGGCGGCGGTACGGCCGGCGTCGCGTACAATGATGGCAATGTCAGCCTTGGCGCGGTTCTCGACGCGCTTGCAAAGGAGCATGTCGCTTCTGTCTTAGCTGAGCCGAATCTCACCGCGATGTCCGGTGAATCCGCCAACTTCCTGGCGGGCGGTGAATTTCCCATTCCGGTCGTGCAGGGGAGTGGGCAAGTCTCGGTTGAATTCCGTCACTTCGGCGTCGGCCTGGAGTTCGTGCCAACCGTTCTCAATAACGAGCAGATCAATATTCGCGTGAAGTCGGAAGCCAGTGAACTGTCGACGCAAGGTGCCGTCCAAATCAACGGTATTTCCGTGCCTGCCATCTCCACGCGGCGTGCCGAGACCGCTGTTGAGCTCGGCAGCGGTCAAAGTTTTGCAATCGGTGGGCTGATCAGGCGTAGCGTCAATACTGATATTCGCGCCTTCCCTTGGCTGGGCGACTTGCCGATCCTCGGCGCGCTGTTCCGTTCGTCATCATTTCAAAAGGAGGAGACGGAACTGGTTATCATAGTCACACCTTACATCGTGAGGCCTGGATCAAATCCCAAGCAGATGAGCGCACCCACCGATCGCCTCGGCTCAGCTTCCGACGTGGAGGCCACTCCGATGAATTCATCGGAAAATCCGCCGCAAGACCACGCTACCGGCGGCTCAGGCGCCTTGGACGGCTTCATCATCGAATAGTAACGCCCATGATGATGCGGATCACAAGCCTCCTGGTCGCTCTGAGCGCAAGCGTGAGTGGCTGCACAAGCTCCTCGCCGGTTGAGTCATCGACCGAAATCATTGTCCGGCAGGAGAACAAGGTCTTGTTCTTGCAGAGCCTTCGCGCTGTCGAACGGCAGCGTTTGCGTAATTTCATTGCGAGTGCCAGCCGTGGCCGGAGCGATGCCGTCCATCTTTTTATCAGCGGCCCGCCCTGGCTCGGCGCACAGATCGCCAGTCAGGTGATGGAGATGGGAGTTGACGGCTACAACATCCGCCTCTTTGAACAGCACCACCGTTCTGCAGCGCGAATAGAGGCGATTGTCTACGACAGCCTCCCTCCTGACTGTCCGCCATTTTCCGGCCCTTTAGCCAATGACAGTTCCTTCGACCGGACGCTTGGCTGTTCGACTCGCCGCAATTTGGCGGTCATGGTCAACGATCCGCGCGACTTGATCGACAACAACGCTGTCAGGCCAAGTCTCGGTGATCGCGCGGCTATCCCGGTTGCCAAATACAGGACCTTCGAGACGGGCAAGACCAGCAGCGCAGAACAGGGAAAGTAGCAGCAATTGGGGCCATGGCACATACGCCGCCAGGCAACGCATGACGGCGGTTGCGCAAGGGCAGGAATGGTCGCTGGGTGCCGCGGGTATCGATGGAGGCATTACGCAACGGGCTATGCCGGGCGGCGATTAAATTTAGGCGATCGGACTTGAGGAACCTCTCCCCAAAAGCCCTTCAGAGCGTTGTCAGAATGTTGCCTGGGTTGCCCTGGGATGAAGCATTCGTTGGAATTACTGATCGACTTCTCACGCCGCCGCCGTGAAATACCTCCTGTCCTGTTTCACATTTTCGATCCGCCTGTACCACGTGCAGAAGGTGATCGGGATAACTATGGTGCTCCGGCTCTGACGCTCGAGGAGTTCGCGCGTTGTTCGACAACTCCTCCTCGTCACCCACGCCTGCAAATGGCAATGGTCGTGGGAAGATCAGTCTAAAGACAGCCGCGCATTCATTGGGGGGCGCTATCGCAGTCGGACAGACTTCGCCTTCCTGCCAGGCTACTCTCAGGCACCGGATCGAGTAGAGCTACGCTCTGCGTCGGCGATCGACCCGCGGAACTGTTGTCCGAAGGATTCACGAAAATCGTTTTTGGATGGCGCGCCGACGATGCAATGCACGATCTGTCACGTCCAAGGGTTCACCCTGTCGCCACCTAGCTGTGAGCTTTCAGGAGGTTGTCCATTCGGACCGGACCGAGGAGACTGGAGTTACCAGGCTTCAGAACTCACCGGAGGGTCCGAATGAACATTCACAAGAATGCCCGTCTCACGCCGCTGCGTCGAGAGGAGATGGCGCTGTCGGTGATAGAGGGCGGTTTTTCCAAAGCCCATGCGGCGCGCATCTATGGCGTGTCAGCCAAGATCGTGGCGCGCTGGGTCGGGCGCTACAAGGCCGAAGGACGGGCCGGCATGATCGACCGTTCTTCGCGGCCCGCCCATATGCCACAGGCCACCACTGCGTCGATCGCCGAGCGCATCATGGCGCTGCGGCGGCAACGTTGGACCGGCAAGCACATCGCCCATGAGGTCGGCGTCTCGCCCGCTACCGTCAGCCGGGTTCTCAAGCGTGCCGGACTGTCGCGGTTGAGGGATATCGAACCGGCCGAACCGGTGCGCCGCTACGAGCGCGAGAAGCCCGGCGAGATGATCCACATCGACATCAAGAAACTCGGGCGCTTCGAGCGCGTCGGCCACCGCATCACCGGCGATCGCGTCGGCCAGTCCAACAGCCGCGGCGTCGGCTGGGAGTTCGTCCATGTCTGCATCGACGACGCCTCGCGCGTCGCCTTCTCGCAGGTCTTGCCGTACCAGAGGAAGGAGAGCGCTATCGCCTTCCTGAAGGCGGCGGTCGCCTACTACGCCAGCTTGGGCATCGTGGTCGAGCGCGTCATGATCGACAACGGGTCCTGCTACAGGTCGAAAGCCTTCGCCAAGGCTGCCGCAAGCTTGGCCTCAAGCACATTCGCACCAAACCCTACACGCCCAAGACCAACGGCAAGGCCGAGCGCTTCATCCAGACCGCGCTGCGCGAAAGGGCCTATGCCATCGCCTATCCGACTTCAGATCACCGTTCCGCCGAGCTGCCTGTCTGGCTGCACAGATACAATTGGCATCGCCCACATGGCAGCCTAAAGTCCAAAACACCTATCAGTCGCCTCGCTCTAACCAGGACAACCTGTTGAGGCTCCACACCTAGCCCACCAATCAAGCGACAAAGTTTGTACAGCCGCTGATTGGCAGGATAGGCCAATCCGCGCCGAAGGAGACGCGGATTGCTTTGTCAGGCCACGCGTTGAGCCAGCGTCGCCATACCTACAAAGTCGGGAACGCCTGCCGCTTGCATGGGGCCAGCCTCAAGGCTTGCCTTCAGATCGGCTAGATAATTCTCCGCGTAGGATTTGGCGGCTTCGACCGGTAGGTTGACGCCGGCCGTAAAGGCCTCTTCCAGCGCCGCCTTCGCGAGCCCGTTGCGAATCGCGAGTTTGACCTCGGGGCCAGCGACAAGGCCTACAGCCTGAGCAGCGAGATCCAGCCCTGCCTCGGCCAATGCCTTCTTAATGTTGCCTCCACTAATAGCGGTATGAATGAGTTTCCCTGCTTGCGACGCCCCCTCGAGCGCCATTGAAACGGCATCGGCGATTTGGCCCAGGCCCGGAACGAAGCTGAGGAGGCCTACAGCCGTCGCGGCCCAATCAAAAACTTTGGAACCCACCTTGAGCACGCCGTCGATGGTGTGCATAAAAGCCCCGCCATTCTTCTTGGCAGACTTGGTGTCGGGCTGGTCCGCCACACCCATCTTCATATCCGCGACCGCGTCCTGATCTGCCGCGGTCTTGGGAACATGGGCCTTCGCCTGCTGAACCGTGCGGTTCGCAACGGTCATATCGTTATAAAATTTGGCGAAGTCCCGGTTGCTGATGTTGCCAGAATCGACAGTATGTCCGCCGCCAAAATCGAAGAACCGATGATGGGTCTTATAGCCCGTAATTGAATTGTTCAGCAAACCGAACAATAAGGGATCTGACAGTAGCTGCGACGCCGCTTGTCGTACCTTTGGACTGAGACTCTTGTCGTCCGCCATCTTCGCCAGTTTGTCCCGGGTCAGGACACCGCTACCAAAAAAGGCTTGCTGATTGCGGTTAATCATATCGAGCGTGTTCAGCTCGGGTTGCGTGAGGCTCATCGACGATGAAGCGACTTGCAGGAAGTCGTATTTGTGGACCTTATCGATCGAGCCACCGTATAACTGCTTCCAGGAATCCGGGTGGGTGAGGAAGTATTGGGCGGCCGCAGTGACTTGGGGCGGGCATTTGCCGGTTTTTGCTGTGCCGTCAACGATCTGCCGGAAATCAGCCAAGCTCAGGTTCTCGGGTAGGTTGTCGGAGTACCGGTAAAGCTCGCGCACTGCATCGTTCAAGGTCATGACCGTCGGCTGACCATTTCCAGATCCGTCGGATGGGATGTAGTTCTGCTCGTAGCTTCGTGCCTGCTGGTCCTGGAAGGCGGCGACTTGTGGGTGAAGGTCTGAGAACCCGGACAAATCCTTTGCCTTGATCTTGCCGCCGCAGCGGCCATCACCCTGCGAGCCGATGGCATAAAAGAGCTCCGGGTCCTGCTGCAAGCTTTCGATTGCAGCCTTAAGATCCGGCGGCGTGGACGGATCATTGGCTAGCTCGCTCAGCGAATCCCAACTGAGCGGGCATTTGTCCTTATGGCGGTTCAGCACCGCTACAATCTGCAGCTCTGGCTCAGTCAGCTTGCCGCCACACCACGTGATCCGCGTGCCCGCTATCGGCGCCGGCGCGATGGGAGGTGGCGCGATGGGAGGCGAAGCGACTGCAGGGAGGGCTTGATCCATTGATTTCAATGCCTCCCTCAGAGCGGGTGGCATGAGCTCGAGCGGGTGCTGTCGCAAGGCTTGCAGCGATGACTTCACATCTGGCGACAGTTCGTCAAGCGGGTGCTGCTGGAGTTCGTCCATGGCCGACTTCAAATTCGCTGACGGCAGGCCCAGTTGCGCGAAGGAATCGGGAGCGTTTTCCTGCGGCGAGCAACTGGACAGCATCGCCTGGAAGGGCAGAAACGCGCCTTGCCCGGTCTGGGCGACAATTTGTGGAGAAGGTTCCGGGCCCGACCAGGCCTGGGGGGAGGGGGCGGGGGTGGAGCTATTTGCTGTCAAAAGGTTAAGCGACATCGTGCATCCTCACAGTTGAGATTAAAAGCCGCCACAATTGCGTCACCTGGTGCCACTGTCGTTCCCGACGAACGACGGCCGCATGACTAACGCGCGGCTATCAATGCTGCCGATTCTTAGTTCCTCGTCAGCGACAACACCGGTTACAAGGTTCAGCTGTCGAACAGCTGACGAGTGCGGAAGGAAGCGCGATTGCTAGGGTATGGCGGCCGTGTTGCTTCGTGCGGGAAGCTGCGGTGTATCCTCAATTGTCATCTCTGGCTCTGTGCAGGCTCACGGACGACGCTGTCCTGATGCGGCACTTCGGAAGAGAACGGGCCTTCCGGTCGCCCATCGCGAACGACCACGGTCGAGGAGCCACGAAACAACATCAGTTCCGTCTCCTTTGGAGGCGTCCCGCTGTCGTGAGGTCGCGCCTGTGCCTCGGCTACGAGACCGTTGTATGTCTGCTCCACAAGCACAATGAAGCGGGGTGGGCCGGAAACCATGACCAGGCCCTTTCCCGGTGCCGGTCTCACAACGTAGCGCTCGTCGGAAATTCCAAGCTCATCAAGGGCCGCCTTGAACACCTCGAAGCGGACCGAAGTCAAAACCAGCATACGAGTCTGCGCTTCTTTCGCAGCAGTTACGTGGAGCACAAGCCCATCATAATACCATTGGAGATCGTAGAGATCGGTCAAGCGGTCCAGAAACGCGCGCGGCGACATACTCGGCATACGCCCGCGGATGCGCCCCTTTACCTCGGAGCTGACGTCGACGTCGACATTGAGGTTGTTGCCGAATTCTCGCAAAGCGGCAGACAGGTCCTGATCCAGAACTGTATACCTATAAGGCGTTGACGGCAGCGACAGCGGGGCCGCCAGCGTCGCATGAATGCCGGTAGAGAGAAGAACACCGAGAAAGAGAACTCTCATCCCAATGTGGAGAATGGTAGACTGGATCAACTTTCCCGGCATCTTGTCCCCAATCGAAGGCTGAAATTCGTGCTGACCTGGACGCCGAACGTGGCCTTTAAATGACGCTTCGTGGCCAGTTCGTCAGCTTGTCGTCAGTTCGCCTCCCTAGGAGAGAAGCTCGATAGCGGGTGATGAGCGATCAACTCATCACACTTCAAACAGAACAACTGAGTCTTTGCATGACAATTGGTGTTACGTCCATCTCTGCCAATTTTGCGGACAACCTGTCTAGGGTAGGGCCAACGTCAGCATGCGGCGAGCAGGCCCAGTTTGAGTGCGCACTTGTAGAGGCGGTCGCCTCGATTAAAAACGATGGCCCGTCGGCGACGGCGGGGGCGGGGCCTGTTGCTCCAGTCCTGGAGGTTCCGCGCGCGACAAGCGAGACGAGCCCATTGGGCGACCGCGTGCTCCAGACCCTTTCATCGCTGTATAGGGACAACGCCGTGGCACCTGCCACGCCCGACCAAGAGGTACCCCTTGTGAAGGACGTCCTACTCGGGCCGGTGGAGCAGTCTCCTTCCCAAGCAGGGTCGGGAATGCGCATGTCAGGCGCTCCGCCAGGAAGGGAGAATTTCGAAGCGATGATTGCCGGTCTGCGGGAAGTATACAGCGCCGTCACTGAGGTTTCCCTTGTCACCAAGAGTATCAGCGGCGCTACGTCATCCGTGAATACGCTAATAAAACAAGGATGAACGAGGCGCATGATCGCGTCACCGCACGGCGAAGGCATTGATCGCCGCCCGGCTGGTCGGCGATCGTGTCATTATGTTTTGCCGCTGCTCTTGGTTCTGAGCGGTTGCAAGGACGATCTCTACACAAAATTGCAGGAACGCGATGCCAATGAGATGCTCGCGCTTTTGCTTGACAACGGCGTGGATGCGGTCCGCGTCGCCGCCAAGGATGGGACCAGCACGATCCAGGTCGAAAATGAGCAGGTTGCCTTCTCAATCAACCTGTTGAATGCGAAGGGGCTGCCGCGTCAGGTTTTCAAGAATCTCGGCGAAATATTCCAAGGATCGGGCCTGATTGCCTCGCCGACCGAGGAGCGCGCCCGTTACGTCTATGCGTTAAACGAAGAATTGTCGCATACCATTAGCGAAATCGATGGCGTTTTCTCAGCACGTGTCCATGTTGTTTTGCCTGACAACGACCTGTTGCGGGAGCGCGCCACACCATCCTCGGCCTCGGTATTCGTCCGCCACGATGCCAACATAAATGTCTCGGCTCTGCTGCCGCAGATAAAGATGCTCGTTGCAAACAGCATCCAAGGCTTATCCTACGACAAGGTAGAGGTCGTGTTCGTGCCGGCGGAACGGCCGGCAGTTGAGCAACGGCCTGCCTTGACCCAGGCAGCTAAATCAATTCCGGTGCCACTTCTGGCGGTCATTGTGGGTCTCGCCGTGGCAGTATTCGCGGTGCTGTCCTACTTGGCCAGTTCTCTTGTCTATGGGCGGAGGCAGCCATCGCAACGAGCCAGGATCGAGGGGCGCTCGGGTGTTTCAGCAATCGGGGCCGCTCGTAAAAACACCATCGGCGATGCCACATAGGAGGTATTCCCAGTGCAAATACGGATGCAAACCTTCAAACACGATGACTCCTTCAAATTGCCTTTTACGGTCCTGGGCGAGCTTGCCGCTTCAACTCATCCGACCCGCCTTGCTGCACGCCTTGACCCGGCTTTGTCGGCTGCGACGTTGGTGCGGTTGCAGAACAACCAAAGACTGCAGCCAAGACTGGCAAAATTACTCCTCGACGATGGAATGGACCTGAATGGAAGCGGCTGGGGGCCGGACCTTCTGCATGGGCATGATCCGCGCCAAGCTGCTGTGTTTGCCGGTAGTATCTGGCATGCCCGTTCGCTGCTGAAGCTGGTTTCCAAGTCTGAACTTGCCGTTCTGATCGAACGTATCGGCGCTGAAGCGCATACGTTTGGCATCCGACACCAGGCGCAGGCGATCTCAACCAGCTTGATCGCGGATCCGGAAAAACTCGCCCAACGGATTGAACACGATGGATTAGCCTGTCTTGGGGTTTGGCTCGATGAGCATTCTTTGCTCGACCGCCACCGGGTGTTCCTACGCTTGCCTGTCGGGACCGCGGCCGAGAATCCTGCGACCGAACACCGCGATGCCGCAGACCAATTGTTTTCGCTTGTGCTGTCGTATCTGAGGACGGAGGTCCCGGCGATATGACGCTCGACGATATCGTAGCGCCGGTCGCTCCGCGGATGCGCCCCGTCGGGCCGCTGGTCCCGGCCAGTGAGCTCGAAATCTGGCACAATGCCTTTGAGGCGCGCGCGGCGGCGGAACGGTATCTGCTGCGGGTTCGCCGCTGGGCCCGCATAGCTTATCAGCGGGAACGGGAGCGCGGACGTAGTGAGGGGATGAATCGTGGCGCTGAGGAAATGGCACGGCTAATTGCGCAGTCCGTCTCTGAAGCGGCACGCCAAAGGGCAGCCCTGGAGCAGCAATTGCCACAACTCGTCATGCAGATCGTAAGCGACCTGCTGGGCGCTTTTGACCCCGGTGAGCTGTTGGTGAGCGCCGTTCGCCACGCGATCGAACGGAAAGGCGGCGCGGAAGTCCGCCTTAAGGTGTGTCCCACGCAAGCCGATGCCGTCGCAGGCGAGTTCGCTGCGTACGATGGACGGGAAGGCCGGCCGAAAGTTCGAGTTGATCCGGATCCGGCGCTGTCGCCGCAGCAATGCGTGCTGTGGAGCGACTATGGCAATGTCGATCTTGGACTTGATGCGCAATTGCGGGCGCTGCGCCTCGGCTTTGGATTGCATGCTGAACAAGGCGAGCTATGACCGAACTGCTACCACAACGCGGCAGTCCGGCTGTAGACAGGACAATGGATGCGGCGCTCTCGTCTCTGAGATCGACCGCAAAGCATATCGACACGCGTGTCGTGCGCGGACGCCTAACTAGGGCCGTCGGTACGGTCCTCCATGCCGTGTTGCCGGATGCTCGAATTGGGGAACTTTGTCTGTTGCAGGATCCGCGCACCGGACGCTCTCTCGAAGCCGAGGTGATCGGTTTCCTTCAAAATGGCGTGCTGCTCACCCCGATCGGTGACATGGTGGGCCTGTCCAGTCGCGCAGAAGTGGTTGCTAGCGGTCGAATGCATGAAGTGCCAGTCGGCCCCGATTTGCTTGGCCGCGTGATCGACAGCTTTGGCCGTCCCCTCGACGGCAAAGGCGCTCTCAAAGCCGGCCAAACGCGCCCGCTTCGGGGCAAGGCGCCCAACCCCATGACAAGGCGCATGATCGAGCGACCATTCCCACTTGGCATCCGCGCCTTGGATGGTCTCCTGACATGCGGCGAAGGCCAGCGGATCGGGATCTATGGAGAGCCTGGTTGCGGCAAGTCAACGTTACTATCGCAGATCATAAAGGGCGCGGCCGCCGACGTTAACATAGTTGCCCTCATTGGCGAGCGCGGGCGGGAAGTGCGCGAATTCGTTGAGCGACACCTTGGGGAAGCGGCTCTTCGTCGTACGATCGTTGTGGTCGAAACATCCGACCGCTCGGCAATGGAGCGGGCGCAATGTGCTCACATGGCAAGCGCACTTGCCGAACATTTTCGCGAACAAGGACAACGCGTCGTTCTGATGATGGATTCCTTGACGCGCTTTTGCCGGGCCATGCGCGAAATCGGACTTGCTGCGGGCGAGCCGCCGACCCGGCGAGGCTTTCCGCCTTCCGTGTTTGCCATGCTGCCAGGCCTGCTGGAGCGCGCGGGCATGGGCGAGCGTGGCTCAATTACGGCCTTCTATACAGTGCTTGTCGAAGGTGACGGCGTGGGGGATCCCATCGCAGAAGAATCGCGCGGCATTCTCGATGGCCATGTCGTCCTCTCACGCACGATCGCTGCGCGATCCCATTTCCCCGCGATCGATGTGCTGCAAAGTCGCAGCCGCGTAATGGATGCGGTCGTGTCTATGGCACATCGCAAGGCGGCATCGACGTTCCGTGATCTCCTCTCGCGCTATGCCGAGTCCGAGTTTTTGGTCAAGGTCGGCGAATACAAGCAAGGCAACGATCCGCTTACTGACAGGGCTATCGACTCGATCGGCGACCTGCAGGAATTTTTGCGTCAGGGAGAAGACGAGGCGAGCGACTTTGAGGAAACCTTCGCATGGATGTTGCAGCTGACCGCATGAATTGTCTCCACGCTACGAGCTTGCGGCTTTTGAAGGATATGCGAGAGCGTAGCGCCCTTCGTGAGCTGTCCAAAAAGGAAGCTAAGGCCCACCTAGCGGCCGAGGCCGCACAGCATGCTTCCCGCGAGCTTGCAATCGCACAACAACACTGCGCAAGGGCGGAAATGGAGCTTTACCAACGGTTTGCATCGCTTGATGCCTTGTCCATCCAGACGCTCGACCAAGGCCATCTCCACATAGAGCGCCTTGAGGCTGAGGTCGCCTCGAGGCGCAAGACGCTTGATAACGCCTGCATCGCTCAGGAACAGACCGAGACAGCGGCGTCTGAGGCAAGGTCGCACTGGATCAGCTGTTCGGCGGCAAGGCACAAGTGGCAACAAATTGAGGACGACGTCCGGCGCGGCGTCGATATCCACTCTCAGACCGCAGCCGAGACGGAGGCCGAGGATGAGATCCTGCTTCGGTACGCGAGTGTCTCGCTCACCGATGTGGCGGGCAAGTCAATCTGATGACCGCTAGCATTCTTGTCGTGTCGCAATGGTGCCGTCTTGTAGAGCCGAAAACACTTTGAGCACACACGATTCACTGAAGCCAAAGCTAAGTCTGTCCCACGACGTCGTCTCGTGGCTCAACGAGTGCGCACACCCCCGCACGCCTTTTCAGTGCCGACTTGGCGACGAGCCGCTATCGGTGCGAATAGGACGGCTTGTCTGGCAGCCGGAATCGCTTCCCATTCCGATGCTCGAGTGCATTTGGCGGCTCGGAGATGAGACGATCGTCTTGTCGATCTCCCGTGCACTGATAGAGAGGCTCATCTCGACCGTGCAGGGCGGCATTGGCTTGCCTTCCGAGCCAACCGGTTCAATGGTTCTCGAACTCGCACTTGAGCCGCTTCTCGCTCGACTCGAGGCTCAGACACGGCAGGACGTGCAACTGGCTCAGCTGCGCGAAACCACCATGCCACCTCCCTATCTCGAATATGACGTCGCCTGCGGCCCGATCAACGGCAAAGCTCGTCTGTGCCTATTCTCGCCTCTAGATGGCCCGGTGCCGTTCGCGTTCCACGCCCTGGGAGATCTGCTTCGACAGTTGCCGCGACAACCGTGCGAATTACCCGCAGAGCTCCCGGTCCTGGTTGCAGGAAAGATCGGCTCGCTTTGCGTTCCGGCGGCGCTTATTCGCAAAACATCTGCCGGTGATGCTTTGATACCAGACGTATTACCGTTCCACCGCGATCAGATCATCCTCTCTGCGGGCCGGCTCTGGGCCGTGGCAGATGTTGCGGACGACCGCCTGATCCAGCGGGGGCCTTTCCGCCCGCAACCATGCCCCTTGGAGAGTGCGCACATCATGACAGAACCGGAATTGCAGCAAGGGCCATCGGATGCCGAGCTCGACGATATCGAAATCACTCTGGTTTTTGAATGCGGCCGCTGGCTGATGCCGCTAGGGGAACTGAGGAGTGCCGGCGAAGGGCATATCTTCGAACTTGGTCGGCCGGTCGACGGTCCGATCGATATAGTTGCCAACGGCCGGCGTATCGGCCGTGGCGACATCGTGCGCATCGGCGACGAGCTTGGCATCAGGCTACGTGGCGGGTTGGCATGCAATGAGTGAGATCCAACCCGGGATTCTGGCGCTTCTTGCGGTTACGGCTGGGCTGGGTCTGCTGCTGCTCACAGTCGTCACAACCACGGCCTTTATAAAGATATCTGTGGTTCTCTTCCTCGTCCGCAACGCGCTCGGGACGCAGACGATACCCCCCAATATAGTTCTTTACGCGACGGCATTAATTCTCACCGTTTTCGTTAGCGCGCCTGTTATCGAGCAGACCTATGCGCGCGTCACGGACCCGAAACTCCACTATCAGACCTTCGACGACTGGGTTACCGCTGCTGAAGAGGGACGAGAGCCTTTGCGTGGCTATCTCAAGAAGTTCACAAGCGAAGAGCAGCGTCGATTTTTCCTATCGTCGACCAAACAAGTCTGGCCAGAGGAAATGCGCGCCAGGACGACACCTGATGATTTCGCCATTCTCGTACCATCCTTTCTAATTTCAGAACTCAAGCGTGCCTTCGAAATTGGCTTTCTTCTTTATCTTCCGTTTATCTGCATCGATCTCATCGTAACCACGATTTTGATGGCGATGGGCATGTCAATGGTATCACCCACAATGATAGCTGTCCCTTTCAAACTATTTCTATTTGTTACTATTGATGGCTGGTCCCGACTAATGCACGGGCTTGTGTTGAGTTATACAACACCGGGAGGTTGAGCATGGATGAGGCCAGCATTGTAGCCCAAATGAGCCAAACCTTAATCGTTTTCATGATTTGGGTTCTGCCGCCACTCATTGCCGCTGTGGTTGTCGGCCTGGGCATCGGCATTATCCAGGCGGCAACACAGATTCAGGACGAAACCTTGCACCTGACAGTGAAACTATTGGTCGTTGTTGCGATCATTGTTCTGTTTGCTCCTGTGCTAAGCGCTCCGCTCATCGAGCAAGCCGATTACGTGTTCTCCCAGTTTCCCGCGATTATACCGAGTTACTAGCCTTCATGATGTCTGGTTGGTCACCCACCGACGCCCAAATGCTCATCCATGCGGCCATCGAACTCATCATCGCCGCCGGTCTTGCTGCGGCTCGCGCTGTCGGCATTATGCTGGTCCTGCCAGTATTTACGCGGTCTCAAATTGGCGGGCTGATCAGAACATGCCTTGCTGTCGCGTTCGGGCTACCGTGCTTGGCACCCATCAGAGACGGGTTACAGCTGCTCGATACTGATACCCGTTTCATCCAAGTGACACTGCTCGGTTTGAAGGAGATTTTTGTCGGGCTGCTACTTGGGATTCCGCTCGGAATCCCGATATGGAGCCTCCAGGCGGCCGGTGAGCTTGTCGACACCCAGCGCGGCATCACCAGCCAAGTCGGTCCGGTAGACCCCGCGACGAACACTCAGGCATCCGCGATGGGACTTTTTCTCGGAATCACAGCGATCACGATCTTCGTCGCATCGGAAGGTCTGGAGATCATGATCGGCGGCCTTTATGGCAGCTACTCAATCTGGCCCGTATATCAATTTTACCCCACGCTGACCTCACAAGGGGCAATGGAATTAATCGCCCTCCTCGACCGGATTATGGTGACGAGTTTACTAGTCTCCGGGCCTGTCGTGGCCTTTCTGTTGCTAGTTGACATTTCGATAATGATCCTTACCCGCTTTGCCCCGCAACTCAAGTCGAACCGTCTTTCCCCGACAATCAAAAATATCGGCTTTCCGATCATTATGGTCACCTACACTGCGTATCTCATCGACGCCATGGCGTCAGATATCGCACAGGCCAAAGGCGGGCTCGAGGCGTTCGAAAAGATGCTGAAATGAGCACGAGCGAAGAGAAGAAACACCCGGGCACTCACAAGAAGCTAAGCGATGCACGCAAGAAGGGGCAGATTGCGCGCAACACCGATTTCGTCCGCGCCGTCGGCACCTGCGCCGGTCTCGGCTATCTGTGGTTAAGAGCTAGCGCGATCGAAGACAAATGCATCGAAGCGGTATTATTGACCGACAAGCTGCAGGATCTGCCTTTCAATATCGCTGTCGGGCAAGCGCTAATTCTCTTGACCGAACTCACCGTGACGACAGTCGGCCCGCTGCTTGGAACTGTAGCCGCCGCGGCGGTCTCGGCCGCGTTCATCTCTAACGGTGGACTACTCTTCTCGTTCGAGCCGATGGCGCCCAAGTTTGAAAAAATCAATCCTTTTCAGGGACTGAAGCGCATCGTGACGGTGCGCTCCTTAACCGACCTTGGCAAGGCGCTGGTGAAGCTATTAGTCCTCGGCGCTATCTTTCTTTTTTCTATTCTGGGCATGTGGAAAACGATGGTCTATCTGCCGGTCTGCGGCATTTCGTGCCTCGGCTTCGTCTTTACGGAGGTGAAACTGCTGGTCGGGATTGGTGCCGGTGCACTTCTGGTCGGCGGCTTGATCGATCTCCTGCTCCAACGCTGGTTGTTTTTGCGCGACATGCGCATGACTGAGACCGAGGTCAAGCGCGAAAGGAAGGAACAAGAAGGTACGCCAGAGTTGAAGCATGAACAACGTCGCCTACGTCAAGAGATGGCTAGCGAACCTCCGCTTGGCGTGCATCACGCCACATTGATCTTGAGAGGGCGGGCGATATTGGTCGGTCTGCGTTACGTGAGGGGCGAGACTGGGGTGCCGGTCTTGGTTTGCCGCGGCGAGGGCGAGGCCGTTTCACCTATCTTCGGAGCGGCGCAGGCGCTACGTCTAAGTATTGTCGACGATGATGGCCTGGCGCGTCAGCTCATCCAAACAACCAAGTTAGGAAAACCTGTTCCTATGCAGTATTTCGAGCCAGTTGCGAGAGCACTCCATGCCGCTGGGTTAGTCTAGACAAGTATACAAATCGGTTCTCTGTGATTGCGCAGGCTACTGTGCCGCTATGGACCATGGGCAAGCCAGAATCGTCTATGTGGCCGGCCAACTCACATGTTTTGGAGAATTATCGCAATGTTCGCTACCATCGCGACGCCCGCTACTACTCAGCGCGCTTGGTCCGCCGTCACAAGTCATGTGCCACTTGCCTTGCGTGTGTGTTGATAGGCGCCATTCGCTCCTTTCTGATCACCTGTCTACCTGCGGAAAAATCGATCCGGCCAAACAGTGTAACCGGATCGAGCGCATGCTCGGTCACCTCAAGATCCACCGCGCCACCGCCGCTCGCTGCTCGTAGCAGCGATGGACGCCTCAAACTACACTGTCTTCCGAAGCGTTGCCCGAGCGAGAGCCTGCCTGGCCGGATCGGCGTGCACACGAACCTCTTCCGGGTGGCGTGCCGAAGTTCCTGGTCCCTGGTTATATTATGACTCTCAGGGCACATAACCGTTCGGGACACGAAAGTGCGACAATCTCAAGGCCGCCGTAACCAACCCCGATCGCTGCGACCCCGGTCTCAACAGAACCTATGCGGAGATGGCGAGCCATTACGGAACGCGGTACTCTGCGGCAGAGGCCGAGACAGTTGCGGTACAAATTGCACAGCGCTGGTTCCTGGCGTGGCTGCCGTCGGCAGATCGCCATGATCGACCTCCGTGGACCAGCGACAGCCGGCGCATCTTGCAATTGTCTCAAAAGCAACATGCGCAAATGTCTCCGATCGAACCGGAGGTGTCGGGCGAAATGAGAAATTGACTCCTCTCGTTTCATGAAGAATCCCACCACGGTCCATCTCAAAAACTCGTGCGCCCGAATGACGATGGCTTCCACTGCATTGCTGCCTCCGTCAGATTGCCGAAAGCCAAGCACCGTAGAGATAGAACCGCTTAAAGTGCTCGGAACTTGCAAAGGAAGTAGGATGGATCTCTTCGACAATATCGGTGCGTCCCCCGCCTCAGATCCCGCCCGAAGAGATGAAGCAGGGTTGCAACAGCACCAGGTCGAGCAGAGGAGTTTTGAGCAGCGACTGAACGAGCTACAAGGAAGCGTGCCTCGGCCGGTCAATCCAACCCCGGGTCCACCGCCCCACTCGCCTGCGCCAAGTGTCTACCACGACGAGATTCTTGCAGCCGCCGATCGCGGTGCCCGCTTACCGGCTGAAAGTTTCGCTTCGGCGAAGTTTTGGCAGGGAATTGATGGCGTGACCAACTCGCCTGCCCCAAACGTCGATCAGGAGGAGCTTCCGCAGTCCGGCGGCCATGCTGTGTCGGTGTCTGCAGGCGACCCAGCGATTGGAGGCGCTTGCCTGCAAGATTTGGCTTCCCTGCCACCGCCGGTCAACCTCCCAGGCGTCCCTTTGAGAAGCGCTCCCCACAGCCCCCTACCTCGCGCTCCCCGGGCAGGTTTAGGGCAGCCTCCGGCCAATCAACCGGGCGGTCCAATCAGCGAACCTCCCACAGAGCCGACCGAGGCGCGCTACCAAGCTGTCCTCCTGCAGCGAACTGCGCTGCTGCGTAAGCGAGAACGCCGCCACCCAGACGAGCTGCTTTTTAACACCTACCGCAGGCTGGCTACGGCCAAGGGAAATCAAATCAGCCAGAACAGGATTTCGAAAGACATAGCGGCGTTGCGGAAGTTCAGTGTGCGCCTTGCCAAGGACCACCAGAGCCAAATCGCCGGCCGGATTCACGATCGGCAACTGGACAGCCTAGTGAAGCTCTGCGCGGCCGGCGATACCAAATTACTTGGTCAAATCAACTCAGCATTGGGCAGGCTCCGACAGGCCCAGGCCGAAGGGCAGGTGATAGTTGGCCGGAATCGACCTAGCACGGAGGATGACGAGGTCTTCGCTGACTACCACACAAAAGCCACAACCGACAAAGTGAGCGAAACCACGGTGAAGACCGACTTGGCGACGCTGCGTAAGTTCAGCGCATGGCTTGCAAAGAACCACCAGAGCCAAATCCGCGGCAGGATTCAGGATCAGCAATTGGACAGCCTGGCTAGGGACTACGCGGGCAACGATCCCCTACTACTGCGTCAAATCAACTTTGCGTTGACCAGACTCCGGCAAGCATCTGCCGGAAAGCGGGTGACCGTTGCTCGGGGCGCTCGACCGGTCACGCAGGATGACGAGGTCTTCGCCGACTACCACACAAAGGCCACAGCCGGCAACGTAACCGCGGTGAAGACCGACTTAGCGGCGCTGCGTAAGTTCAGCGCATGGCTTGCAAAGAACCACCAGAGCCAAATCAGTGGCAGGATTCAGGATCGGCAATTGGACAGCCTGGCTAGGGACTTCGCGGGCAGCGATCCCATACTACTCCGTCACATCAACCTTGCGTTGATTAGAATCCGGCAAGCATCTGCCGGAGAGCGGATGACCGTCGCTCGGAAACCTAGTAGCAGGGACGATGAGGAACTCTTTGCCACCTACGAGGCAAAAGCTACCGCCGACAAAATAAACTCACACACGGTGAAGACCGACATCGTGGCGCTGCGTAAGTTCAGCAAATGGCTTGCGCAGAACCACCGGACGCAAATCGCCGACCGGCTTGAAAGTCCGGAGTTGGACGCGCTGGCGAAAGCCTATGCGGGCCGCGAGGCCTGGCGTATAACACCAGCGTTGAGAAGGCTCCGGCAGACCAAGGCCGAACAGCGGGTGACAGTTAAAGACCATCGTCCTGTCACCAAAGACCATCGTCCTGTCACCGAAGACACCAGAGTGATTGAGGCTGCCTGTAACGAAGCCGCCAGTAAAGGATATTACGGGAGAACGATTAGGAATTATCGACCTGTTTTGCTGCGTTTCAATGATTGGCTCACTGAGAACTTTGGTAAGGGTGTTGCCCGGATTGAACCTGCGGTGCTGAACCGTGCGGTTGAAGAGTACAAGAAGAACGAATCACGTGGGTTCCGCAGCGCGTGGAGCTTCTTTCAGAGATTTCGACAGATGTCCGCAGCAAACGAGGTCCTGCACTTGGCCGCCAACGGGCAGGCGGGTTGGCGCCAGGATGAAAGCCGCGCACACAAAGCGGCGGCGCAAACCGCTTCCTTGTCGCCTTTCCCCCTGCCTCCAGCCGACCCGTCTTGGAACCAGCTGCGAGACCTCATTCAAAAAGACCTTGCGCAGCCTAGCTCGTCCTCGGCCTTCGCAGGGGCCCAGCAGGCCAGCTCGTTTCAAGAGTTTTCCTCAGCTCCGCATACTCCGTTCGAGGGGGCTTGGGATTGGCTCACCACGCAGATGCAGTCCTCCACGCCCTCGTCTGCGAGGTCTCCGTCCTCAGACATCTACCGCGGTCTTGACCCTCTGGTTGATTTGCCCTCCACGCCCTCGTCTGCGAGGTCTCCGTCGTCAGACATCTACCGCGGTCTTAACCCTCTGGTTGATTTGCCCTCCCTCCCCTCGTCTGCGAGGTCTCCGTCATCAGACATCTACCGCGGTCTTGACCCTCTGGTTGATTTGCCCTCCACCCCGCACGAGTTGCGTGACGATGCTCACTATGCACCGGC